>CAJUAP010000006.1:0-15632 GCA_910584435.1 uncultured Acetatifactor sp.
TTCTTCAAGAAAATCTTTTTTATTTTCCTCTTGACATTTCACCAAATTGCTTTTTTTAAATGATCCCCCAGCGTCACAATTGAACTCAAAAAACCGATGATTCCTACAAGGCCGGAAACTATGAATGATATAGAAGCCCATCCCCAAAATACATAACAAATTGCAAATGTTAATAAGGTAACAAAAAATGCCAATATTCCACTGAGCAAATAACGCTTTTTCCGCTCTTTGGTTAATTTTTCCTGCAGATTTTCCAATTTCTGCTCAATCTCATTAATTTGGTTTTTTAATGCTGTTTCTTTTTCTTCCATTGTCTGGGCATCTTTTTGCTGCTGATACCGTATGCTTATTCTATTTTTAGCCTTGTCATATTCATCCTGCACCTGCTGCTGAATATTAGCCCCATATCTGATTGCTGCATTTCCTGCTTTCTCATTGACGTTGCAATATGTTCCGTTTAAAGTTTCCCGAGCCGTCATTGGTCTTCCTGCTTCATTTTTCGATACATTTGTTGTTGTCAGTGTACAGAGTTCATGAATCACCATCGTTGCAAATGCATTTTGTTGTTTAATAAATACTGTTTCCCTTGAGGCATTAATAAGCGAGGTATATATGCACCCTGAATAGTTAGGGTCAACAGTTGTAGATGTTACCAATAACCCTTTTAAAGCATAAGACGCCCTCGAATATAATGTTGCCATGTATTGCCCCGAAAGATATATGTATTCCTTACTGACAATCAAATATCTATGTTCTGGCAGAAGTTCATATCTGTTCTCTTTCTCTTCATTTACAGAAGGGCATTCGCCTGTATCAGCATCACAAATAAACCCTATCCTGAGGTCGTATCCAGAACCTGTAATATTATCATCATTTCTATTTAATATAAGTATTCCTCTATCGCTGCTGATTATCTCCTTAATATCAACATTACTTAACACAGACATATCAATATCCTCTCTTCATTAGTATTTCTTCTGTCATTAATGCCGCCTCTGGTGTATCAACATCCCACATATCTTTGATTCCCATTTCGTAAACAAGATGATTTGGAACATAATCTTCTAAAAAAACAGAAAGCTTATAGACATGACGGGATAAATACATATCTACAAGTGAAAACGGATCACTGAGCCAAAGGCAGACCATCCCCCCATACCTTACATCACAATTGCTGTTTCCCTCTCCGGTAATACCATTTTTCTGATATTTTATAACTTTATTATTTTCAGTAAGAAATGCTCTTTCAGATAAAAACGATGGCGAATTTACGGTTTGAATAACCAAGTCTGCTTTGCTTCCAATATATTTTTTCCCCATATTCAGCATGTCAATGAAATCATCCTTTTCCGCAATAATATCTGCAAAAACCATAAGAAAAGGAGGTTCTAATAGCTGTTTTACTCGTGAAAAGCTTAATAGTGTACCCTTTTGCACATCTTCTTCAACGAATTCCAGATAATTTACATATCTGCTGTCACAATCTGTAAGCCTTAAAATATCTGCTGTGACCGAATGATAAACAATAAATATTTTCTCCACTCCACTCTCAATCAACAAATCTATGGCGTAAGAAATTAACGGTTTTGCCCCTATCATCGTCATTGGCTTTGATGGAAAACATGCTGTTTTTCTCATACGTCTGCCATAACCGCTGGCCAGAATAACGGCTCCTTTGATTGTATTGTTTTCATCCATTCATCAATCACCTCTCTCCAAAATATCAATTGCCTCTTTTGCAGTTCATTTCTCATAAACAACACATTACTCAGTTTTGTAATCAATGTGTAGATCAATTCCTTATTACTCTCATAAGCTCCCCCTGATTAATACATTTCGTTTTCTGTCATCATAAGTAAATTCTTTTTCAACGGCATTTTTCTTCTTAAGGGTGATCTCTGTATACTTCCGCCGGATATATTCTTCCTGTGTCTTGCAGCTTCCATCAAAGAAATTCTGCATTTCTGGCAGATAGAGAAGCCTGACGCATATATCATTTCTGCTTATCCAGACCTCCCTCACCAGCTGGCTGACAATCACAATATTGTTTGATAAAATAATATTATCATGCTTGATTGTAAATTATCAAGTATTTTTATAATTGTATAAGTTATAATTGTTACATGCATTGTGACGGTGGTGCGAGAATAGTATCAAAACAGAAATAGCAGGAATATCTTTATCCGTTCGGAGTGCTCAATGGGCTTGTCAACAGGCCGGAAATCTGTTAGAATAGACTGCATCAGGCGCTGGCTGCCATATAATGCAAGTCATCATTATATCAAATATTTATTTCATGGGGCGGTTCGCCCTTGTCGTCTGGCAAAGAGCCGGAATCCGGCATTCAGTCCCCTCGTCGGGAGATGAATTCATTTTAAGGAGTTTTAAAACGGAAGAAGAAAACAGGAAAATCAGAGAAAAGAATCCATTGTTTGGGAAGCGTTATGAAACGGAAACTGCAGGAACAGCTGCCTGAAAAAACTGATTGTGTAAAGACAGAAAACATTATATAATGAAGACAGCCTTTATATGGCTCCTGCTGTATAGGAGGGCATATGGGAAAAAGTGAAAATGATTCCGCAGGGAATCAGCCGCTGGAAGACCGTGTTATGAAGTCGGCGGCTATGTTTATGGGTGAGGAGCTGCTTTCCCTTCTGGGCGTGGAGGGGAAAGTGAAGAGAGCTGCGCCCACAGAACAGGTATATCTGGAAGTGAAGGACTTTCTGGAAGATTTTAACTATGAAATGGAAGACGGCACATGGAAGCACCTGGAGTTTGAAAGTGACAGTATATCCGAGGATGACCTTCGGCGGTTCCGGGCGTATGAGGCTGTGGTCGGCTATCATTACAAGACAGCGGTATCAACATATGTTTTGTGCAGTGCGCAGGTATCGAATCTGAAATCCGAGCTGGCGGAGGGACTGAATACATATCATGTGCAGGTCATCAGAATGAAGGATCGGGATGGCGGGCAGGTGATTGAAGCATTAGAGCAGAAGCTTGAAGCGATAGAGGACACAGAAGGGTCTGAGGGCTGCATGTGCTGTAAACGTGAAGAGCTGCTGGAAGTGCTTCTGACACCGCTGATGGGCGGTAGTATGCCGCAGCTGGAACGGATTGAAAGAAGCATGAAGATTATAAAAAGGGCAGATGGTGTCCTGGGCAGGGAAGAACGGTCACGGATGCAGTCTGTATTATACGCGTTGGCGATAAAGTTTTTAAGGGAAGAGGAATTGATGAAAGTTAAGGAGGTATTTTCTATGACGTTGTTAGGGCAGATGCTGGTTAATGATGGAATTGAACAAGGGATTGAAAAGGGAATTAAAAAAGGGATTGAGAAGGGAATTAAAAAAGGGATTGAAAAGGGAATTGAAAAAGGATTGGTACAGCTGGTTTGCAAAAAAATGAGGAAAGGCAGAGCATTGGAAGTAATTGCGGAAGAGCTGGAAGAGGATATCTCCGTGATTGCGCCGATTTACGAAACAGCAGGCAGATTTTCACCTGAGTATGACAGCGATTTGGTTTATGAGCAAATAGAGAATTCAAAGTATGATGCACCCTATGGAGCAGACATATAATACAACCTATCAGGGGACATGACAGGAACCAGATGGGTAGGAACAATAAAGTGGACAGGGGGGTATTCCTGAGCGCAAGGGCATCTGACGAAATAAGGCAAGGATTGGAGAGGATGCAATAAGGTAAGGCATGGAAAGGATGTAATAAGGTAAGGATTGGAAAGGATGCAATAAGGTAAGGCATGGAAAGGATGTAATAAGGTAAGGCATGGAAAGGATGTAATAAAGTAAGAATTGGAAAGGATGCATTGAGGGGATTACAGCAAAGGAAGCAAAACTGCTGAAAGTGATATCTCAGGAGATATGTCAGGGGAGCGCCTGAGGCGAATTGACTGTGGATTATGCCGCCGGAGGATGGGCGGAATCAGAAAACAGGGAGGATAGAAATGGAAGAAATAAAATTAATTGCGCCATCCATGGAATATGGTGATGACGTGATGCAGTTCCGCAGGGAAATGATAGAAACGGAAGATAAGGATTCTTTTGCCGGCTGCAATGGTCTGAGAAAATGCCAGAACATAAATGAGTGGCTGGATTATCTGGCAATGATGGAACATGACGATACCTGTCCTAAGGGAATGGTGACATCCACTACATATCTTGCCGTCCGTACCAGTGATAATAAGGTAGTGGGAATCATTGACCTGCGGCACCATATCAATCATCCGGTTCTGGGGCTTTGGGCAGGCCATATGGGGTATACTGTGCGCCGGGACGAGCGGAATAAGGGGTATGCAAAAGAGATGGTAAGGCTGAATCTGGAAAACTGCAGGAAGAGAAATATGGACAGGGTAATGATTACCTGCAGCCGTGACAATATTGCCAGTGAAAAGGTCATACTGGCCAACGGCGGAGTTTTTGAGAGAGAAGTGCTGGCGGAGGGGGAGTGGATTAAGAGGTATTGGATTGAGGTGGAATTAAAGTGTAAAGGATAAATCTGATTTAATGTATAATATGATAAAATAGTAATGATTTTGATTGTGAAAGATAGCAATTAAGTTTTAGTATTTAAATGATTCACTAATCTGAAAGGGGATTTATTCAAATGGATTTGGAAGAAGCAGTTAAGCATATTATTAATGGAGAAGCTATCCTGTTTTTGGGTGCAGGATTTTCAAGGGAAGCATCAAACAGATATTGTTTAATGAAGGATGCCGGTGATTTCAGTAAAGAGTTATGCGTGGAAATGGGAGTAAGGGAGAATGATGACTTGGGACAAGTCTCTAATCTGTATCTGGGGAGTAAGCAGAGTAAGGATTATTTTGCAAGAGCTCAAAAACTGATAAGAAAATTACAAGATCTTTTTATTTGTGCAAATGATGGGTATACAGAAGCGCAAAAAACAATTGTGTGTCAAGATTGGATGCGTATATATACTACTAATTATGATGATATTGTTGAAAAGGTTTATGAGGATGTGAAACAAGAAATAGTACCAATGACATTATGTAATACTCAAAACGAAATACTACACCATAACACAATTATCCATTTGAATGGTTTGGTTAGAAATTTAGATGTGGCAAAACTGGATAATGAGTTTAAATTGACAACAAGGAGTTATTTGATAGAGAATTTTAATAAGAGTGATGTGAAATGGGTTTTTCAGCAAGATTTAAGGAATGCCAGAGCAATTATATTTGTAGGGACATCTTTGAATTATGATATAGAGATTCAAAAGGTAGTATATTCTATAGATAATATTAGAGACAAAATTATTTTTGTAGATAAGGAGTTATTGAAGGATGAACTGCCTGATGTTTTTGATGAGGATCAGAAGCAGATACTTGGAAAGGTATTGTACATAGGAACGAAAGGGCTGGCAGAAAATATTGCAAGAGTAGGGAAATGTTACAAAAAAGATGAAATGCCTATGAAATTGCGTTCTTTTGATATGATTGAGGGGAAAAAACTTACATATAGAGCAGTTACAGATCAAAATAAATGGAACTTATTGACTTTTGGTAAGATAGAGCAGGAAATAGTGTATAGCCATCTTAACGACAATTCCTATTTGGTTCAGCGAGATATTATAAATGATATTGTGGATAATATAGAAAAAGAGAAAGGTAAGGTTCATATCATACATAGCCATTTGGGTAATGGTAAAACATGTATAATGCAATATCTTATGTGCAAATTTGCATTTAATAGAAAAGTTTTTGTTTACGAAAATTATTACTCTGATTATGAAAAAGAATGCAAATGGATTATGGGATTGGATGGAAAAAAGGTTTTTTTCTTTGAGAATTATAATTTAAGTCTTAAAGCTTTGGAGATGCTGAGAGGATATATTGATTCATCGTGTACTTTAGTTATGACTTGCAGAACTTTTTTAAATTATAATATGATTTATCATCTTGCAAGAGCATTGCGAATGCCGATAGAAAGCTTTTTTGAGTATGACGTGAATGCCTTAAGTGACAAGGAAAAGGAAATAATATTATATCAGCTTAAGAAAATGAAGTTGGCAGAATTTAAAGATATCGGCAGAAAGCAAGGAATGCAGCTGTTAAAGAAAAATGGAAATCAATGGGTTGACATTGCTGTCTATTATTTTAAATCTGATTTGGTATCACAGCGTTTAGATGATATTTATAAGGAATTGGTAAAGGATTCAAGAAAATTAATGCTTGTCATCGGATGTATAATAAATAATGTCGTCGGGTTAAATTTATATGACAGCCAGTTGTTTGAAGTGCTTGAAATACATCAGTGGGAGGTAGGGATTACGAGAGATGCCAATATTAATGAAATGATAGGAGCTGATCAGGGACATATGGAACTAAGGTCGTCTATATTGTCGCTTTATTTCATTCATAAAAACAAGTTGTATCAAGATGTGATACAAATAATGAGGAAGATGATATGGAACTCAGATAGATTGTCTCAAGAAGATTCTGAAAGTTTAAAGAGACAGTTGATTTCTATTTCGAATATTAGCGAATTGTTTTATAGAAATAAATTTGACATGAATTCAGTTGGTAAAGAGGGATTGCGAGATGAGATTTTGAATTATTTTGGGAATATAAGTGATGTTACATATTATAAAAAGAATCAGTTTTTTTGGCTGCAATATGCAATGGCATGTATGGACTTAAATAAATATGAAATGGCAGAAAATTGTTTTAAGCTTGCATATAAATATGCAAGTGAGAAACATATTCAATCTTTTCAAATTGATTTACAGTATGGAAGATTTCTATTGGAAAAGGGATGTTCTGTTAAATTGGATGGTCAAGAAGCATTTAAGGTATTTAAAGAAGCACATAATTTGTGGCAGGGGGTGTTACACAATCGTGCGGCAGATAGTTATTATGTATATAAGCAGTTATCTGTATATGAATTATTTATACATAAATATATAAAAGAGTATAATGAAGAGGAATTTAATAAAACAAATGAGATGATAGAATCCTTTATTAAAAACATTAAGAAGAGTAATAAATTGTATATTCGACAGAATGAAATTAATAGTGCGATTGAACGTTTGAAAAGAATAAAGAAATTTTTATGGGAGAATGTTCCGTTATTGAAGTGAAATATGAATTATAACGAATTATAAGCTAAAGCTGTAATGCGAAATGAAGGAGGAAAAGTAGGCAAAAACTACTTTATGGAATCATGCAGTTACCATATTCCGATGAGTTGGAAGTACCATATTTAAGCAGATTATTTGATAATACCAGTGAATGCTATAAATTTTTCTGGTTTCAGGCAATTATTACTAAGATATCAGAAGGCAAAAAAGAGATATCTTATGAAGAATTAGTTGATGAGATGATAGCAGATGCATGGTATATGGTTACTGAATATCATTTGAATTTAGGGCCGAGGGATACTTTAGAGAGCTTAGTGCATTATGTTCAGGGAATTTCCCAGATGAAATCTTCTGAAAAAAAGGAAAACGTAATTCAATATTTGAAAAATTGTACCGATAAAGAGGTTATAAGACGAAAACGGGTTTTAACAAAAAATGTGCCGTATCGTATTCAGGCACCGTTTATGCATAGCATGAAGGGAAAAGAATGGGATGTTCCGGAAGGCGAGTTGATTGCAAAAATAAACAGGGAAAGCAGACTGATGTATTATTTTGATGAATTAAAGGGTATGAAGACTAAAATCAAAATTAATCAGGATTGGCTTGTTTACATGCAGAAAAATCAGGAAATTGTGAAAGGCTGGCTTCAGTTTCGCATGATTATGTATTTGCAGAGACGAAATCCCAGTGTTCCGGGAATAGCAGATAAATTGTACCCGCCTCAAGAAAGAAAATTGGAAAAAGTTCAGAAGTACTGGAAGTTATTGCTTACAATGCAGCCGGTAACAGAAATATATGGTCATCAGTTATTAAGTGAAAAGGATGTTTCCATTGACCATTTTGTACCCTGGTCATATGTGGCGCATGATGAATTCTGGAATCTTCATCCTACAACACGAAGTATCAATAGCAGTAAAAGTAATAATTTACCTGATTGGAATACATATTTTCCTTTATTGGCCCAAATTGAATACTTATCCTATGAAATGCTTTGGAAGTATGATATTATTCATAATGAATTTGAAAAATGTGCAAAAGAGCATTTGAATAACAATGAGATACAAAGAAAAGTCTACAGAAAAGGTTTAAGTTTTGTTGAATTTACAGCCGCATTAGAGGAAGTTTTGCAGCCGGTATACACATCAGCAAAAAACTGTGGGTTTAAAAATTGGATATATGAAACATAACGTGGAATAAAAGGGGGCAGCAATGAACCAGACCATAAGCTATTATAATGAGCATGCAGAAGAATTTTGTGCGGCTACAGGGAATGCAGATATGAGTTTTTGCAGAAGGAAATTTTTATGTTTTCTTAGACAAGGGGGGCATATTCTGGATGCAGGCTGTGGCAGCGGCCGGGATGCAAGAGCGTTTCTTGGGGCAGGATATGAGGTGACGGCTATGGATGCTTCTTTCAACATATGTAAAGAAGCAGAAAAGCTGTTGCATCGGAATGTAATATGTATGTCATTTGAAGAGATGAATTTCCGAAGGGAATTTGATGGCATCTGGGCATGTGCGTCTCTGCTGCATATTCCGAAAAATGCTATGATTCAGGTATTGGAACGGTGTCGGATGGCGTTAAAAGAAAATGGTGTGTTATATGCCTCTTTTAAATATGGCCAAGGGGAACGGATAACAAAGGGAAGATTATTCAACAATTATCAGGAAGATTCATTAGAGGAACTTATGGTTAAAGCGAGGTTTTCTGTAATTGAAATTTTTATATCTAAGGATGTGCGTGCTGACCGTGATGCTGAACAGTGGGTTAATGTGTTGGCTGGTAAGGGAGCCGATTGATTATATGAGTGGCAGGAATATTTGAAGAATGTCTGTATTTTTATGCAGGATTCGTAAGTATCAATATTTATTTGGACAAGTTGAAGGTTAAACGTATGAAAAAAGCAGGTTTTAGACGTCCGGCAATAAAAACAGGGCTGGGGATATGGAAGTATTATATTTCAACAATGACATATGCTCAAATTGCCAATTATATTAAATGGCCGGATGAATTATATACCTCTCAAAAATTAAGCCATATGGTTCAAAAAAGTATAGCATTTACTAATAAAAAAGCAATATGCGAATACATAGAAACGGAGAAAGAGCGATTTTTCAATTCTTTGGTTTTGGCAGTATATGGCGGCGAGCCTCAGTGGTATGAGGGCGTTTTTGAGCAGGAAGGAGAAGAGTTTTATAATATAGGAGTACTGGAATTTACCGGTGAAGAGAAAATATTTCCAGTAGATGGGCAGCATAGAGTGGCTGCCATTAAACAAATAGTTGGTAAGGGGGAAAAGAAGCTTTATGAAGAAGTTCCGGTGATATTCATTGCGCATGAGGATAGTGATGAGGGAAGAAAAAGGACAAGAAGGTTGTTTACAACTCTAAATAGATATGCGAAACCAGTGAGCTTAAGTGATATAATTGCATTGGATGAAGATGATATTGCAGCAATAGTCACAAGGCGTTTGGTGGAAGAGGCTTCTTTATTTTCTGATCATCGAATTTCTATCGGAAGAAGTGAGTCTATCAGTAAAAATGACAACACATCTTTTACTGCTATTATTACTTTGTATAAATGTAATGAGTATTTATTGAAGAGCTATTTATATGATAAAGGGATTGGAGAAAAAATCGAAATATTTAAAAGATATAGAAAACCAGAAACAATGATAAAGGATTTTTATCAATATGTATTAAAGTTTTGGAAATTATTAAGTGAAAAAATCGAAGATATTTCTTTGTATTTGAAAGATGAGAAGAGTTCGGCAGAAAAATATAGAAATAGTGAGGGAGGTAATTTACTGTTTAGACCGGCCGGGCTGAAAGCATATGTGGATGCAGTCAGTGAGATTCACCGGAAAAGGAATAGCAGTTTTGAAAGAATTCTGAGTAAATTATCTTCATTAAATTTGGATTTAAATGTAAGTCCGTGGAAGAAAGTATTATGGGATGATGTCAGAAAAAGTATGATCATGAATAATAAACAATTGATGAAAGAATTTCTTTTTTATAATTATGACAGGCATTGGACTGACAGCAAAGGAGGCATTGGACTGACAGCAAAGGAGAAACATTAGATTTTCAGAAAATGTTTGAGGGATATGCTTCCCTGTTGAATTATGATATGAGTGATGGAAAGGAAGCATTATCAAACTTGATTTTACAGAAAAAGATCGATTCATAGCATGAACTATAACAGGAATTGATGATACTTTCAACAGGAGATGCAAAATTATTTTATAAACTTTGGCTTCCGATGCTTGATTATTTGAATAAGAAATATGTTATCAATGAAAATCTGAAACAGATGGAAGGTGCAGAGGGGCTGGATACTAATGAAGTGAAGGCAGTGGTAGAAAAATTGTGAGAAGATGTGGCAGTGGTAGATGAGTATCTTGCAACATGTGCAGATGCGCTTCCTGAGGAACATAGGGCGATTGTGGAAAGCTGGAAGCGAAAGATAAGCAGAAGATTTATAATGGAGCGCTATCTGAAAAGAAGTTTTATTTTTATATCCGTACATAATAGAACGGTTTACTTGGTCAGTGGAATTACCTCAAGCTGGGAGCAAATGCTTTGGTATAGACGTAAACGGTAGATAGTTTACGTTTAATACCATAGTCATGTGCCCTTTCTGAAAGTCAGAGGGTAGTGTAAAAAAGTTTGTGTCTTTGGTAAAAAATGACTCCTTTTTGGTAAGAATCAAGATATGAAAATTCTTATCGAAAAGGAGTATTTTTATGCCGGTAGCAAAGGAACAGATTCGACAGATTATTGCAGACAACAACATAGCAAAACCGATATCCGGACAACAGCTTCGCTGGCTCCTGGAAGGATTGAACCCGGAACAGCCAAAGGCGGTTCAGAAACGGTATCCCAAACAGGCAGAGAATCTCTGAAATTCCGCATCGTAAAAAGATGTCTGCGTTATACCCATCTGCGCCGCACCTTTGCAGATGCACTGCCATACCCGGTGCGGATATAGATGTTCTCCACATGGGAGAGATCTCCTAACATGAGTGCACTGCTTTCAGAAGCCTTGCCAGTGATTCATGGGATGTATCTTCAAAAACTTCGATTCTTATGTCTTTGATATGCAGCACTGCTGTAGGAGAAGAATAAGAAGTGTGTCTGTCAGGCAGCACAGAAAAGTACGCACTGGCACAGCTTATCAAAAAACTGATGAAAATTAAAAAATCCACGATTCAGGATTTGGGTGAGAGCATACATCCATGCTTTTGTCGTGATTATTAGCAGAAAAATATTGAAGAAAAAAAGGAAAAACGCTATAATATCCACGGGGTATCCTATATCGGCAGTTGTCCTGTAACACACATCCGGAACAGCATCGCATTGTATCCTGCTTATTGCACCGCTGATAAAGGACGCCATAAGCTGCACTGACATGGAGGAACCTATGAGAAAGAAAATCAGTACTTTATTAATAACTGCCGTATTGGCTGCGTCATTTTCTGGCTGTGCCGGAACTAATGGAGGAAGCAGAATTACCGATGCTGATACGAAACAGCAAAACAATGGTATAATCTCGGACGAAGCAGAAACATCGGCTGAAACCGGGGATGTTGAGTTGACTGTCTGGGGAGCGGAAGAAGATGAAGCGCTTTTAACCCAGATTATTGAAAGTTTTCAGCAGGAATACAAGGAACAGGCAAATTTCCATATCTCTTTTTCCGCCCAGAGCGAATCCGGCTGTAAAGACGCATTAATGGGGGATTTGGAAGCAGGCGCCGACGTCTTTGCTTTTGCAGATGACCAGCTGAATACACTCGTAGCTGCAGGTGCGCTGGAACCGGTTGAGAATGCGGATCGCATCAAAGCCGAAAATCTGCCAAGTGCTGTAGCGGCTGCTTCTGTGGGAAATACGCTCTACGCTTACCCTTTAACGGCGGACAACGGCTATTTTCTATACTATAACAAACGGTATTTCAATGAGCAAGATATTAAAACCTTTGACCGTATGCTGCAGATTGCAGAAGAAAACGAAAAGAAAATTACCATGGACTGGTCTTCCGCCTGGTATATCTATTCCTTTTTCGGCAATACCGGCCTGGAAGTCGGGTTAAACAGTGATGGCATTACCAACTTCTGTACCTGGAATCAAACGGAGGGCGACATCAGGGGAGTGGACGTTGCCAATGCCATGCTCGCCATTGCGAGCAGCCCGGCCTTTCTCAATACAGTAGAGGAGGGTTTCCTCGAAGGAGTACAGAACGGTTCCGTGATTGCCGGAGTCAGCGGTGTATGGAATGCAGTCGCTATGGAAGAAGCATGGGGAACAGACTACGGTGCCGCCAAACTCCCGACCTATACCTGCGCAAAGAAGCAGATCCAGATGGCATCCTTCTCCGGCTATAAGCTGATCGGTGTCAATGCTTACTCCAAGCATTATACATGGGCTGTCCGGCTGGCTGAATGGATTTCCAATGAAAAAAACCAACAACTCCGCTTTGAAATGCGCGGACAGGGACCGGCCAACACAAACGCCGCTGCATCTGCTGACGTACAGAATTCGCCCGCCATCACCGCCCTGATTGACCAGTCGGAGTTTTCCTGTCTGCAGCGCATTGGCGGCAATTTCTGGGATCCGGTTACTGCATTTGCCCTAAATATGGCTTCAGGAAACCCGGGAGGAAAGAGGCTGCAGGATCAGCTCGATTCCATGGTAGAGGGGATAACCGCGCCATAATAGCATATTTTTTGGAGGATACAGGGATTATGAAGAAAAAATTAAACATCAAATACCGTTTAATATTGCCCATTGCCCTGCTTGGAATAGTAGCGCTCATATCCAATCTGCTGGCAGTGATAAATATCAAAAATGTCAATGACAATGCCGCAAATATCGCTGATAACTATATGGAGGGAAAAAACCGTCTGGCCCGGATTCACCAGTCCGTTATGAATATACATAAGATGGCGCTGTCCCACATTGTTGCTACCGACTATAACACTATGATTATCCTTGTCAACGACATAAAGGATGCAGAACAGGAGCTTGACGGCATGCTGTCGGATTATGAAATCTATATCAGTGATGACGACAGGGAAACATACAATGCACTGCTCTCTGATTATGATTCTTTGAAGCATTCTCTCGTTTTCCTTGTATGCGCCAGCGCTGCCAGCAAAACACAGGATGCCTATGCTTTCGCCAACGGTGATGTGGCCTCCTGCAACACCGCTGTGGAAAACAGCATCCGTATTCTGGATGAATCCATCAGCACGCGAACCAAGCAGGCCAGAACGCAGCTTACATCCGTTTATCTCAGTTCCATGATTACAAATAGCGCGTCAACCCTTGCCTGCATTATCCTTGTCTTAATTACGGTCTCCCTTATTTTAAAGTCTGTAGTCAGACCTATTGCAAGTGCCCTCGATACGCTCCGGGCCTGCTCCGGACGCATCAGCGGAGTAGTGGAGGAAGTATTATACCGTACGCGGACTTCCAGCAAAAACGCTACCGATTTATCTGCCCTTGCTGAAGAACTGTCAGCAACCATCCAGGAAGTGTCAGACAGCGCTTCCCACATCAATCAGAATGCCAAAAATGTACAGTCGGATTCCGAAAACATGGCCGATGAATGTGAAAAAATTACGGCTTACTGCGGCGCCATGAATATACGGGCTGAGGAAATGGGGCAGTCTGCACAGAAAAGTCTGGATGAAACCACTTCCAAAGTCAGAGAAATTTTGGATGTCTTAAATGAGGCGATCGAGGGAAGCCGCAGCGTTGATCAGGTAAACCTTCTTACACACGATATTCTGGAAATTGCTTCAAAGACCAACCTGATTGCCTTAAACGCCGCCGTGGAAGCAGCAAGAGCCGGAGAAGCCGGCAGAGGCTTTGCTGTAGTGGCACACGAGATCCGCCAGCTTGCAGCTTCCAGCAGCGAAACGGCGAATCATATCCAGAAGGTCAACAATACCGTAACCCAAGCCGTGTACAATCTTTCCGAAAATGCGCAAAATCTGGTCACATACATAGAGGAGTCCATCTTAAAGGAATTACTCGCTTTCGTTGCTTCCGGAAAGCAGTATCAAGATGATGCCGCTTATATCCGGCAGACTATGGATTCGTTTAATGCAAGTACCCGCGGCCTGAAGAGTTCTATGGCTGAAATCGTTGACGCCATAGAAACCATTACAACGGCCATTGATGAAGGAGCAACCGGCATTTCCGGCGTAGCCGACAGCACACAACGTCTGGTGACCGACATGACGGAAATTACTAAGCGGATGGACACAAATCATAAAGTGGCATCCGAGTTGGAAAAGGAAACCACTACCTTTTCCAATCTATGAACGATGTACTAATACATCATTCACAAAACAACTCATAGTATTTATATTGCTCTATTGACGAACAATCAGAAAATGGCGTAGCTATAAAACTATGAGTTATTTATTGTTCGCTGTAATAATACTGCATTGCATTAATTTTTCAATTAAAATCAGTGCTTCCCTAAATGTTCTTTTTCTGAACCTGCTTGTGAAGGAAATCCGCAGACTGGGGATCGCAGAAGATATTTCAGCGAAATCGGTAAGCCGTTTTTTAAAAGGAGGCCAAATCAGTAGCGGTATTAGGTAATATGAGGATGGAGGTGCCGGGGCGGTGATAATAGGAATTGATTTGGGAACTACAAATTCTCTTGCATGCGTATACAGGAATGGTCATACAGAGTTAATCCCCAATGCATTAGGGGAGTACATGACGAAAAGTGCGGTTAGTATCATGGAGGATGGAACAATTCTTGTCGGTACGGCGGCAAAGGAGCGGCAGTTCACACATCCTGAACGGACGGCAGCTTCCTTTAAGCGGTGGATGGGGACTGAAAAAGCTGTTCATATAGGGGACGAGAGCACCGGAGTTTTCCTGCCGCATGAATTGTCAGCGCTTGTTTTGAAGCAGTTATACGAGGATGCAAGAAGGTATTTGGGAGAGGAAATAGAGGAAGCTGTCATCAGTGTGCCGGCGTATTTTGATGACAATCAGCGTAATGCAACGAAATTAGCAGCGCAGCTGGCAGGAATACCGGTGAAAAGGCTGATAAATGAACCTTCGGCGGCTGCGTTGAGATATAATTTGAATGAACCCGGCAGGGATTGCAGGCTGATGGTAATTGATTTCGGCGGAGGCACACTGGATGTAAGTATTGTGGAATGTTTTGAGAATATCATTGAAATCATTGCCATAGCAGGAGACAACAGGCTGGGTGGGGATGATATTGACAGTGCGATTGCCTCATATTTCTGCAGAGCACATTCTCTGTCTATGGATGCTTTATCTCCGACGCAGAGGGCTTCTCTGCTGCGGCAATCGGAAGCTGCGAAGAAGGCGCTGTCCAACCTGGAAAAATTGAGAACAGGCAGTTCGGATGCAGAAAATGAGGGAAAAAGCAGCTCAGATGCAGAAAATGAGGGAAAAAGCAGCTCGGATGCAGAAAATGAGGGAAAAAGCAGCTCGGATGCAGAAAATGAGGGAAAAA
>CAJUAP010000006.1:15732-67034 GCA_910584435.1 uncultured Acetatifactor sp.
GATGCAGAAAATGAGGGAAAAAGCAGCTCGGATGCAGAAAATGAGGGAAAAAGCAGCTCAGATGCAGTAAGAGAGGGAAGCAGCAGTGACGACACGAATGGTTCAGAGACAGACAGTTTTAATACAGATCATTCAACCTCCGGCAATGCTGATACGGTTAATTTGGAGGCTGGAAATTCCGGGGCTGATTTAGAAAAAAGTAAACGCAGGATGAATTTGGGAGCAGACGAATTTAAGGCAGATGGGTTGACGGCAGATAGTAAGGTGCCGGTCATCCGTCTGGTTCTGGATGAAACCTGTGAATTGTCTCTGGATAAAAATCTCCTGCGTCAGATTTGCCAGCCCTATTTGAACCGTATGAAAGCAGTGATTGCCCGTGCCATAAGGGACAGCAATTTGTCACCGGAGGGATTGGATGAAATTATATTGGTGGGCGGTTCGGCGCGGCTGGCGGTGCTGGGGGATTTCCTGGAAGAGCTTATGGGAAAGCGGCCTGCATTGGCGGATCATCCTGAGAATATGGTGGCGGAGGGAACCGGAATCTGTGCCGGAATCAAGAGCCGACGGGAGGAACTCCGCGATATGGTTATGACAGATGTATGTCCGTTTTCACTGGGGATTGCTGTGTGCAATGATGCCAGGGATCAGAATCCTCACATGGCCACTATGATTGCACGCAGCAGTATGTTACCTGTAAGCCGGAAGGAGACTTTTTATACACTTTCTGATTTTCAGACATCCATCAGGCTGGCAATTTATCAGGGAGAAGAATATTATGCGGCGGAAAATCGAAAGCTTGGGGAGATGATGATGCGGGTGCCTGCGGATGCTGCAGGAGAACAGTTTGTGGATGTGGCTTTTGCCTATGATATCAATGGGATATTACATGTGGAGGCGAGAGCCAGCGGCGGAGATTATCGGGAGACAGTGATTGTGAATCCCAAACTGCAGCTTGGGGAAGATGAGCTTCAGAAAAAGGTGGAGGAGCTGAAACATCTGCCTTACGCAGCAGAAGGAAATCAGGAGGATTTCCTGTATATAGCTAAGGTGGAGAGAATATATGCGGAATTGACCGGTGCAAGGCGAGAGCAGGCAGCCTGGCTTCTGGATGTATATCGGCAGGTGCTTCGTCAGGGCAATTTGATTGAGCGCGAGAAAATGCGGAATTACGCCCATGGACAGATTGAAGCATGGGAAGCTTTGCTGAGTGCGGAGCCATGGCAAGGGGAAATGCTGGGTGAGGATGCGTAATTGGAATGGAGAATAGAAGATGAAAAAATTTGATGAAAGCTATCAACTGTTGAGCAGTATGTATCGAGACGGATATTTCCCTGATTTCCTGGTAGATAAGGTAAGGGCATTGATTGAGAATGTTGTTGGTTTTTTGGAGAACGGGGCGAGGGATTTGGTAAAGATACAGAATAAATTTGATGAAATGACAGTGGCGATTAATGCACTGGAGGAAGAATTTGAAGCCAATGATAGTGAATTGGAAACAGTCGCAAGGGATAGCATTGGTGAAACTGTGGCATATATTTTGAAATGGTTTGATATTGACATTGATGTGGAGGAGGCCATAAGAGAACGTGACTGGTAACAGCAAATGATGCAGATATGAAGTCGGAATGCGGCAGATGTGGAAACGCAGAATAAAAAGCAAAGCAGGACAAAAAGTAAAATGGAATAAAAGTTTATTACTGAATGAATGCAGGGAAGGAATTTGAAGGATGGATATATGGGAGATATTGCAGGTGGAAGAGACTTGCGACAAAAGCGTTATCCGGAAAGCTTATGCAGAGAGAGCAAAGGAATATAATCCGGAAGAACATCCGGAGGAATTCCTCAGGATAAGGGAGGCATACGAGAAGGCGCTTGCCCATGCAAGAGGGGCGGGTACCGGGGAGGGAATGGAAAAGGCAGTAATGTGGCAGTCCGATAATTTGCAGTCTGATAAAGGCCGGAATATGTCGAAGCAGGAGGATAAGAGCCGGGAGGACACAAGCCGGAAATCAAAAGTATTCGCAGCGGGATTTCATTGGGATTTTACGGAAGAGAATCCGTTTCGGAATGGTGAGGGGATTGAGCGGTTTCGGGAGCTTTATACCGGAAAACACAGAAAAGATTCGGCGGCCTGGGTGGATTATTTTCTGTCCGATGTATTCCTGGAAGGGTATCGGGAAAAGGATTTTGCGGAGCTGATGCTGGAGGTCGTGAGAGAGAATGCAGCGCAGTATCCGCCGAATAAGGAATTCCTGACAGCGCTTTATGCTGCATATGGCATAAGTGCACATAAGACAGCTGCAGATGACGGTCAAATTGGCATGGTGCTGCAGATGAATGACAGTACGGCACACTTTTCCGGAATAGAATATATTGGGGAGATTGCCGGATTAGGTTCTGCCATTACACGCCTGAAGGGAAACGAACCTGCCATGGCAGCAGGTTTTCGGGACTATCGGGAACTTCTGGCTCTTGCCAGGAAGGATGTATGGGATGCAGATGCTTTGATTGCCCTGGGTAAGGTGATTGATCGGTACAGGCTTAGTAATATTTCTGACCGCCCCATGTGGAATGCCGACCAATATGAACTTATGCAGCGGCACCCGAAATCGTTAAAGCTGATGACTTATTTTTTTAAGAATGCGCAGAAAGCGGCAGACAGCCGGGCAGCAGTGTATTCACGGGAAACGGAAAATAAGCAGAAAACGGCTGAAACTCAGGTGATTGTCCGCGATGAGCTCCCGGCGGAGGTATATCGTATCCTTTGGAGTCATCTGGGCCTGGAAAATGCCACCCATGGAAGGGAAAAGCTTTTGTATGGAGGACTTCGCGAAGCGGTTTTGGATCATGTACCCGGTGTGATGGAACAGCCCAAGGTGGATTACAATAAGCTTAACCAGGAAGTTTTCTATCATTATTACAGAGGGACAATCACTCATTTCAAAAATGAAGGGCGGAATCCTGAAGAGAGGGAGGAACTGGATCAATTCCTGCGCCGGGAGGATGTACAGATTGCTTTGCGGGATGAAGGCTATGTGGATAAGCAGATATCACATTATTGGATAAGCAGGAACAGCGGCAGTTATCTGCTGGATCAGCTGGAAAGCTTTTATTCCTTTCATAGAGAGATACCTCTTGCAGAATATGTTCTGGATAAAATTAAGTCAGCCAGGGATTACAAACGGATTGATACTGCTTTGGCGGAAGATGCACAGCTGCAGCCTCTGGAAGGGGGATTTGATATCAGGAAGAGAGCTTGTCTGCGGTATTACCTTCATACGGCATTTCGTCTGGCCAGCGGCGTTAATCAGATTGTGTTAGGGAATTATCTTCAGGAAAGGATGCCTTATGCGCAAGAGTGGAACAGTCGCATTGCGGAAGCGGCGGCCGGGGAACCGGAAAGTGGGCGTCTGTTGGAAATTCGTGTCGGCGAAGGAGGGAAGGATGTTCTTAGCATTATGTTTCATCCCCGGTATTTGGAATATTATTGGAATGGCAGTGTGATAGTTCCGCGGTTTCCGGGGAAGGCGCTGGCGGAGGTGGAAGATGATACTCATTTCTGGCTGCTGGCCTCTGTGGCGGCAGCGCCGTATGAAGAATATCCCCGCATCTATCAGGAGCTGGCAGAGAGGCTGGCCAGGCTTCCTGTGTGGGAGGGGGATATTCCCATGATTGCGGATTGTATTGCGGCCGGCATCTGTTATTTTGAAGAGAACCATGCACTGTGCTGCACATTGCATGCAGAGAAAAAGGAGCAATTGTTCGGCTGTGATATTTATGAAGACGGCAAGCTGATGTTATATGAGGAAACCAAAGACAGGAAGATTATCATATGCCGGGATGATAATATGCCGGATCTGGAAACAGCATTGAAAATGGGCAGGCGCATGCTCCGGGAACAGGCGGCAAAGTGGAATGCGAGTGTGCATCTGGCCTTGCTGCCGGAGCAGGTATTGGTGCGGAATAAGTGGGATATAGCCAGGACTCTGGCAGGAGAAGATGTGACGGAGGAAGTAATATTTGATATTCTTCAGGATTATTTTAAGGGGAAGGTGAAGCGTTTGGAGCTGGATTTCGGCGGACGTGCCCTGGTTTTCCTGAAGGATGGGGAGATGAACCGATATGCCTGCTTTTATTTTGAGCATCAGCATCGGCGCTGGTTCCGGCTGGTGGGAATGCCGGAGGTCTATGAAGTGGTTGAAGAAAAAGATGTGAAATATGAGCCTTTCGGACTTGGAATGCTGCCGAATTATGTGATACATCCTACTACGAAGTATATGGAAAGCCTGTTGGAAAGGGTATTTGACCAGGTTGCCTGTGAAGAGCCTAAGCCGGAATTTCTGATGTGGAGTTCCCAGGTTTATTTTACGGCGGAATCACAGCAGTACCATCTGGCGCAGCGTTTATTCGGCGCATATCCTCCGGAGCAGGCATGCAACCGTCTGCAGGAGCAGTTCTATATTCCGGTGCTGCCGATGGCAGTGTCATATATTGACGAGAATGGCGAACAGAGCAGAGAGATAAGCAAAGCCAGGGACAAAGGAATGGTGTGGGATATCCTGGCAGGATACATGGCAGGACGGCTGGACAGGCTGGTGCTGGAGTGGGAGTATTCGATACAATATGGACCGCAGACAACGGATGTGCGGCATCGCTGTATTGTTCTGGTACAGGACCGGGGGAAGCATCAGATGATTTTTGCAGATGATTCCCAGAGTGGGGTATCATATCTTGTGGCAGATGTGGGTGAGTATCTGAATGCGAAGGGTAAGAAATACCGCAAGGCGGAGTTTGGAGGCAGGATGGTTCCGGGCTATCTGGTACATACGGATATGCGCAGAATACGGGACTATCTGGATCTTCTGCTTTCTCAGATAGAGAATCCGGTTATGATACTGGGACAGTTCGGTGAATTTTCTTATGTCAGCCGGGAGGAAGGGGAAATGTTATAATAAAGCTGCCGGTGATTGGAATGAACTTCCGTCAGGAAATTTCAGGAACAATTTTTACAGCAGATATGGAACATAAAAAGGAGGATACTTAAATGTCAGAATTATGCATCATTCCACTTATTTACAAAGAAGGCGTGTACGGTGTTGCTGATTTTAGCGGGGACATCGATGATGACAATGCCATTTGTTTTGACTATGACACACAATATCAAATTCTTACTTACGACATTCCGGTAGAAGGACGTGAGATGAATCGGTACAGCGTTCCGGAGGATGAGCTCATCCGGACGCTGCATGCCGTCTATGACGGGGATGGAAACCTTCAGAATATCACCGCCGTGCTGAACGGCCGCGAAACACTTCTGTACATCCGCTATGAGGACGATGAGCATGCCAGACGGGAAATCCGGGACTTTGCCGTCCGAAATGCAGACGCCATAGTGGAACAAATCCGGCAGTGCACAGATGTTGTGGCCAGGCTGTTCATTGAGTATTACTCTGACTCGGAGTACATGGATTACCATGCAAAGATTGGCACCGCAGCACAGAGGGAAATGTTAAGACAGAAATACCGTGATGAGGATTCTTGTGATAATGCCGGCAATTACCCGGCTGAAAACATAGAGGGAGATAACAGTATGCTGATAACGATGGTGCGCTGTGCGGAAGGTTATCCGCCGGAGACTTTTCAGTATGCGGTGGAAATCATGTCAAAACATATCGAAGAACATGCATTGGCGGCGCTGAACAAGACGGAGGATTTTAAGTTTATCTGTGCGGAATATGACTGAGAAAAGGCAGAAAAAACAAAAATGAGAGCAGACGGATTTGTAAATATACATTGTAAATGGCAGACAAATCATTTATAATCAAGTATATCATATGAAAAGGTATATCATGAAAAGGTGAATTAACTCAAAGATATGCCAATGGAGAGGTGCAGCAAATGAAAAGCGCATCAATTCAAAGGTGTACCAATGGACTGGTACCTCAATCGGAATTTGGAAGGAGGATGAGGATGGAAATAACAGAACAATTTAAAAATGAAATTGCCCCTTTTTGCTGGGTGGAACAAAGTAACGGCGCTTCTGTCTGCCTGACTATGGACAAAGGGTATCTGCAGGAAGTGTTTGACGCTCGTGCAGAAGAAGGTTTTATAGGCAATGGCTATGACTGGGGCAGTTTAGCGCAGGTATTCCTGGAGGAAAAGTGTCCGGAGTTACAGGAGAAGATTGGCTTTGATCCGGAGGCAGATATGTTCTGCGCTTATGCAGAGGATAAAGATGCCTTGGCTGATTTTATCCTGAAGTTTAAAAGGGTTTGTGAAGATAACAATGAAATTTCCGACTTGTTCAGCCGCGCCGAGTTAGATTGAATGCAGCAGTTCAGGCAGTTCAAACAGTTAAGACAGGCTGTTGAATGGCTGCAGTTGTTACAAAATGAGCAAATGGAGGTATTGCCGTATGAAGATTTTATCAGTAACAGACCCGGCTTTTAAAAAGTATGGCAGGGTGATTACAAATGTGGATTTTACCGGATTGGTGGAAGCATTGGGGAAAACGCCGGTGCCGGAAGGGGTGGTGTATGAACCCAGTGTAAAGGAGCTGGAGGCGCTGCCTGTAAAGCAGGAAGTGGAGCATGTGACCTATGGGGAGCTGCCGGTTCAGATTGGATACTGCAACGGACATAATGTGATGTTAAATGCGCTGGAATATCACAGGAGTTCCGAGGTCAATGTCGCTGCCACGGATGCGGTGCTGATGCTGGGGATGCAGCAGGATGTGGAAGAGGATTTCACATATGATACTTCCAGGGTGGAGGCATTTCTGATTCCGGCGGGAACGGCGGTGGAGGTGTACGCAACAACCCTGCATTATGCGCCCTGCGGTGTGGACGGAAAAGGATTCCAGGTGGCTGTCATTCTTCCCAGGGGGACGAATTATCCTTTGAACACGGCCCATGAGAAGGTTGCGGGGGGAAGTGCGCCTAATGAGGATGCGCTTATCACGGCCGCTAACAAATGGCTGATTGGACACGCCGAAGGCGGATTGGACGAGGGAACTTTCCTGGGATTAAAGGGGGAAAATCTGAAACTGCAGTAGACTGCGGCTGAAGAAGCGGTTATGCTGCTGTTCACTCGCCTCCACCGCAACGCGGTTATTTCGGCAGGTTCCGGGGGCTTAACAGCACTGAGAGAGGGGCGCTATGGCAATAGACTTATTTGAGGAAGAACAATACTTAGAGGGATTGACCTGTGAGCTGAGAAAAGCGGCGGATAAGCTGCTGAAGACAACAGAATATTATTCGGACAAGTATCAGGAATTTGTAAGATATCTATGGGAAGAACAGAGCGTATTTGATGAATATGAGAGCCTTTTTCATCTGCGGACATTGGACCAGACGGTGGATGCGGGGGAAAATGCCAAAAAGCAGCTTTACCGTATCTGTAAGATGCTGGATGCTCCTTATTTTGCCAGGATTGATTTCCGGCAGCAGGAGGAAGCGGAAGCCATGAAAGTGTACATTGGCAAGTTTTCCTTCTGGGATATCAAAAGCCCCTATGAAGTATTTGACTGGAGAGCCCCGATTTCCAGCATGTATTATGAATTTGAGAACGGCGAAGCATGTTATGATGCGCCGGAGGGACGTATCTGCGGTGTCATTGAGTGCAAAAGGCAGTACAGAATTCAAAAAGGTATTCTGGAATATGCGTTGGAGAGCAGCATCAGCATCAGCGATGAGGTTCTGCAGCAGGAGCTGTCCAGGAGTTCCGACCATAAAATGAGGGATATTGTGGCTACCATCCAGAAGGAACAGAACCGACTGATCCGCAATGAAACGGCGGATGTGCTGATCATACAGGGTGTGGCAGGTTCCGGGAAAACTTCCATTGCACTGCACAGGGTTGCGTATTTTCTGTACCGCTATCGGGATGAAATCTCGGCGGAGAATTTCCTGATTATTTCACCCAATGGGATTTTTGTAGATTTTATTTCCAATGTCCTGCCGGAGCTTGGAGAGGAAAATATCCGCAATGTGGGGATGGAGGATATTGCGGACAGGTATCTGCCCAGGGAAATGAAGACGGAGCGGCTGTGCTATCAGTCGGAGCGTTATCAGGCGATGCTGTCGGACGAAGGGTGGCTGGAACGAAATGCGTTTAAGGGCACGGAAGAGTTTGTGTGCAGACTGGACGAATACCTGGAGCATTGTGACAGATGTAATTTTGCGGTGGTGGATTATCACTATGAGGGAGGCGTCTTAGAAGCTGAATTTATGGAGAGACGCTATGCCAGACAGAAGAATCTGCCGGTTCGAAGGCGGCTGGAGGATATTGCTGCCGCTATGGCGGAAGAACTCAGAGTCCAGCGGAAGGCCAAGGGTTTTGAGACACATAAGAAAAATATATTGGATTGGCTGACGGCCAGGTATAAGCATAATGACCCGCTGGAATTGTATCAGCATTTTTATCAATATCTTGGACGGGAAGAGCTGTTTGTGTGGGAGGAAGAACATGGTCTGGAAAGCGCGGATATTTTTCCGCTCATTTATGTGAAGCTGTATCTGGAGGGCGGTACGAAGAGTGAGCAGGTTAAGTATCTGCTCATTGATGAGATGCAGGATTATTCACCCATCCAATACGCTGTTTTGAATCAGCTTTATCCCGGCAGGAAGACCATATTGGGCGATTTCTCCCAGAAGGTAGTGCCGTTTGTGCAGAATTCCCTGGAATTTCTGAAGCAATTGTATCCTCAGGCACAGGTGATGGAAATTCATAAGAGTTATCGTTCCACCTGTGAAATTATGAAATTTGCGCAGGGGATGCAGCCTGGGGTTTTGGTTGACCCTGTGTTAAGGCATGGGGAGGAACCCAGGGTGATTCAGTGCGGGGATGGGGATGAAGTACGTGAGCGGATATTGTCCATGTGCCAAAATGTGATTGCAGCAAAGGAGCGTGCAAAATTCGGTATTGTGTGTAAGAATTATGTTCAGGCACAGGAGCTGTATCTGTGGCTGGAGGGCCGTCTGCAGATGCATGAGCAGCTTCACCTTCTGACATATGACAGTGATACTTTTTATGATGGCATCATGGTCACGGCTGTTTCCATGGCAAAGGGCCTGGAATTTGATGAGGTGGTGATTCCTGATGGGGATGACTGGAATTATCATACGGAGTATGACAGGGGGCTGCTCTATGTTGCCTGTACCAGAGCCATGCACAGGCTTACGCTGCTGTATAGCAGTAAGGCCAGCCGTTTTATTCCTGTGGACTATGGGGCGGAATAAATTTATGCCGTGGCGGAAGGGGATAGTTTGGTTATTCATTGGGCGCTTTTGATGCGGCTGTCCTGAAAGGAATGTGACGGACATGAAGTGCGTCCAAAAGTTCAGCAGATGGCGGGGACAGAAAAACGCGGATGCAGCGGTACAATAGTAAGTACCGAGAAACCAGGGGAAACAAGAAACCAGGAAAATAAGAAAATTCAGGAAAGGAAAAGCTAGATGTTTTTAGCAGAAGGAAAGATGGAATATACAGCGGACGAGAAGAGGTATGATAACATGCAGTATCATCGCTGCGGCAGGAGCGGACTTATGCTTCCGGCGGTTTCGCTGGGGCTGTGGCATAATTTTGGCTCCAACGGCAATTTTGACAATATGCAGGCTTTGTGTCATACTGCATTTGACTGTGGGATTACGCATTTTGATCTTGCAAATAATTACGGTCCTGTGGCCGGTGCGGCGGAAGAGAATTTCGGACGCATATTGGAGAAGGGGCTGGGCGTATATCGGGATGAACTTGTGATTTCCACCAAAGCGGGTTACGATATGTGGCCGGGGCCTTACGGCAATTGGGGAAGTAAGAAATATCTGGTGGCAAGTCTTGACCAGAGCCTGAAGCGCATGGGACTTGATTATGTGGATATTTATTATCATCACAGACCTGACCCCGATACGCCGCTGGAGGAGACGGCCAGGGCATTGGATGGCATTGTACGGAGCGGCAAGGCGCTTTATGTGGGAATTTCCAATTACAATAAAGAGCAGACCATTGCCATAGCGGAGATTTTTGCACAGCTGGGAACGCCTTTTATTATCAATCAGAGGAAATACTCCATGCTGGTAAGGGATATTGAAAAGGATGGATTGAAGGATTATGCGGCGGCAAACGGAATCGGTATTATTACCTTCTGTCCGCTGGCGCAGGGGCTCCTGACGGATCGGTATCTGAACGGTATCCCGGAGGACAGCAGAATCCGCACAGACGGGCGTTTCCTGAAGGAGAATGCCATTACGGATGAGATGCTTGGCAGGATTAAGAAGCTGGGTGAGCTGGCCGCACAGAGGGGGCAGACCCTGGCACAGATGGCATTGGCCTGGATTTTACGGGACGGAGATATCACCAGTGTATTGATTGGCGCTTCCCGTGTTTCACAGATTTTCGATAATGTGAAGATGATAGAAAATACAGTTTTCAGCGAAGAGGAACGCAGGAAAATCGAAGAGATATTGGCATAGATATAAAAGTCCGGTGGTCTGCGGACACTGTTAAGATAGTAAGGTATAGTGAAAAAGTGTTAAACTCAGGGGGCGCATCGTTTATCGCCCCCTTGAAAATGCGGTATTCATCGGAAGCGATACGTCTAAATTGCCCTTTTCGTATTTTATGCTGATTTTACCTCTTATACTGTTAAAAACGCATTCAAAGCTGTCTATAAAATCGGTGCAATTTGGTTTTATACTTACAGTCTTAAATCCGTCCTCACTCTTTATTCCTGCAGCTTCCGTAAAAAACCATTCCATAATATGCCCCATCATATCATGATTACGGCTTCTTGCATCGTCGCGCCAGAATTCGGGAAGCGTTGTTTCGCCCGTTTCCACAAATCTCAAATATGACGGGTGGGTTTCCTTTAAAATGATGTCGCAGATAATATCGTTTCTGTCTGCCGCCGACAATGAGCGCAGAATATACACAAGTCCGATTTCACCGCATTCGAGATGATGGCCCTCGCATAAACTGACAAGCGTATTTTGAACCTTGCCGGCATATTCGCTTGGCACAAGCCCTAAGCATAGGGGTATTGCCTGATTTGTCTGCGTTGCTTTTCCGCTTTGACAGTCCATATAATATGCATCGTTATCGATTATAAGCAATGATTCATTATACAGTTTCTTTACTCTTTCGGCTTGTTCTGTAAATTCCTTCTCATCACCTTTTTTCAGTATTTTTGAAATCTCCGCCATTGTCATCAGATCGTGGTAATAAAAGGCGGTTTCAATATTTTCGCGTCCGCGTCCCTTGTTCTGCTCAATTCCCCAGTCGCCAAGACCGGCGCAGATAAAGCGTTCCCTGCCGTTTTTGTTATATAAACGGTTGTAGTCGTTATACTGATTTGTCAGATAACCAATATATCTCTTTGCGCTCTCGTAATTATCTGCCAATACTTTTTTATTGCCATAAAAGAGGTACTGCTCATATGCCGCAAGAATAATTGAACTGCCCCACGGGATAATATCCCAAAAGCTGCCCTCATTCCAATCCGTAATAAACTTTGCGTATCTCGGCGCGATTGACGGCACAAGTCCGTCTTTATATTCGTGAGGGAATGCGCCGTCATCAAGGTCAGATTCATTTTCACCATATTGCGCGTCGCGCATATCCATAGCGATTTTTGACCACAGCATATTGACATCTTTGTTATACATAACTGCTCGCGCCATAAGATGATTAGGTTCAAGCCAGCCGAGCTTTTCAATAGTCGGGCAATCCGTATGTGAATGATTAAGGTTACTTTCAATCGCTTTTAGAATTATATAGTAGATTTTATTCAGCCGTTCGTCCGAGCATTTAAAATATCCGCAGTCCTCCGCTGATGAAGTGGTAAAGTACGATTTGAATTCTATGATCTGTTCATATTCCGCGCCTTCAATTTTGTACCAGCGTGCGCCGTTTACTGAAAATTTCTGTTCAAAAATATCCTCCTTTCCGCTTAATGTAAGTATTGCATATGTATCGACTGTCTGACAGATGTCACCGTTCTCCGACAGCTTCTCGGCAGGAATTATCCTTATTTTCTGACCGCGTCCGCCATTGATTTTCAGATAAAACTGGGAGGACATATTCTGTCCGAAGTCAAAAATCATTCTGTCCTTATCCACGCTTTTGGGAGTGTAACAATATTTATGAATTACAGGAGGGTAGTCGAACGGAATAAGCTCGCCCTTCGGAGCGGCCGCGATTTCAGCTCTGGCCCAATCTAACCATTTCAGGCAGTTCGCTATTAACTTAATGACATTGGTTCACCCGCTGCCGCCGCGAGGCGTTTTCATGCGTATTTTGCATGAAAATTAATTATCTTGTTTATACAGTAATTTTATTATATAATAGATATAAAACAAAGTCAAATACGGCATTTTGGCCATTGTATGGTAACAGTTCGTTACTGTTCACTCGGTGCCGCCGCGAGGCGTTTTCACGCGCCTTTTGCGTGACAAACCCGAGGTCGTAGTGCGCGAAATCGCTGATTTTGCGATTTCTGTGCCTAAAGCCTTCGCAGAAGGCTTGTTGCTGTGAACGGAGCGAACAGTAACAACAGTTCAGCCATGCGGAAATGATTGGTGAAAATATACATTCTGGTCAGACAATAGAAAGCAGGATTTCTATTGTCAAGTCATATGAATGGCATGGCTGAACTGTTACATAGTATGTGGCTGGGAATAAAAGGGAGGGAATGGTGATAGATTTTATGGAAAAGGCAAAGAAGCGGAGAGATAGAAGCGGAAGGACTGCTCCCTGGTTCCGCTGTCTGTGCGGCAGTATGGCAGCGGCAGTATTGACGGCAGGCTGTGGGAGTCTGCAGGGAAATGAGCCTTCCGGCGAAGAAACAATGCGGTTCATACAGCCGGCTGCAGTGGGTAGTGCGGGGATGGAAGGAGCCTCAGACGCCGAAGGAACAGGCAGTGAGGGGATGGAAGGAGCCTCAGACGCCGAAGGAACAGGCAGTGCGGAGGATAATCAAAATCCTGAGGCAGCTGCAGAACCGGAGATTACCCTTGTGATGGTGGGGGATATTCTTCTGCACACGCCGGTGGCGGAAAGCGGCAAGGGGGAAGCCGGATATGATTTCAGCGCTGTTTTTGCTCCCATGAAGGAGGAAATTGAAGGGGCGGATCTGGCATTGGTAAATCAGGAGGTGATTCTGGGTGGAGAGGAACTGGGCATCTCAGGATATCCGAATTTCAATGCGCCGTATGAGTTAGGCGATGCCCTGGCGGATGCCGGCTTTGATGTGGTGCTGCATGCAACCAATCATGCGCTGGATAAAGGGAAACAGGGACTTCTGAACTGTATTTCCTTCTGGCAGGAAGAATATCCTGAGATTGCGGTGCTCGGCATCCATGACAGTCAGGAGGAACAGCAGGAAATCTATGTGTATGAGCAGGAGGGGATAAGAGTTGCCATTTTGAACTATACTTATGGCACCAATGGAATTCCGCTGCCTTCCGATATGCCTTATGCGGTGGATATGTTAGAGAGGGAGAGAGTGATTTCCGATCTGCAGAGGGCCAGGGAGCTGTCGGATTTTATCATTGTATGCCCTCATTGGGGGACGGAATATGTCCTGGAGGCCACACAGGAACAGGAGAATTGGGCGAGACTGTTCTCTGAAAACGGTGCGGACCTGGTACTGGGTACGCATCCCCATGTGATTGAGCCCATTGTATGGATGGGAGAGGAAGCCGGTGATGCCGGGGCCGGTATGGATGTGGGTGGGGAAGCAGATTCCGGAAGTACTCTGGTCTATTATTCCCTGGGAAATTTTGTAAACTGGACTTCCAGTTCGGGAAACGGCATCGCCAACCGCATGGTAGGAGGAATGGCGCAAGTGACCATCGGGCTGAATGGGGCAGGAGATGCAGTGATTAAATCATATAATGTGGAACCTTTGGTATGTCATTTGGAGCCGGGCTTTGGCGGTGTGACAGTGTATCCTCTTGCGGAATATACAGAAGAACTGGCCGGACGAAACGAGATTGTGAAGCAGGATGGCAATTTTTCCCTGGAGTATTGCAGGAATCTGGCAGGGGAAGTTTTTGGGAAGGGAGAATCTGAATCGTTTTGAGGTTCAGAAGGTGTAAGATGGACGCTTTTCAAAGGACGGAGCTTTTGCTTGGAGCAGAGAAGATGAGGCGGCTGAGAGAAGCCAGGGTTGCCGTGTTCGGGGTGGGCGGCGTAGGGGGGTATGTGGTGGAGGCATTGGCCAGAAGCGGCATAGGGACATTGGATTTGATTGATAATGACAGGGTGAGCCTGACCAATCTGAACCGCCAGATTATTGCGCTTCAGAGTACCATAGGAAAATATAAGGTGGATGTGGCCGGAGAACGGGTGCTGGATATCAATCCCCAGGCCAGGGTGAATGTGTACAAAGTGTTTTATCTGCCGGAAACAGCGGACAGTTTTGATTTCACAGCTTATGATTATGTGGCGGATGCCATTGACACTGTCACAGGCAAGCTGATGCTGGCAGAAAGTGCGTTTCGGGCGAAGGTGCCAATCATCAGTTCCATGGGGGCGGGAAATAAGCTGGATGCATCCGCGTTCCAGGTGGCGGACATCTTTGATACCAGCGTATGTCCTCTGGCAAAAGTCATGCGGCGGGAACTGAGAAAACGGGGCATTGAACATATGAAAGTGGTTTATTCCAAAGAAATGCCTGTCGTGCCTGAGGAAAGCGGTATGGAGGATACTGCAAGGCGGCAGACACCGGGCAGTGTGGCTTTTGTGCCCTCAGTGGCAGGGCTGATTATGGCAGGGGAGATTGTGAAGGATCTAAGTAACGGCTGCGTTCCCTCGTAACAGTTCAGACAGGTCATTGAACTGATACGAGAATGCATACAAAACGCGAAAAGAATGCGTTTTGGCGCACGCAATTCTGGCAATAATTGCAAGGCGGCACACCGCCTTTGGAGCGCAATTTTGACTTCGCGGCAGGAGCTGTCTGAACGGCTGCGTTCCCTTCGTTTACAGCAGCCTGGACGGGCGGACTGTCATTGACAAATATGCTGCCAAATGATAAGCTTTAGTTAGCGGTTATGAAGAAAGCGTCAGGTGAAATAAAAAGTGATAGAACAGGGTGGGAAAACGGACGAAAGAGAAACTTCCAAAGGAATATGGAATCCAGAAGTAAGAAGGGGTTCGGATGAAATAAGAAATCCTGGGGGAAGATGGCAGCTGAAGGCAGGATGGAATACCGGGGAACCAGGCGCTTTTCGGAAGATATGGAATGTTTGGGAACCGGAAGAGACTGGGAAAGAGGGAATCAGACAGGGAGCATGGGGAAAACTTTCCATTGGCAGATTTTTCCTTTTTCTTGTCTGTTTTGGGTTGATTGCCATAGGTATTTTATTATTTTATTTTCGCGTCTATCAGGTTGCGCCTGCTTTCAGCGAGATGACGTATGAGTATGGCGACAGAGTCAGCCGTGATATCGGGGATTATCTGTCGGGTACAGAATGGTCGGTGCATCTGGGAGAATTGGATTTATCCCATGTAAACGAAGGAGAAACGGGAACCTATGAAGTATCGGTCTCTCATGGAAGAAAGCAGTTTACATATAAAATTATCATTGAAGACACCCAGGCACCGGAGATTCGCTGGAAAGAGGGTCAGGTGTATGTGGCTCTGGGAACTACGTGTACAGTGGAGGATGTCATTAACGGCCTGACAGATGCGGATTCGGGAGCCAGAGCCTTTTTCTGGATGAATGATACGGCTTATGCCAGACTTTCGTTTGATCTCCTGGGAGAATACCAAGTTGGGATTCTGGCCAGGGATCGGACGGGAAATGAGACAAAGGGGACGGTCTCTGTTATTGTGGACACGCCGCCGGTCTTTTCCGGGATTCGTAATTTCTATGTGGTTCCGGGCAGTGAACCTGATTATTATGAAACAGTGCAGGCATGGGATGAAGTAGACGGAGAGCTGACGGAAACAATACGGGTGGATGATTCGCAGGTAGCGTTAGACAGAGAAGGTGTATATCCGCTTCACTATGTGGCGGAAGACAGTTATGGCCTTGAGACAGTGGAGGAGGCAAGAGTGCTGGTGGCGGATGCCGATGAAATACAGGAGTTGATAGGCTGCCGTCAGATAGATTACCGGGTGGATACGATTATCGGGGCGCCGAATATTTATGATGTGGGTGTTTCAGAGTATGAAGATATAAGAGAAACGCTGGAATATATGCGGCCCGCGCTTGTGCAGCTCTATCATAGTACGGGAAGGGGCGGCTACAGCTCGGGGTCCGGCTATATTATGGAGATAAAGGATGATTATATCTATATCTGTACCAATCGGCATGTGGTGGAAAAATATGACCAGTGGGATGTGTATTTCTATGACGGCACGAAACTGCCGGGAAGGAAGCTGGGAGTCAGCGAAGAATATGATGTGGGGGTTGCCGTAGTTGCCATGGAGGATGTGCCGGATAGTTTATTGTTAAAGCTTATGACGGTTCATATTGATAGAACTTATTGGGAGAGCCTGGATCAGCAGTCCATTGAAATGGCATTGGAGCGTGTGGACAGAGCCGGCGGATTGATTCACACTGCCAGAGGGAATCTGGTCAAAGTAAAGCAGGAGTTTGACTGGTATGATAAATTGGAGCATACGGAGGTTACGGTGGAATTGGTGCATGGGGACTCAGGGTCGGCGCTGGTGGACGGTTATGGGAATCTCATCTGCATGGCATACGCTTTTTCCACAGAGCCAGTGAGATACTGGTGTGTTCCGCTGGATGGAATACTTGCCTGTTATGAAGAAATTACGGGGCATGTGCCCTATGTATATTAGGAGGATGAAGATGCTGTTTATAAGAGATGGCCTGATTCATGACGGAATTCACCGGGAAGCATTTTGCGGGGATATCCTGGTGGAACACGGTAAAATCAAGGCAGTGGAACCAAAGGGTGTTCTGACGGAGATTCCGGAAGAAGCCAGAGTGATAGAGGCCAAAGGGCTTTCGGTGTATCCGGGGTTTGTGGAAGCCCATGGGCATATCGGGCTGGATGGCTACGGCATTGGATATGAAGGAATGGACTACAATGAGATGAACGATATTGTCTGTCCTCAAATGCGGGGAATTGACGGGGTTAAACCCATGGATCCGGCTTTTCAGAAGGCCGCAGCAGCCGGGGTTACATGCGTATGTGTGGGGCCGGGAAGCGCTAATGTGCTGGGAGGTACTTTTACGACCATTAAGACAGTGGGCAGACGCGTGGATGACATGGTGGTGAGGGATGGCGTTGCCATGAAATGTGCCTTTGGGGAGAATCCTAAAAGAGTGTACCGGGACAAGAAGGATTCCAGCCGTATGACCACAGCGGCGCTGCTGAGGGAGATGCTGTTTCGGGCAAAGGAGTACATGGAGAAGAAGGAGGCGGCAGGAGAAGATCTTTCCAAGCGTCCGGCTTTTGACATGAAGATGGAGGCATTGCTCCCTGTCTTAAGGCGTGAAATTCCCCTGAAGGCTCATGCCCATGCATCGGAAGACTTGTTTACCGCTTTGCGTATTGCAAAGGAGTTCAACGTGCGTATTACGTTGGAGCATGTGACGGAAGGGCATTTGATTGCAGAGGAGCTGGCGAGGGAAAATGTTCCCCTGGCGGTGGGACCCGGCCTGACCAGTGCATCCAAATTTGAACTGCGCAATAAGAGCTGGACAACGCCGGGGGTGCTGGCGGCGGCAGGCTGTCAGGTATCCATTATCACGGATTCTCCTGTCATTCCCCAGGAATACCTGCCGCTTTGTGCCGGTTTGGCAGTGCAGGCGGGCATGGATCCTTTTGCGGCGCTTCAGGCGATTACCATCAATCCTGCCAGACATGCCGGAATTGAGGATCGGGTGGGTTCGCTGGAAGCAGGCAAGGATGGGGATATTGTGATTACGGACGGGTGCCCTTTTGAGGTGTCAACAAGGGTGAAACATGTGTTTATCAGCGGAGAGGAAGTTCCTGATGCGGATCTATAGCAACAGCTCCGTGGCCTGCACGGACTGCTGCTATAGATAATGTCAGGGATACTTTACCCCTTCAGTGCCGCCGCGCAGCGGTTTTTAACAGGAGGAAGCACTTATGTATCAAGTGATTGACGGAAAAAGGATTTCACAGGAAATCAAGGATGAATTAAAGGCAAAAGTGGCCGCTATGAAAGCACAGGGGGAGGAGCGCTGTCTGGCAGTGATTCAGGTAGGCAGCGATCCTGCTTCCGGCGTGTATGTAAACAATAAGAAAAAAGCGTGTGCCTATATCGGCATTGAATCCATTGCCTATGAATTGCCGGAGGAAACTACGGAAGAAGCGCTTATCGGCATAATCGGCGAGCTGAATGAACGCAAGGATGTAAACGGTATATTGGTGCAGCTTCCACTGCCGGAGCATATTCATGAGGAGAGAGTATTGCTTGCCATTGCGCCGGAGAAGGATGTGGATGGATTCCATCCTGTCAATGTGGGAAATCTGAGCATCGGCAGGCCGGGGTATGTGTCCTGTACACCAGCAGGTGTCATTCAGCTGTTGAAGCGTTCCGGAATCCGGATAGAAGGGAAGGAATGTGTGGTGCTTGGCAGGAGCAATATTGTAGGGAAACCTATGGCAATGCTTCTGCTGCGGGAGAACGGGACGGTTACGGTATGCCATTCCAGGACAAAGAATCTGAAGGAAATTACCAAAAGGGCGGATATACTTGTGGTCGCAATCGGTAAGCCTAAGTTTGTGGACGAGAGCTATGTGAAAGAAGGAGCTGTTGTCATTGATGTGGGCATCCACAGGAACGAAAACAATAAGCTCTGCGGGGATGTTGATTTTGAACGTGTTGCACCGCATACTTCTGCCATTACTCCTGTGCCGGGAGGCGTGGGGCCGATGACCATAGCAATGCTGATGAGCAATTGTGTGCAGTAAGACAATGCAGTTGAGTGAGTGCATGCAGTGAGATAATGCAGACGAACAGTGCATGCAGTGAGACAATGCAGGTGAGTGAGTGCATACAGTGAGATAATGCAGACGAACAGTGCATGCAGTGAGACAATGCAGGTGAATATTGCATGCAGCAGAGACAAGAGCTGTAAAAAAGAAGTATTTAAGTGTGGGTGAATCTGCACTTAAATACTTCCTGGTAAGATCTTCTATTTTCCTGTTCCCTATCTATTTATTATATTTGCCGGCCAAAACAGTTAGTAAACACAATATGTATCAGATAGCAATGTATTGCATATAAGTTACCAAATACAGCAATTCCATCAGCTCTTCAGCTTAAATTGTCCAACCAGTTCTTCCAAGGTTTCTGATTGTGCGGATAATTCCTCACTGGTTGCGGAAGTTTCTTCGGCTGCCGCAGAGTTATTCTGGATTACTTCTGATATCTGTTCCACTCCTGCTTCCAGCTGCTTCATGGTATCCGCCTGAGAAAGGGATAATGTACTGATTTCGTTGGTGGATTCGGCCAATGTATTGATTCCTTTGATGACAGAACCAATGGCCTGTGTTGTCCTTTGTACAATTGCATTGCCTTTATCAATTTCACGGATGACATTCTCAATTAAGTCCCTTGTATTGGCGGCTGAGGCGGCGCTGTCAGCAGCAAGCTTGCCTATCTGATCAGCCACAACCGCAAATCCCCGACCCGTATCGCCGGCCCTTGCCGCTTCAATAGATGCATTTAAGGATAAAAGGTTCGTCTGAGACGCAATATCTTCAATTGCAGTGATAATGTTTGTAATTTCTCTGGAAGTATCGTTAATTCGTATCATTGCTTCATTCAGAAGCTTGATGTCTTCATTGCTGTGCTGTGCTTCCTCCCTGAAATTCTCCGCATTGTGGAAGGATTCCTCGGCTTTCCTGGAACTGTAGACAATGGTCTCCGTAATGCTTTGAATGGTTGCGGTCAGCTCTTCAACCGAGGCAGCCTGATCCGTAGCGCCTTCTGCCAGCGACTGTGCACTTTCTGCCATCTGTGTGGCGCCCAATGAGACCTGTTCGGAGGATTCATGGATATTCCCCAGTGTGCCGCTTAAAGTGTCTGTAATAATCACAATGGCATCATCCAGCGCCTTAAAGTCCCCTTTGAAGTTTACATCGGTGGAAATATTAAAATTTCCTTCTGCAATTTCGCCCAGACCTCTGGTCAGCTCTCTGATATATGTCTTAATCATATCAGTAGCTTCCAGGAAGGATTCCGTCATTTCACCGATTTCGTCAGGGTACATTTTTTCAACCGCGATGTCCAGGCTGCCCTGTGCAAGTTTTGCAGAAGCATCTTTTACTTTGATAATAGGTTCTGCAAAAAGCTTCGCCACGAAAGAGGCAAATTTTAAAGAGATAATTGCGACAACAATAATGATTGCAATCATGGCGAATATGGCAATGACGGCGGTATAGGTCAAAACACGGGATACCTGATTGCCGACTTCCACATTTAAGCGAATCAAATCTTCTACAGCATCTGTCAGCGTTTTCAGCGTGGGTTTACCTTCTGTCAGCAACAGTTCCAGAGCTTCGGCGTTCTGGTTGTTAGTGGCAAGTGTCCGTACTTCCCCGAATATGCTGCGGTAAGCCGGCAGCGTCTCTTCAATGGTATTCAGATATGTCTGCTCTTCTTTGGAGGTACAATGTGCTTTTATTGTTTCAAGAGCAGCATCTGTCTTCGCAGAAATTTCGTCCAGTTCATTGGATATTTCCCGTAAGTCGTTCTCGTCATCTACAAGTATCATCTCTCGGATCAGGGCAGGTTCTTTGTTCAGATAAGTGCTGAATATACCAATCTCACCCTGGGAAAAGCCATTGTTTACCAATGCGTTTGCATATCGGGTGTCACTGTATATCATAATGATAATACCTAATATGCCTGAAATACTGGACAGAAGCATAACCAATACAAAACAATATTTCAGTTTTGCTTCCACTTTCATTTTTTTAATCTTGTTAATCATATTTTACCCATTCTTCTTCCCTGTCAAGTGCTTGACATAGCTTATAACAATATCCTGTTTTCGTTCATGGGTAACTTAAAAACAATACTATATTCATATGTCAAGGTTCTGGAAAAGCTGTGTGCAGAAAAATATTGCTGCTCTGCACATAAGATCTTTTCTACATTATATCATTTCTCTGGTATTTCGCAAGACATAACGCCTTATTTTATGTATCTAATAAAATACTTGCAATCTGTTCATTCTATGGTAAAATGAGGGTGACAATTGAATAATGAGAGGTTTATAAATCGAAGAGGAGAAGAGCGGAATGAAAACAGATTTTCATAAGAAAAAGAAACTATCCGGTTTACTTTTTGCGGCACTTCTGATCATGGCTGTACTGGGCGGATGCGCAGATAGCACAGGAGAGTCTTCGGGGGATAATTCCTCTAGGGAACCGAAGGGTTCCGTTGTTGTAGGAATACAACAGGATATTGACAGTCTTGACCCTCATAAAGCAACGGCGGCAGGAACAAAAGAGATATTGTTTAACATTTTTGAAGGCTTGGTTAAGCCCGATGAAAACGGTAATTTGATTGGTGCGGTGGCAAGCGGCTACACAATCTCCAAAGATGGGCTGGTATATACTTTCACTTTGAGAGACAATGTGAAGTTCCACAATGGCAATGCTGTGACGGCTGAGGATGTCAAGTACTCTTTGGAGAGAGTATCAGGACTGTTGGATGGCACACCGCTGATTTCTACTATGAGCACCATTCAGGCCGTGGATATTGTAGATGAAAAGACGGTTCAGGTGACAGTAGAAAATGCCAACACAGAGCTGATATACAGTTTTGTGGCAGCGATCATCCCCATGGGCAGTGGTGAGACAGCAGAGGCAGTTCCTGTTGGTACGGGACCGTTTTCTTTTGTTTCTTATAAGCCCCTGGAGGGAATTGTTCTTGCGAAGTTTGCCGATTACTGGCAGGAAGGACTGCCGCAGGTGGAAGAGGTGGACTTCAAGATCGTCAACAGTGCTGACACTGCGCTGATGGAACTGCAGGGAGGAACCATAGACCTTTACGCATATCTGACGGATTCCCAGGCACAGGCGTTGAAGGACAGCCATCAGGTGATTGCATCCGCGTCCAATGTGGTACAGGCGCTGTTCTTAAACAATGCGGTGGCGCCGTTGGATGATGTAAGGGTGCGTCAGGCGATTCTGTATGCCCTCGACAAGGAGGCGATCAACGATTTTGTAGGCGGTGGCGCCGGTACATTGATTAGTTCTGCCATGCTTCCCACATTGAAGGATTATTACGCGGATTTGAATGATACGTATGGAACCAAGGCAAATGTGGATAAGGCAAAGGAGCTGCTGGCGGATGCGGGTTACGCCGAAGGATTTGATCTGGAGATTGCCATTCCGTCCAACTATGAATTCCATATGCAGACCGGAGAGGTAGTGGTGGAGCAGTTGAAAGCAGTGGGTATTAACGCCACAATCAAGGCTGTGGAATGGGGAACCTGGCTGGATGAGGTGTACAATGGACGCCAGTATGCGGCTACCATCAGCGGAATTACCTGTGATATGACGCCCGGCTATCTGTTGAACAGGTTCCAGACTACATCTAAGAAGAACTTCATTAATTTTGCCAGTGAAGAGTACGATGCACTGTATGTCAAGGCCCAGGAAACATTGGATTTAGCGGAAAAAGCGGAATATTACAAGCAGCTTCAGAAGATACTCTGTGATGAGGCCGGAAGTGCGTTCCTCCAGGTTCCGGCCAATATGACGGCAATCAGCAAGGAGCTTTTGGGCTATAAGTTCTATCCGGTTTATGTGCAGGATATGAGTACGGTTTATTTCCGGAAATAAGTGTGAGAAGAAAATCTAATCGCTTGCGGCATAGGCCGCTCCGCGAAGATTTTCTACGGCGCAAGAACAGCGCCTGCTCACACGGAAGAATGCCAAGAACAGGCATTCTTCCAAGCGCGTCCTTTGCGCATTGTTTGCACCAAGTTCGTGTATTGTTTGTGGGGCGAAGCCCGCATCTTTGGGCGGTATGACAGGATGTATGAAGAAAATCTAATTGCTTGCGGTAAAGGCTGCTTTGTGAAGATTTCTACGGCGCAGTATAACAGTATAATAGAAAGGAAGGGGGCGGCAGCATGAAATATTTTGGTAAAAAGTTAATCACTCTCATTATGACATTGTTTCTTGTTTCGGCTGCCGCTTTTCTTGCGTTTCAGATCATACCGGGGGATGTGGTGACGTCCATTTTAGGGACGGAGGCCACGCCGGAGCGGGAGGAACAGCTTCGGGAAGAACTGGGATTGAATGATCCGCCTGCAGTGAGGTATTTTCACTGGATCACGGGAGTACTGCAGGGAGATTTGGGCGTCAGTTACCGCTATTCCAAGAATATGAATGAGATGATGCCGGTGGCGGAGCTGATTGGAGACAAGCTTCCGGTAACGCTGTGGCTGGCGGCTGTGTCATTGGTATTTATTGTTGTGGTATCCATTCCGTTAGGGGTGTTGTGGGCCGGTCTGTCCGATGCGGCGCATGGCAGGAGCGGCGGTGTGATGGCCGGAGCAGGGCACATTCTGGATGCGGCTCTGGGGGTTGTGACACAGGCTGCTATGGCAGTGCCGTCTTTCTTCCTTGGAATATTGGTGACGTATCTGCTGGGTATTGTTCTTGGGCTGTTCGCACCTGGGGGATATGTGGATTATGAGAAGGATTTTGCAGGATTTCTGGGATATCTTATTTTCCCGGCCTTATCCATTGCCATTCCGAAGATTGCCATGACGGCCCGGTTCCTGCGCAATTCCATGCTGACGGAATTATCGGCGGATTATGTGCGTACTGCTTACAGCAAGGGAGCAGGTAAGCGGCGTGTGATGTATGGGCATGTACTGCGCAATGCCATGATGCCTGTGGTTACATTCTTAGGGATGATTGTGGCGGAGATTGTAGCGGGAAGTATTGTGGTGGAGCAGGTGTTCGGGCTGCCGGGAATTGGCAGATTGTTAATTAGTTCTATTTCTACAAGAGATTTCCCGGTGGTGGAGATATTGATTCTGTATATTACTTTTGTGGTGATTTTTGTATATTTTCTGGTGGATATTTTGTATCGGGTGATTGACCCCAGAATTAGTGAGACATAAGGGCAGAGGGCACAATTCAGGAAACATAACAAACTGTAGGAAAGGGAAGAAGCCATGAAGCAGTCAGGCAGCGGAAAATGGAATAAATATTTTGTGGCGGGTCTGCTCATGACAGGTTTGGCGGTGCTGCTCGGAATTGTGGGTTTCTTCTGGACGCCGTACAGTACAACGGAAATGTCGGCAGCCGAGAAATTTGCGGCGCCTTCCCTGCGGCATCTGTTCGGCACGGATAATTTCGGCCGTGATATTTTTTCAAGGGTCATGCAGGGATTGGGCACTACCATTTCCATCAGCAGTCTGGTAGTGCTGTTTTCCGGAAGTGTGGGTATTCTGCTGGGAGCGGTCACAGGATATTTCGGCGGTTTGTTAGATGAAGTAGTTATGCGGATTACGGATGCGTTGAACGGTTTTCCGAGCATTCTTTTGACTCTGGTGATTATCAGTGTCCTGGGCAGCGGCAGACAGAATGTGATCATATCTCTGGGACTGGTATTTGTGCCAAGTTTTATCAGAATTGTGCGCAGTGAATTTATCAGGCTTCGGGATATGGATTATATCAGACGGGCCAGGCTGATGGGAGTGGGGAAACGGCGCATTCTTTTTGTCCATATGCTGCCCAATATTTTCTCCGTATTCTGGGTATCGGTTATGATTGGTTTTAACAATGCAATTCTGGCGGAGTCAGGCATGAGCTATCTGGGGATCGGTGTGCAGCCTCCGGACGCCAGCCTTGGCAAAATGCTTTCGGATGCCCAGGGATATCTGCAGTCCGCACCCTGGTATGCGCTGGCGCCGGGGCTTACCATCGTGTGGGTGGTTCTGGGATTCTCATTGTTCGGCGAGGGAATCCGGCGGAGCCAGTGAAGCCGTGGAGATTGCATATGAGCTGAAGCAGAGAAAAAAGCCGGATTGGAATAGGTGAAAAGCAGAGAAAATCAGCCGGGTTGGTATAGATAAAAAGCAGAGAAAATAAGCCGGGTTTGCACAGGTGAAAAGCAGAGAAAAAAGCCGGATTGGTATAGGTGAAAAGCAGAGAAAATAAGCCGGGTTTGCACAGGTGAAAAGCAGAGAAAAAAGCCGGATTGGTATAGATAAAAAGCAGGTATACAGGAAGAAAATGAACCAGGCTGACGGAAATGAAAAACCAGGCTGCAGGAGGGAGGCTGACAGGGATGATTACAATTGAAAATTTGTCTGTGGCCTTTGATGGTACGGAAGTGGTAAAAAATGTCAGTCTTCAATTGGAGGACGGGGAGATACTGGGGGTTGTGGGGGAATCCGGTTCGGGGAAGAGTGTGACGGCACTGACTTTGATGGGGCTTGCACCTGCGGAGGCACAGGTAACCAGCGGGCGGATTCTTTATGATGATGTGGTGCTTCGGGAGGCGGGAAAGCCATGTGATAAGGCGCTTTATCAAAGGTACCAGGGTGCACGGATGTCCATGGTATTCCAGGAGCCTATGACCAGCCTGAATCCTACCAAACGTGTGGGAGGACAGGTGGAAGAGGTGCTGAAGCTTCACACAGAGCCGGCAAAAGGGGAGGGAAGGAGCAGAGTTCTGGAAACTTTTGCAGCAGTGGGGCTTCATGATGTGGAAAAGGTCTATGCCAGTTATCCGCACCAGCTGTCCGGCGGGATGCGGCAGAGGGTAATGATTGCAATGGCGGTGATACTGCATCCCGGCCTTATCGTGGCGGATGAGCCCACCACTGCGCTGGATGTCACAATTCAGAACCAAATCATTTCTCTGCTGCAGGAAATTAACCGGAAGCAGAACAATGCTATGCTGTTTATCACCCATGATTTGAACCTTGCAAGAAGACTTTGTCAGAAAATAGCAGTGATGAAGGACGGATGTGTGGTGGAATACGGAACAGGGGAAGAGATTTTCGGCAGACCCCAAGAAGCATATACCAAAGAATTGATAGAAGCAGTGCCTTCTCGGCTGAAAAAACGTCAAACCGTAAAAGCATCATCGGCTTCCGTCCTTCAGGTGCGTGATTTGTCCGTGTTTTATCAGGAGGGCAGTAATAGTTTGTTTTCACGCAACAAGAAGCAATGCGTGGTATCAGGAGCCGAGTTCGATGTTTATTCCGGGGAAAGCCTGGGATTAGTGGGAGAAAGCGGCTGCGGAAAAACGTCCCTTTCAAAAGCAATCCTGGGCATGAACAAAGAGATACGGGGGAAGATTATTCATCATTCCCTCCGGCCGCAGATGATATTTCAAGATCCTTATAGCAGCCTGAACCCGGCTAAGACCATAGGATGGCTGCTGCAGGAACCCCTTCGGGCAGCCTGTGCCCTGGACAAATCCATTGCCATGACAAAGGGTGATATGGTGGCGGCAGCCCATGATATGCTGCACCGTGTGGGCATGGGGGAAAAGTATTTTGACAGAAAACCGTCCCAGCTCAGCGGGGGCCAGCGCCAGCGTGTCAGCATTGCGCAGGCATTGATTACGAATCCCGGATTCATTGTGGCAGATGAACCGGTGTCAGCACTGGATGTTACCATTCAGGCGCAGATTATGGAATTGCTTCGTAAGCTCCAGGAAGAAATGCATTTGTCGTACCTTTTTATTTCTCATGATATTAATGTGGTCTATCAGATGTGTGACAGGATTATGATTATGAAAGAAGGCAGAATCATAGAAATCGGTGAGACGGAGGAAATATTCAATCATCCCAGAGAAGAATATACCAGGCTGCTGCTGTGCAATTCCTGACGGGCTGAAACTCATTTCTTCGCGTTTTGCGTACATTCTCGTAACAGTTCAGTGGGCTGGCTGAACTGTTGTTACTGTTCACTCCGGTCTCAGTAACGAACTGTTACAGAAAAGTAATTATTGCTGTGGCACATGTTGACAAACGAAAAACAGGGTTGTATAATAAAATCATCAAGAGTAATCGAAACATATCTATTTACAGTCGGGCAATTTCTGCCGCAGCAATTTCTGCTGCTATACTCGTGTATAAAATAGCAAAATATTATAACGGCAGGGGGCCGTCCATGGGAACCTCTGTGGATAAAAGGAGGATAACATGGAAACAGTAAGAAAAGGAGACTTATTTGTTATGCCGGGGACAGAGCAACGTAAATACACCATTACGGATATTGAGGCGTTACCGGAAGGAAAGCGGGCGGAACTGCTTGATGGGGAATTGTATATGATGGCATCACCCGGACGGAGACACCAGGATATTGTGATGGATTTATCTTATCTGATAAAAGATCATATTGTGCGTGAAAATGGTGTATGCAGGATTTATCCGGCACCCTTTGGCGTGTATTTGAGCGGGGATGACAGGAACTATGTAGAGCCGGATATATCCGTTATCTGTGATAAGAGTAAGCTTACGGATAAGGGATGCGTTGGTGCGCCCGACTGGATCATTGAAGTGGTATCGGATTCCAGCCGTTTGATGGATTATCATAGAAAGTTATTCAAATATCGTACAGCAGGTGTCAGGGAATATTGGATCGCAGACCCTGACCGGCAGAAGGTAACGGTGTATCATTTTGAGCATGAGAGGGTGGAGGAATATGGTTTTCGTGACAGAGTAAAGTCGGAAATTTATGAAGGATTTGAAATAGATTTTTCAGAAGTCGGGGTAGAATAGCCGTAAGCAAAAAGGCATGCCCGGAGGAATAAGGTTCCGCTGATAGGATGCCTCCGGGCAGACAGGGCGTCAAAGTCATGCTTCATGCTTATAATGCTTAAGTACCGGATGTATCTGCAAAATAAAGCTGTTTTGCATTGTCATAGAAAATCTTCCTCTTATCGGTTTCACCGAGCTTCGGATTTTCAGCCACAAAATCTATGAAATGCCTGTAGGTATCTCTGGTCATGGCAGAAGGAATGTCACTGCCCCACATAAGCCGGTCTGCACCCACGATGTCCACGCCGTATTTGACGTATTCCATGGCGGTGGGATAGGGATAGATTTCCGGGCTGCTGTTCAGACACAGGGCTGCAAGGTCAAACCAGACATTGGGCAGCGCAAGCTTTTCCAGGGAACGCTTTAATAATTCGCCGTCTCCTAATTGAGGCGCCAGCAGGTGGCACACCACAAAATTCATCTCCGGGTAGCGCAGAATGGCATTCCGAAGGGCATCTATCTGCCAGCAGTTATTGCCGGGTCTTCCAATGTCAATGACGAAAATCAAATGATGTTTCGCCGCATGGGCATATACCTGATGCATGATTTCGCCGTCAAGGTCTACAGTGGGATGGTAGCTCATAAGGCCGGAACCGTTGCTGACCTCATATTTTATAATCCTGAAATTTAGCTCTTCAAATAAATGTGTTCTGATTCTGTCGGCCTGGACACAGAATGGATCATAGGTTGCTGCGCCGGTGAATCTGTCAGGATATTTCTGCATGGCCTCATAGGTGTAAAGGTTCTGAAAGCCGAAATAATTTCCCTGTAAAAGGACGGCTTTTTCCACCTCGTGCGAATCCATTACTTTCAAAATTGCCTCCGGTGCGGCATCGTATTCTCCGATTTCTTCCGGTATCATTTGGATAGACTGCCCTGTAGCGTATACGGCTTTCCCTCCGCCGCAGGCACGCAGTTCCCCCTGGGAGCCGGTACCTGCAATATATTGTACAACATGTGCATGTGCGTCAATGATTTTCATAGCTATGCCTTTCTGTCCGTCCCCGGCAAGTGGTAGTTTATAACAATGCTATGTTACTATAAAATGGCAGGAATGTCAATTTGCCTTCGGATTCTCATTTTCATCGTCAGCGTCCCATGTTCCCTGGGTGTAGGTTTCATCCACCATATCGCTGATACCTGTCAGCAGCATAATGATACCCTGTACTTTGTGGGGCTGGATAAGGTAAACGCCTTTGTGCTGCTCGTCTTCCACAATGATATCGGCAGCCAGCAGCGGTTTCATGTGGTGGTAAACCTGTCCTGTAGACCCGAAACCGCATTTTTCTACCAGTGACGCGACTGTTTTAGGTCCGCGGAGTATCTCCAATAACATTGTAAGACGGTTTGCATTCCCGATACAGGCCAGCACCTTGCCTGCCACACCATTCTCAATGAGAGAAAGCAGATCGTCCGTGAGGACATTATTTCGTATCCAGTTAGACTGTTGTCCGCCGGAATTGTACACTCCCAGGTAGGTTACACGTCCACTCCCGCCGTTTCTCTCGGTCTTATAGCACAGTTCCTCCATCATTTCGCTGAGGCGGCTGTCAGGATGCATTCCATGCATAACATGTACTCTCTTTAACTTTTCCGTTGACGGCTTGTCAGGAAGCAGTTCCAGCATCATGGCCCGCAGTTCGTCAAGCTGCGGGGATACCATATTCTGCAGGTTCTTCATCTGCTCTTTGAGAGCGTCAATCTCTTTCCCATAGTTTCTTTCCATAATTTGTAATGCTCCTTTCTTGAAATACGTAATTCCGGAATTATGTAATAACATATTACTATAAAATTCGGTTAAGGTCAATAGTTTTAGGAATAATATTTTTGCGGATTCGGCTGGTTACTGTTTCCCCATATCTTAAACACAATCTGCCTTACTTCGGGTAAAGTATATTGCATTTTTTACGGGAAAAAATTAAAATGATAGCAGCATGATACATTTTCTTATGTACGTTATCGGTTTGGATATCAGGCAGGAGGCGGTATGCTTAGAATAGCAGTATGTGATGATGACGCTTTGGCATTATGCACAGCCATGGATTTGCTGCAGCATTACAATAAGGCGGAGGTACAGACAGATGCTTATTCCAGCGGAGAGGCTTTGCTGGCAGCGGGGAAAAAATATGATATTCTTCTGCTGGACATAGACATGGACGGGCTGGATGGGATTGAAACGGCAAAACGTATTCGCGAGGCGGATAAGGAAGTCAAACTGATTTATGTCACCAACTACAGCGACTACACCATTTTTGCTTTTGCAGTGCATGCGTTTGCCTATCTGCTGAAGCCGCTGAAGAAGGAAGAGCTGTTTGCACAGCTGGACGAGGCATTGTGTTATGGAATTCCGACAAAAGAACAGGAATTGGAATTTCAGACCAGGGAAGGAATTGTGCGCCTGGTTTCTTCCAGGATTCTGTATTTTGAGTATTGGAACCGCCAGGTGGTTCTCCATACGGCAGAGCATTTCTGGCATATGAAGAGAAGGATTACGGAAGTGGCACAGGAGATGGAAGTCTTCGGTTTTGCCATGCCGCACAAGAGTTTTGTGGTGAATTTATATGCGGTTCAAAGAATTCATAATTATGAAATTCTGTTGACGGACGGCAGCAGGATTCCCTTGTCCCAGAAGAAAGCAGTGAATTTCCGCAGGGCATTGAACGAATATCTTGCAGGGGAGAGGGGGGGATGATATTGGAGCTTATGATATATGGGATACTTCCCTGTCTGGGCAGTGTGTTTCTGCTGGGTGCCATGTTCTATGGAGCATACAGAATTGCGGATGCAGGAATGCATGGACTGCGGAAGGTGAACATATTTCACTGGAGTGCTGCCGTGATATATGTGATAGCAAGCGTACTGCTTTCCATGCTGGGCAATACATGGGTGAATCTGTGTTCTGTCCTTTGTTTCCCGTTTGTGGCAGGATGGGTGTTCGGAACATCCCGGACGTTTCTTGTGCCGGATTTGATTTTAGCCGCGGCTGTTTTCATGACGGATACCGTAGTGACAGTGGGCTATCAGATTCTGTGGATGATGGGAGTTCTCTATTTAAATTCTCAGGAGCTGGCATATGTTCTGCTGGTCATAGTCAGCCGGATGCTGGAATTTATGGTTATCCTGCTGGTTGCTATGATAGCGGCGAGGAAGGGGGGCAGACGTATCACCATAAGGCAGGCGGTGTTATCTGTTTTTCTCCCAATGTTTTCTATCTTTAATATGTATTGCACCTTGTATATGATGCAGGTATATCTGACGCCGGAAGCCATGGCGCTTACTATGGTAAATCTGGTTATGCTTATCGGCCTGAATATTTATTTCTGTGTGTTGATAGATATTATGAGCGAGAACCGCAGACTGGAAAATGAGAGGAATCTCTATCGGCAGCAGGCATTGATGCAGTATCAGTATTATGAAAGGGAAGAGGAGAAATTTGAGGAATCCAGAAAAATGATACATGATATCCGCAATCACATACAGGCGATGGAGGCTTTGTACAGCAGCGCAGGGGCGGAAGAAGCGTCACGATATGCAGGCAGTATTCATAATATGCTGAATCGTTTTCGGCAAAAGTATTATACATCGGAGCGATTGCTTAATATCATCTTAAATGATAAAGCGGCAGGTATGCAGCGGGCAGGTATCCGGGAGGATATCAAGGTGGGGGAATTGTCCCTGGATTTTATGAGAGATACGGATGTGACGGCTTTATTTGGGAATCTGCTGGACAATGGGGTGGCAGCCGCCGCAGAGAGCCGGGATGGCTATATCCGGTTACGGGTGAATATGGTGAGACAGTTTCTTTCCATTGTGATGGAGAACAGCTGTGACAGGGAACCGGTGAAGGAAGGGGAAGGGTTCCGCTCTCGAAAAAGCGGTCATTGCGGTCTGGGGATTGCAAATATACGGTGGACGGTAGAACAGTATGGAGGCGATGTACAGTTTTCATGGAAAGAAGGGGTGTTTGTTACGAAGATAGTGCTGGTGTGTGCTGACCGGGATCCGGATGGATTATGATGCGTAAGTGAATACTGCTTTATGGGGATGATTGTCCTGCCGGAACGGATGAATGGGGATAAAAAAGGAATGGGGATGAGAAAGGAATGGGAATACAAAGAATGGAGATGAGAAGGGAATGGGAATGAGAAAGGAACGAGAATAAAAAAGAATGGGAATAAAAAGAATGGGGATGAGAAGGGAATGAGAAAGGAACGAGAATAAAAAAGAATGGGGATGAGAAAGGAATGGGAATACAAAAGAATGGGGATGAAAAAGAAATGGCGATAAGAAAGGAAGGACAATGAAGCTGGCTGGATTGATTTTTGGAGTGGTGGTGTGTTATGCGGTACCCATTGCCGGACTGGTATTATGTATGCGCAGGAAAAAAGGTGTGGGAAAGGCATTCTTTGCAGGAATGACGGCTTTTGTTATCAGTCAGCTGCTCATCAGAGTACCGATTCTGCAATTTGTTCTGCCGCAATTTGCCTGGTTTACCGTCCTGCAGATGAGTCCCTGGGCATATGGAATATTCTTGGGATTGTCAGCGGGGATATTTGAAGAGGCTGCCAGGTGGATCGGCATTCGTTTTTTCCTGAAAGGGAAGAAAAGTGTGGAATATGGTCTGGCGTTTGGGCTTGGCCATGGAGGAATAGAGGCAATGGTTTTGGTGGGGCTTAATTTTATCGTGGGATTAGGCATGGAAGTTCTGGGACAGGGAGCATTGTTTCCGGCGGAGACAAAGGAAATATTCCTGGCTGGCGGCGAGCGGCTTTATGCCATTGCGTTTCACGTGGGGGCATCCCTTTTGGTATTCTATGGTATCAGCGTGGGAAAATCGGTTCGGATGCTTCTGATTGCCATTGGTCTTCATACAGTGTTTGATGCTGCTATTGTAATTTTGCCATCGGTCTACGGTGTGGGCCAAATGGGGATTTGGAGTTATGGGGCATTTGGAGGAGTGTTGACATTAGCGGCGGGAATTTTGGTGTGCCGAAAGCTTGAAAGAGGAGCAGGGGTGGAACCAGGAAAAAGGAGGGAACAAATGGAAAAATGAATAAAAAGAAATGAATAAAAAGAAATGAATAAAAAACGGATAAAGAGAACCGGATAAAAAGAAACGGATAAAGACAACCGAATAAAAAGAAACGGATAAAGACAAATGAATAAAGAGAAATGAATAGAAAGATAATAAAAAGAAAAGGAGAATATGAAGTTATGAGAAATTGTGGAATCAAAAAGGTGCTGTTTTTACTGGGTGTTATGGTGTTAGTGCTGTCCGGCTGCAGCAGTACCAAGCTGGCGGAGGCTTTTGACGAGGAAACGGTAAAAGAAACAGCACAGGAAGCGGTGGGGTATTTGGTTGCAGGGGAATATGAGAAGAATATAGAAATGATGAATTCTGTTGTGCAGGAAGCGATTTCGGCAGAAGACCTGAAAGCCAATGTGGAGACTATGAATGAGCAGACAGGTGCATTCAAGGAGTATAAGAGTATTGCGGTTGTGGGACAACAGGATGCACAGGGGACGGACATGGCGGTGGCAGTTATTGTGGCGTCTTTTGAGAAACGTAATGTCACATATACCATAAGCTTTAATACGGATATGGAAGTGATTGGATTATGGATGAAATAATAAACGCATAACAGTTCAGACAGCAAGAGGCTTGACAGATAGTATCTTTTGCGCTATGCTTTACAATAAGCTGCCGTGTATCAGGTAAAAAGGCAATGAGTAAGCAGGTGCAATATGAGAAAGATGGAATTTAAAATGGAGCGTCCCGGACTATTGGAGGTAGGGCAGAAGATTACGGTGACAGAAGGAGAGCTCCCCAGCAATTATTATTATGTGATAGATCCTGCCCTTGCCATGTCGGCCAATATTCCTTTTAGAAACAGGCTGGTAAGCCGTGAGGGTGTGGTTACGAATGTAGTGGAAAATGCCAGGGGATTCTATGTGACGGCAGAATTTGATGAACCGGAGGTGTAGGATGAAACTGGTATTTATCATTGGAGACAGTGCGGCGGGGAAAATGACAGTGGGGCAGGAGCTTATGAAAATAACGGATTTGCGCCTGTTTCACAATCATATGATGATTGAACCTGTGCTTGAAATTTTCGGCAGCCGGAATAATTCTGCAGTGAACCGTATGAGGGATGTTGTGTTTGAAGAATTTGCCAGGTCAGATCGGTACGGAATGATATTTACATATATGTGGGCATTTGATCAGCAGGAGGATTGGGATTATGTGGAGCATGTAAAACAGATATTTCAGTCATACAATGCAGAGGTTTACTATGTGGAGTTGATTGCGTCACAGGAAGTTCGTCTGCAGCGCAATGCCACGGAAAACAGATTGAAGAACAAGCCGTCAAAACGTAATATAGAGACATCCAATGCGCGGCTTATCAGAGATGATGCAAGATACCGCCTTGTAAGCAGGGAAGGTGAGATACCATTTGATAATTATCTTAGAATAGATAATACCTTCCTGGCGCCGGATGCTGTGGCCGAAATGATAAAAGGGAAGTTTGCCTTGGGATTTGCATAGGACTGTGCCGTAATGGATTGCCAGAACAGATTATTTATGCCGGCTCTTTTTCAGACAATTTCCAAGCAGCAGTACAAGGCTGTATAAGGTCAGTATGGCGGCGCAGCAGCAGAAAATCAGAAGTGCAAATTCGGTAAATTTTCTGTCGTTTTTTTGATATGCATTATTTATGAAGGGGATGCCTAACGCAATGGACAAATACCAGAATACAGGTGACAGGCATTTGCGCATAAACTGCGGCAGGGCGGCATGGATGGAGGGCTGCTGACGATTATGCTGCGGTGTATCATTCTTATGAAGATGAATTTCCTGAGGGGCATCTGACGGTCCGGCATTTCCTGAAAATCTGACATTTCCTGAAAAGAAATATTGTGCCAGGCGGTAAATAGTGAGCAGTGCGGTAAAATAGACTGTGATACCAATGATAGTATGAAGCCTGTCAGGTGTGAGAAAGTCATTGTAAATGGTCTCACCAAGAAATACAGGAAGGTAAATTGCCATAATGATACGCAGACCGTTTACGAAAATAGTGAACAGATAAGAAAGGGCAATGCTGATGACGATCCAGCAGAAGCCTTTTCTAAGTCTGCTGCGTCTGGAAAAATCAGTGTGCGGTGATGTGGTAACACGGTGGACAAAGGAGAAGATTAGCATTGCAGCGGTAATGATCATAAATTGAACACCGGAGCAGGAGGGTGCAATCAGGAGCCGCAGGCTATGGTTGGCATAGCCTGCGCCCGGTGTATATTCAAAGGGAATACCGCTTAGGAATTCCACCCATTTTGCAATGGGGGCAAGAATCCAAACCAAATCGCCGCATTCTGCATTGCTGTAAAAGTATTTCATCCCGGCAACCACAAAGAATCCTGCCAGATATAAGATGAAGTTCTGGCGAATGACTTTGCATATATTCTGTTGTATTATATTCTGCGTATTCATAGAGTACCTCTTGCAATTTCAATTCAGCTTTGATTTGGCGTCAGCTCAGTTTTGATTCAGCTTTGGGTTTCATTATATTTTGATTAGGTTTCAACATAATTTCGGATTGGCGGCCCTGTTTGACTATCGTTTTGCGATGTGTGGTTCTAAATGGTTTTGTCGGCTGTCATTCAGGCTGTTGCTGCTTTTTCCCGGACAGGGAGGTTTTCCGCGAGGATTTGATGATTCTTATCATTCCGGTCAGCGCCAGGCATGACAAAAGCAGTAAGAACATCATATCGCCGGGTTCCGAATATGCGGTATAGCCTCCGCCCACTGCCAGGTTAGTCACATGAAGGGGCAGGGGCAGTGCCTGATCTACGTCGGTGCTTTCACCTTCGGTATTTCGTATGGTGTCCACCACGGCAATGAAAGAAGTATACGGCGTGGTCATGTTGTATTCAAGCCCTAATCGGGTAATTTCTTCTTTGGTGGAAGAATCGTTTCTAATGCTGCCGAATCCGGCAATTCTGTCTAACCTTGTGCGTGCCCAGAGATAGCGGAGGGCTTCATTCTGTGTGTCAACTGCCGCATCAGTGACGGGAATCTCCTGTATATAGCTTTGGCTGCCGGATTTTCCCGAGACGGTTATGGTTCCGGAAGGAGTGCCGCGCCATTTGCCGAATAAAACAATGGGCTTCTGGGCATACAGGATAGAAGGGGTGGAGGGTTCCGTATCATAAATGTCAAAGCCGTCAAAATTGACTGTAATATCGGTCAGCAGGGGCGCTTCTATATAAGTTCTGAATCGTTCGGCACAATCATCTGCATCTGCAGAATCCGTCACGATAAAAGCTTCTCCCAATCCCGTTGCTGCAATCCCCTTAATCAGGTAATCGTTGACAGAGCTTCCTATGCCAAAAGGGAAAAAGCTTGCAGTGTCCATGTTCTCTTCTATGGTTTCAAAAATTTCCTGTTCGTTAGAGATATAGCCGTCGGTAATGATGACAATGCTTCGGGCGGATTCGTCTGCTTTTGGAATGGAAATGGCATCGTTTAAGGCAGGGAGCAGTGAAGTACCGCCGCCGCCCATTTGCTCGTCCACCAGCTTCAGGGCAGCTTGGATATTCTGGCTTGTGGCAGTCATGGATTTCTCTGAGAGCAGGGTGGCCTCATTGGCAAATAAAATCAGGTTAAACCGGTCTGTTTCTTTCAAATCATCTGCCAGGTCATTGATCAGTTTTTTGGCAGTGTCCAGAGGATAACCGTTCATGGAACCGGATACATCCAGCACGAAAATGTATTCCCTGGGGGGAATTTCATCCGGGGTGTAATGTTCGGGAGGCTGTACCATGAGCATAAAATAATTTTCCGATTCTCCACCGGTAAGTACCAGACCGCTTTGTATCGAATCGCCGGTGAGCCTGTACTTCAGGATAAAGTCACGGTTTCCGGCATAATCTTCCGGGTTGGAAAGTGTGATCCGGGCTTTGGACTCACTGTCCATGGCAACGGAAACCTCATGGGTCTTACAGGATAAATCTGCAATGGGTACACCAGTGGATAAATTGACAGTGATATGGTAGTCGCCAAGAGGCGCTGCGCCGTCCGGCAGATAAGGACTTGCTGCCCAATCATTAGAAGCATTGCCGGAGCTGCTGTCATTGTCATCATTATTGTCGGTATTATTATCATCTGCTGAAGAAGGGGCGGCATAACGGGGGCCTACCACTGTGGGAAAGACAAATTCATAAATTCCTTCTGTGGGGGTGATGAGTTGTGTATAGTGCAGTTCAATATGGACGGCATCCCCAGGCATGATATTGGCTACATCCATGGTAAATACGTTGGGACGTTTCTGTTCTAACAAAGATGCGCTTTTCCCTTCGCTTTTTGCTGTTTCAAATTCCTCTTTTGCCTCTTCTTTTTCTTTGATTTTGGCAGTGATCACCTGATTGCCAATTTCCATTTTCATGCCATGCACAGTGACATCGGAGGCCGTGGGGAACACATACCTGGCATTGATGGGCACATCACCTTCGTTTGCATAGGTTTGTGTTACGTAGGTTTCCGCTATGACACCGTTGATATTGGTAATGACATCAGTGGATTTCAGAGGGAAGCTGTCAACCGGAGAATCCTCGTCCCCTGTTCCCTGTACAATAAAGTATGGGGCGAGAAGCTGCTCTTCTTCATCGCTCTCGTCTGCCGCTGCATATGTTGTGAAGGGATGCGCGGTAGAAAGCAGTATTGTGAAAAGCAGACATAGCAGTGTTTTGCCGTTTTTATTAGAATGAATTCTGTGCATAATGTTACCCTTTCGTCCGAATCCATATTTTTATCTGCTGACCGGACTTTTCCTTTCTAAAATTCAGGGTACAATATTCATGCACAAAAACTGCATCAGAATTCGAGCATTTTTGCATCATTTTCAATGGAGGTTATAGAATAAGGACAGTCACATTATTTACAGGGAGGAATACAGTAAAGTAAAGATTATGGTAGGTTTGTCATGACAAAAAACGGAAATCTTATCGCTAATAACTGTGACATGTCCGGAGTGAAACCGGCTATGCTGGAATTGCCCTATCCGCCCATTCAGGTGAAGTGCAGGAATCGTGAATATGCGGAATTGCTTAAAGTAGACTATTGCGGAACAGTGTCGGAACTCAGTGCCATTACACAATATATCAATAATCAAAACAGAATGTCCTGCGAAAAATGCCCTCTGGCCAAGATGATTTTGGGGATTGCAGTGGCAGAAATGATGCATCTGCAGAAGCTGGGAGAATTAATTGATTTATTGGGAGGGGAAGTGGATTATGCGGTGATGCAGCCAAACGGAAAACAGAAGTTGTGGACACCGGCATATTTGACCTTGTCCGGAAATATCAGGAAGATGCTGTGTGCCGGTATCGAATCCGAAAAAGCTGCAATTGCGCAGTACCGGAAACATATCAGTATCATAAGAGATGATTGTGTAGATGCCGTATTGTTGAGGATTATCAAGGACGAAGAGTATCATATCTTGCTGCTGCAGGCTTTGATGGAAGATTTGTAAAGCTTGAAATCATTGTTTATACCGCCTTGAAATGATTGCGGGACTTGCGTGTACCGAAACGCATTTTTGGGCATTTTGTGTGCATTCCCGTAACAGTTCCGTGATGTCTGAACTGTTACAATATTTTCCATAAAGGGGAAGGCGAATTAATTTTCATTTAATTTGGTGAAGATAACCTTCTGGCCGTCAGATATGCCGCCGTAGAGTATATGGTCATATCTTCCGGTTTTCAGGTAATGCGCCATCATAAACCGGGCGGAAAAGGGCATTTTCAAATGAGCACATTCGTCCAGCGCAACCCATTGCAATATGCCTTCGTTGGATTGCAGATTCATTGCCGTACCGCCCGGAAGCCTGGCAAAAAAGTAATAGTTTAGTCGAAGTTCACCGCTGGTATTACGTATTGTAATATACCGAAGTTCTAAATCACGTATGCAGTTTTCCGTCATGGACAATTCTTCATGCAACTCTCTTAGAACACAGGATCTGGCATCGTTTAATTCGTTTTCTTCAAAGTGTCCGCCTGCAGCCCCGACCCATTGATTATTTACTACCCTGGAACCCTGCCTGTATAAAAGAAGGATTTTGTCATCGCATAAGAGGTAGAGAGAAGTCATATTCCGTAACTTTGTAATTTCCTGCATAGAGAAGCTCCTTTTCCTGTGGGCAGGGTTTTTCTTTGGGGTCAGTTCTTACGAGATAATTATTTACAAGCGTAAGCGTCCTGATGTTTATAATATAACTTATGAGAACTTGCGGAATCTATGCCATGCCCGATTACAGGGTTCGGGAAGCGGTTCCTTGCGCCGCATTCGATTATAGGAAGCTGTACTTGCTTCCTATATTATACTTCCGCAGCAGGAAAATTGCAAGTTAGGACATACTTTTCCAGCCATAAGCATAAATTGTTATCAATCATAGCTATGCAGAAACGAATAAGGCAGGAACCGATACACCGTATATTGCAGACGGAAGGTGACGGTCAGGGGGAGGTATTTTGTGTTTGAACAGTACAGCATAGGACAGACTGCAGAAGAATTGAATAGTGATATCTATGAGGGATTGACACATCGAGAGGCAGGAGAGCGGCTGCGGCGGGACGGAAAGAATGAGATGAAGGCAGCCCGGAAGAAGACACCTATAGAATCATTCCTGGAACAGCTCAATGATCCATTGATTTATGTATTGATAGTGGCTGCAGTGGTTTCCGTATTATTAGGGGAAATCAGTGATGCGGTTATTATCGGTGTGGTGGTGGTGATGAATGCTCTGGTGGGAATGCTTCAGGAGGGCAAGGCCAGAAAGGCGTTGGAATCCTTGAAGAAGCTTACCAGTCCGAAGGCTATGGTGATTCGGGAAGGCAGACGTATGGAGATCCCTGCCGCAGAGCTGGTAAAAGGAGATTTGGTCTGTTTGGAGGCGGGATGTCAAGTTCCGGCGGATCTTCGTCTGACAGAGGCGGCAAATCTAAAGATAGAGGAATCTGCTTTGACAGGAGAATCCCTTCCCATGGAGAAGGATGCAGATTTTGTGGGAGGGAAAGGAAGACAGCTTCCCTTGGGTGACAGGCGGAATATGGCTTATATGTCCACCATTGTTACATATGGCAGAGGTGAGGGTTTGGTGACAGCCACCGGTATGGGAACGGAACTGGGGCAGATTGCCACAATGATCACGGAGAGCAGGGAGGAAACCACACCGCTGCAGAAGCGCCTGGGGGAATTGGGCAAGGTATTAAGCCTGCTGTCACTGCTGCTTTGTGCCGCACTCTTTGTAATTGCGGTACTGCAGAAACGAAATGTACCGGAAATGCTGATTACAGCTATATCCCTGGCAGTGGCGGCGGTTCCGGAGGGATTGCCGGCGGTTGTCACAATCTGTCTGGCTCTAAGTGTTACCCGCATGGTGAAAGTTAATACGATTGTGCGCAGACTTCCCTCCGTAGAGACTTTGGGGGCAGTCAGTGTGGTTTGCTCCGACAAGACAGGCACTTTGACACAAAACAGGATGACTGTGGAAAAATGCTGGCTGGATGACAGAGTGCTGGAGATTGAGAATTGTTCTGTCTCTCTTTGCCGGGATTTTTATTACGGTATGGTATTATGTAATGATGCCATATTGGATGAAGACAGCAGAACCGGAGATCCTACGGAGCTTGCATTGCTGGATGCGGCTGCCAGGTTCGGCATAAGGAAGGAAGAGCTGGATGCGCAGATGCCGAGGATGGGAGAGCTGTCTTTTGATTCCGACAGGAAAATGATGACCACACTGCATAGAAGAGACCGTGGCCAAATGATGGCTTTGACCACTGGAAGGCGGGGACGGGGCGCAGCTCTGGGGGCAGTGGGCGGCTCCGGGGCTGCACGATGGCAGGGCGGTTCGGAAAATGCCGGATACGGAATCCACGAAGGCGGAAGTGAATTGAGGGCGGCACAATGGTCCGAGGGCAGAGGCAGGGGGGAACTGAGGGCAGAACAGTCGTCCGGAGGCGGTGAGCCGAGAGCAAGGCGGTTGTCCGGCGGCGGTGAACTGAGGGCGGCGCAGTTTTCCGGTGGAAGAGACACCGCGGGATCGGTGCAGATGGTGTCTTATACGAAGGGAGCGCCGGACGAAGTGTTAAAAAAGTGTACTCAAATATTTACAAGGGGCGGCATTGTCAGAATTACCGAACCTTATCGAAGGCGGATCAAAGAGGCTGTGGAGGCAATGTCAGGAGAAGCATTGCGTACATTGGCGGTGGCTATGGGGACAGGAGTCACAGAGGCGAAGGAGGAAAATCTGATTTTCCTGGGGCTGGTGGGTATGCGTGATCCGGCCAGGCCGGAGGCGGCAAGGGCAGTGGCGGATTTCAAGGCGGCAGGTGTGAAGACGGTTATGATCACGGGAGATCATGTGGATACGGCATTTGCCATCGGCAGACAATTGGGGATTGTGAATCATTTTGAGCAGTGCATGACAGGGGAAGAGCTGGGGCGCCTGTCCGATGATGAATTGACTGACAGAATAGATAACACCAGAGTATTTGCCAGAGTTTCACCGGCGCAGAAGGTACGGATTGTAGATGGTTTCAAGCGTAAGGGGGAGATTGTAGCTATGACGGGGGATGGTGTAAATGATGCGCCGTCCTTGAAGAAAGCGGATATCGGTATTGCTATGGGAATGTCGGGAACAGATGTGGCCAGGCAGGCATCGGATATGATTCTGACAGACGATAATTTTGCTACCATCAGACGTGCTATTGAGGAGGGAAGGGGGGTTTATGAGAATATCAGGAAATCTGTTATCTTCCTGCTGTCTTCTAACTTAGGAGAGATTATCACGATGTTTCTGGCAGTGATCTGCGGACTGGCATCTCCCCTGAAGTCCAGCCATATTCTGTGGATTAATCTAATCACGGATTCGCTGCCCGCATTGGCGCTGGGAGTGGATAAAAACGATGGTGCAGAGCTGATGCGGCAGCCGCCCAGAAAAGCGAAAGAGAGCTTGTTCTCCGGGGGAAGGCTTGCCTGTACCTGCTTCTATGGGGCATTGATTGCCGCGGTGAGCCTTACAGCTTTTTTAATGCTTCCCTGTGCGTTGCTGCGCCTCAATGGGCAGACAATCAATACAGGAAATCTGGCGGCAGTTCTGCAGAGTCCTTCCATACTTGCCAAAGCACAGACCTATGCCTTTACAGTGCTGGGAATGTCACAGTTGTTTCATGCGGTCGGTATGCGGGATATGCAGAAATCGGTTCTGCGGATGAATCATTTGGAGAATAAACTTATGATCGGCGCCTGTATTCTGGGATTTCTGCTGCAGTTTGCCGTGACGGAAGTGCCGTTTTTGGTTCAGGCATTCGGGACTTCACCGCTGTCCGGCAGAGAATGGCTGAGACTGGGAGTATTGGCGGCAGCACCGCTGTTTGCCCATGAAATCATTGCGTTGTTCTCCCATGAAGGCAAGGGAGCGGCGGCTTAAGCCAGGATTGCAGAACATACTTATTATCATCATAAAATGCGTTTGCCAGGAAGACAGACTTGACAGACGCGTTTTTTATAGATTTTTCAGCTGAAAATGGGGACAAAGTGTGGTAAAGTACTGGTAAAGCAAATTTTCTATGTTTAGCAAATGTTCAATGCAGTCTTATATGGAGTATTTCCATTCTTCTTGCAGGTCGGAAAATTCTTGCTTTGAATTCACAATGGATACTGAAGACAGCAGGTTTACGGACAGAATGGGTGGGATGCTGAAGAAGCAGGAAGGAGGCAGAGAAGTAAAGATGTGCGAGTATATTGATATGCTGGAGGCAAGGGGAGAAGCAAGAGGGAAAGAGAAAGGGAAAGAGATAGGGAAAGAGATAGGTGAGAATATGCTGGCTGCGCTTTTGATCCGGCTGTACGTATTAGGAAGGGAGGGGGACGTGAAACTGGCATTGGAGAATAAGGATGCCAGGAAGGAGCTGTATCAGGAATTCACGATTGCCGGCAAATATCAGGGGCCGGGGGCATAGAAGACAGCCCCGGTTCCCCGGATATCTCATTTCGTTATTTCGTTTAATTGTGCATTGATAATCTGCATAGCGTTCACAGGGACTTTTTTACCGGAATCCGTACCGCCCATACCGCTTAACATATCGGAGAGCTCATACAATGTTTTTTCGCCCATCATTGCCAGCATGGATTTCTTCATCTTCATGCCGGTCATGGAGTACAGAGCACCTGCCAGGATACGGAAGGCATCTTCGTCTGCACAGATGGTATTTATCTTATCATAAACCGAAAAATGGTGATCCGAATATTCCATGGGGGCATTGCTCTCCGTGTTCTCTACCGTTTCAAACCAGTTGGCAACACCATCGCCATCGTCTTCTTCCTGGGGCAGTGTGTATATTTCCGGCTTCCGGGCCACACGTTCCAGGGTCATGGTATCTGTCACGGATGCATGGGGAAGGAAGAGCCAGGCGTCCGCACATGCCGGAGCCGTCCTGGCTTCGGCAGTCAGGTAGGTGAAGCCTTCGCATAAGGGGACATTCTCAAATACAAATATTTTATTGCCATACTTGGTTTCAAAGGGCTGTCCATTCACATACAGGGTTATCTGAGACAGATTGGAATAAGCCTTTACGGTGGTGCGGTCTCCGGTCCGGCAGGCATAGCGTCTGCCGCACAGGTGTACAAAGGGTTCTTTGCTCCAGTATGCTTTATAGACATAAAAGGCGTCTTTTTTTATCTTCCGATCCATGGTCACAAGGCCCTTATTATTTCGGCCGGCGGTTCCCCCCTCATTTCTGGCTGCACAGCCGAAATCAAACATATTCCACACATGGGTTGACCACAGGTAGGTTCTCTCCATTAAGATTTCAGCCATGTGTTCATGATATTCCGCCTGGTAAGCTTCGGAATAGTCCCGGCATCTGGGGGTATCGGGCTGATAGGTTATGATGCCTTCCGCACCATATTCTGACAGGCCGAGGCAGATTTCCGGGTGCATTTGATGGAAATGGTCAAGCCATTTTTCGTTATTGTCATAAGTTCCCCCATACCAGCCAAAATAATGATTATAGCTTTCCAAATCTGTGATACCGTGGAGTGCGCTGTCCAAACCAAGCATACTCACATGGGCAATGGTGGTAAGGCGGCTGGGATCCAGTTTCTTTACTAAGGCGTTCAAATCTTTGTGATTTTCCACCAGTCCGGGTTTCTCGCCTGCAATGGTAATCTCGTTGGAAATGCCCCAGAAACAAATGCAGGGATGATTGTAGTTCTGATAGATTAAGTCCTCCATCTGCAGACGGCAGTTGTCATGGGCGGCCGGATCATCGCTCTGGCTGCTGATATAGGGAATCTCGGCCCAGACAATGAAGCCGTATTCGTCACAGGCATCATAGAAATCCCTGCTGTGCTGATAATGAGCCAGTCTCACGGTATTGGCGCCGATTTCATGAATCAGAGCAGCGTCTTCGTAATGTTCCTTTCTGGTCAGGGCATTGCCCAGGTACAGCCTGTCCTGATGACGGGATACGCCGCGCAGCATCATGGGTCTGCCGTTAAGGAAAAATCCTTTTTCCGGATCTACATGGAAGGAGCGGATGCCGAAGCGGCTGCTTATCTCGTCCACGGTCTCATTCCGATAGACCAAAGAAGCGGTACAGGTGTACAGATAGGGGTCTTCCACGCCCTGCCATAAATGGGGAGCGGACAGCAGAATATCTGTTTTAGGCGATTCGCTGGGCCGCCAGGTTTCAGCGACTGCCCTGCCGTCTGCATCGGTAATCAGATAGCGTACTGTGAAGTCGGGAGAGGCATTTACCACCCAGGAATTGAGATGCAGCATGGCTTTGGCCTGTATGCTGGATGCCCCGCAGCAGGAGGGATATACGCTGTGGTCGGGAGAATCGCCGTAACTGTTCATGTCCTTGACAGAAGAATCGCTGTCTGCACTCTGGGCGGATGAATCATTGTCTGCACTTTGAGCGGAAGAATGGCTGCAGCAGGAACTGCCGGGGGCATGGTTCAAAGCGATGCTGCTGCCATCCAGCAGTTCCGGTGTGATGGCCAGACCGGGAGCGCCATGGAAGCACACATCAAAATGGGTTCCTGACAGAATCAGCAGATTCACACCCCGGTATAGTCCTCCGTAAAAAGTGAAATCAGCCATTTGGGGATAAATGTGGCTGTGATTGGCATTGTCAGCCATAATGGAGATGGTATTTGGGGATGCTTCCATGGTCAGGCCGTTTTCGTCAATGCAGGGATGCAGGAAGTCTGTAATATCAACCACAAAAGAAGAATAGCCGCCTTCGTGGCTGCCTGCTTCTCTGTCATTTACGTATATTTTGCCGCTCAGGGCCAGAGCCAGGATTTCCAGGAACACTCTCTGGCCGTCCCGGAGCCTGGGCGTTGCCAGCTGGTTCATATAGCAGCATTGGCCTCTGTGATATTCACCTTTGCCATCCATGCCGTCTGCTGCATTCCAGGTGTGTGGCAGTGTCACAGGTTCCCAATTAATATTGTCTTTTGTGAAGGTCCAATTATCATTAAAGGGAATAATTTTTCTCATAATAACCTCATTTCTGTACATAATTGCATTATTTGCGGAAAGCAGGGTATAAAATACATTTCTTTTGTATACTATACAATTCAGTTGAGATTTATCCAGGTTTTTTTATCCAGTGTTAGCAATTTTCTGCTGAAATAAAAGTATTTGCCTATACTTAATTTTATGCTATAATATCCATGTTTGCAGATATCTGAAGTATGGGATGCACAAATATTAGTGAACCGCCGCGGCGGGCAGGAGGGTAGTATCATGGATAAAGAGAAAATTATATTGACAGGTGACAGACCTACGGGAAGGCTGCATGTGGGGCATTATGCAGGGTCGCTTCGGCAGCGTGTGGCACTGCAGAATTCGGGGGAGTATGAGAAGATTTTTATAATGATTGCAGATGCGCAGGCATTGACTGACAATATTGAAAATCCTGAAAAGGTGCGTCAGAATATCATTGAAGTGGCATTGGATTATATGTCCTGCGGCCTTGACCCTGCGAAGTCCACTTTGTTTATTCAATCACAGATTTCCGAGCTTTGTGAATTGACCTTTTACTATATGGATTTGGTCACGGTTGCCAGACTGCAGAGGAATCCCACTGTGAAGAATGAGATTCAGATGCGTAATTTCGAGGCAAGTATTCCGGTGGGCTTTTTTACCTATCCCATTAGTCAGGCAGCGGATATTACGGCATTTAAAGCCACTACGGTTCCGGTGGGCGATGACCAGCTCCCCATGATCGAACAGACAAGAGAAATCGTGCATAAGTTCAACACCGTGTATGCTCCGGTGCTGGTAGAGCCGGAGGCTATTTTACCTGGAGATGAGGCAAGTAAGCGTCTTCCCGGAATTGACGGCAAGGCTAAAATGAGCAAATCCCTGAACAATGGCATTTACCTGGCGGATACGGCAGATGAAGTCCGCGCCAAGATACGCAATATGTTTACCGATCCTTTACATTTGAAGGTCAGTGATCCGGGACATTTGGAGGGTAATACGGTATTTACTTATCTGGATGCGTTCTGCAGACAGGAGCATTTTGAGAGGTATCTGCCGGAATATGCCAATTTGGACGAATTGAAAGCGCATTATCAACGGGGAGGTTTGGGGGATATTAAGGTGAAGAAGTTCCTGGAAAACATTATGCAGGAAACTTTGGAGCCCATTCGCAGCCGCAGAAAAGAATTGGAGAAGGACATCCCTGCAATTTATGAGATACTTAGGAAGGGAAGTGAAACCGCCAGAGAGGTGGCAGCGAAGACTTTATCCGAGGTAAAAAGCGCCATGCGGATTAACTATTTTGAGGATGCAGACCTCATCCGGGCTCAAAGTGAGAAATACGAAGCCTGATATGGAACAGGAATCGTGGAATGCTATGAATGGTATATGATGGGATTGGAAACAGGAGGAATGTTAAGAAAAATCTATGGATGATAAGCGGGATAAAGAGGAAGCATGGGAAGAGGAAGCGTCACAACCATTGGACAGGAAGCTGCTGGCCGCCATTATTCTGGGACTGGCAGTGCTGGCAGGTATTATCTGCACAGGCTTGTGGTATTTTACACATACTGGCAGACCCAAAGAGGATGGGCAGGATTTGGTTGTTCAGGCTACGGAAAATCCATTTATTACAGCAGAACCAACGGTGCCCCCTGCTTTGGAACCAACGCCGGAAGCCGTGGCGGAACCAACGCCGGAGCCTGCAGCGGAACCAACGCCGGAGCCTGCAGCGGAACCAACGCCGGAGTCTGTAACAGAACCGACAGGGGAGCCTATATCGGAGGCGGCATCCGGCAGCGTATCTGTACAGACATCCACCCCGGAGCCTACGCCCCAGGCGGCAGCGTCAGGGAACGTGCAGGGAGGCGGGGGACAGGAAACGGCAGCGGGAAATGTATCCATGGAGTTTGCCGAAGTCAAGGAGTCGGTAATGCCGAAGGATGTGTTGAATCTGCGCTCTGCACCCACTACTGCCAACGAGGGAACTATTGTGGTACAGATTCAGAACGGAGAAGTGATAGTCAGAACCGGTATCAATGAAAATACCGGCTGGTCAGAAGTGGAATATCAAGGGCAGGTGCTCTATGCAGTGAGCCAGTACCTGACAACGGATTTGAATTATCAAGTGCCTGTACAGCCTTCCGATCCTAATCGGGTAAGCACTATGGGCGGCCGCATCATTGTATTTACCAATTGTGACGACTGGATTTCTCCCAAAGAGTATGTGAATCTGAGAACGGAGCCGAGTACCGCAGAAGGGGATAATACGGTCAGCTGCCAGCTCAATTACGGCGAAAAGGTGCATCGTACAGGATATAGTGCGGATGCGGGCTGGTCCAGGGTAGAGCATAACGGACAAGTATTGTATGTGGTCACAAGTTTTATGCTGGAGGCTTCCGAAGAGTAACGCATTGTAAGATGATATATGTTACAGTTCAGCAGCCTGTGTGAACTGTTATGATGTATGTTATTTTAAGGAATAGTTTTTTCTGAGAAGGATATAATAGGGATTGCCGCATTGTGATAACAGGAGCGGCAGTCTCTATTTTTTATGTGTTTTCATGAGTTTTGTGTCTTGCATCAGATGAAAGGGGCTGCCTGAATTGTTAGGGTATATTTGCTGTAAGTGAATATTTCATATGGGTTATAATATTGTAGTAAATACAGTAAAAATGCTGAAGAATGAAGGATTACAAAAACGAAGAATTATAAAACGAAGGATTATAAAAACGAAGGATTATAAAACGAAGGATTGCAAAGTAAATGATTACAGATGACTATGAATTGTTTGGAGGGAATGCGATGAATCAGAAATTAGGGAAAGCCAGTATGAAGCCGGAACAGCCGGTGTACATTTTAAATAGTGCCAGTGTTGTGGGAACCAAGGAAGGGCAGGGACCTCTGGGGCTGCTGTTTGATAAAGTGGGGGAAGATGACATGTTTGGCTGTGAAACCTGGGAGGATGCAGAAAGTACACTCCAAAAAGAGGCGGTGGGGCTGGCGCTGGATAAGGCGGGGCTGACGCCGGAGGATGTTTCTTTTCTGTTTGCAGGGGATTTGCTGGGACAGTCCATAGCCACTTCCTTTGGTCTTGCAGCTTATCAGATACCGCTTCTGGGGGTGTATGGCGCATGTTCTACCTGTGGGGAATCTATGATTTTGGGAACTATGAGCATAGCGGGAGGATTTGCGGATAAAGTCGTTTGTGTGACTTCCAGCCACTTTGCCAGTGCGGAAAAAGAGTTTCGTTTTCCGCTGGAATACGGTAATCAGCGTCCTCTCTCGGCTACCTGGACCGTCACAGGGAGCGGCGCATTTATCCTGTCAGGGGCAGCAGGGCAGACCGGACAGGGAAAAGGAAGGCCCAGAGCCCGTATCACTGGTATGACGGTGGGGAAAATTGTAGATTATGGTTTGAAGGATTCCATGAATATGGGAGCATGTATGGCACCGGCAGCAGCTTCTGCACTGGAAGCCCATTTTACGGATTTTGCCAGCCAGCCGGGGGATTATGACAAAATTATTACCGGGGATCTGGGAAAGGTAGGGCAGCGGGTTCTGATTGATCTGCTTCGGGATAAGGGGTATGATATCGCGGAGCAGCATATGGACTGCGGTCTTGAAATATATGACGGAGAATCTCAGGATACCCATGCGGGAGGAAGCGGCTGCGGATGCAGTGCAGTTACTTTGTCAGCTTATATTTTAAAGCAGCTGGAAGAGAATAATTGGAAGAAAGTATTGTTTATGCCCACCGGGGCATTGCTGAGTAAGACAAGCTTTAACGAAGGCAAGAGTGTACCTGGAATTGCGCATGCATTAATCATAGAAGCAATGTAAATATTTTCATTTTCCTCTTGTATCCTGGCAAATCTTATAGTATGATAGTCGGAGTGTATGATTGTATACGATTATCCGATGATACAATATGAACCGCGGCCAATGAACACAGGCCGGTTCCACAAGTGTTTGCCGGATATAAAAAGAGGTGGGAAAGAATGAAAGCATATCAGGAGCTTAGTGAAGAGGAATTATTGTCATTAAAGGCAGAGCTGGAAAAGGCATATGAGGAGGAAAAAGCGAAAGGCTTAAAGCTGGATATGTCCAGAGGAAAGCCTGCTGTGTCCCAGCTGGATATGGCCATGGATTTTATGGACACATTGGATTCGGGCAGTAATATGAAGGCAGAAAATGGTGCGGATGTCCGTAATTACGGTGTGCTGGAAGGAATTCCGGAGGCAAGGAAGCTGTTGGGCGATATGATGGGGGTTCCGGCTGAAAATGTGATTATATGCGGCAATGGAAGCCTGGCAATTATGTTTGATACGGTATCCCGTTCGGTTACCCATGGTGTCAACGGCTGTACGCCGTGGTGCAGACTGGATAAAGTAAAGTTCCTCTGCCCGGTGCCGGGTTACGACAGACATTTTGCAATTACACAGTATTTTGGAATTGAGATGATTCCTGTTCCAATGACGCCCCAGGGGCCGGATATGGATATGGTGGAGCAGCTGGTATCAGAGGATGAGAACGTTAAGGGTATCTGGTGTGTTCCCAAATATTCTAATCCTCAGGGGTATACTTATTCGGAAGAAACAGTGAAAAGATTTGCCAATCTGAAGCCTGCGGCAAAGGATTTCCGTATCTACTGGGATAATGCCTATGTAATGCATCATCTCTATGAGGACAGGCAGGATGAGCTGCCGGAGATTTTATCATTGTGTGAAGAGGCAGGTAATCCCGATATGGTGTTTGAATTCTGTTCCACATCCAAGGTGATTTTTGCCGGAGCGGGAATTTCGGCGATTGCGGCATCCAAAGCGAACCTGGAAGAGATTAAGAAGAGCATGAGCATAATGACCATTGGATATGACAAGATAAATCAACTGCGGCATGTGCGTTATTTTAAAGATGTCAATGGTATTGCGCTTCATATGAAAAAGCATGCGGAACAGATGAGGCGTAAATTTGAAACAGTGCTTTCAGTGTTGGATAAAGAGCTTACCGGTTTGGGCATTGGGGAATGGACCAGGCCGAACGGCGGATATTTCATATCTTTTGATGCAATGGAGGGCTGCGCTAAGGCAATTGTGGCAAAGTGCAAAGAGGCCGGAGTGGTACTGACCAGTGCGGGAGCTACCTTCCCTTATGGCAAGGACCCTAAGGACAGCAATATCAGAATTGCGCCTACCTATCCCATGCCGGAGGAATTAGCGATGGCTGCGGACTTATTTGTATTATGTGTAAAGCTTGTGAGTGTGGAAAAGGTGCTTGAGAACCGGCAGGGAAAATGATAAAAGGTGTCAGAGGAAGGAACGGGAATATGGAAGAATATAAGAGATTGAACAGAGAACTTGTGTGCAAGGGTGCCATTATAGATTATTATCAGGACACTATGCAGGTTCCCAATGGAAATGTGGCAAAGTGGGATTTTATAGATCACAAGGGAGCTGCGGCCATGGTGGCGGTGCGTGAGGATGGGAAAATTCTCATGGTGCGGCAGTACCGCAATGCACTGGAACGGGAGACATTGGAGATTCCGGCCGGGGGGCTGAACGGACGGGAGGAACCTACGCAGACGGCGGCTATGCGCGAACTGGAAGAAGAGACAGGATATGTTTGTGACCATGTGGAATTGCTCAATTCTATTTATACCACGGTTGCATTCTGCAATGAAAAAATTGATATATATCTGGCAAGAGATTTGAAAAAGGGTATACAGCACCTGGATGAGGATGAAGTCCTGCAGGTGGAGGCATATTCTCTGGAAGAGTTGAAGCAGATGATATTTGAATGTAAGATTCAGGATTCCAAGACCATATGCGGTATCTTAAGCTATGCCGCAAAATATGCCGGGGCGGCAAAGCACTGAGAGATACATAGACCAAGGCAAAGGAAGCCGAAGAGCGCTGAAGCAGAGGACGGGGCAGGGAGGCCGAAGGGCGCTGAAGCAGAGGACGGAGCAGGGAAGCCGAAGGGCGCTG
>CAJUAP010000006.1:67134-93051 GCA_910584435.1 uncultured Acetatifactor sp.
GCAGGGAAGCCGAAGGGCGCTGGAGCAGAAGGTGAGGTAAAGAGGCCGAGAGGTGCAAAGGAGGCCGAGCGGGGCTGTGGCGAAGGAGACTGAAATGTGTAGAAGCTGAAATATTCGAAGCTGAAGTAATCTGCACAGCATGGTTATAGAAGAGAAGTCGTCCGCATACAATGGAGTGTCTGAGAGTAAAACCATTGGAGGGGACGGTGCAGGAGATGCAGTTTGCAAAGAAGAACTTTCGATTGAATCCAGGTCAGCGCAATATTTTGGCGCTTTTCTGTGCAGGATTACTGACAGGAATTCTGGTGCTTTATATTGGGAAGAGCATTTTGCTGGAAAATACGGGTTTATTTGATGAAGATACTTTATACCATATGAAGTATATGACCGTAGACAGCAGTGCTCTTTTTTGTTATATTTTGCGCAAAAGAATCGGCAGGTTGTTAATTCTGGCGGTGCTCTCCACCACCTATTTAGGTTTGGCAGCCTGTATGGGCACTGTATTCTGGTATGGTATGTCCGCAGGAGTTCTGCTGGCTTCATTGGCCATACGATACGGTGTGAAAGGGATTGTGCTGGCAGTGCTCAGTATATTTCCGCAATATCTGATTTATGTGCCTGGCATGTTAGTAATGCTTACATGGTGTGAGACAGTTTTCAGAGCGATTTATCACAGGAACGGCGGAGGATATGAGGCTGTCAACAAAGGATTCCTTCTCCGCCAGACAGGACAGCTTGCGGCAATCATTGCAGCAATGACGGCAGGCTGTCTGGCAGAAGGATACATAAATCCTTATATACTGAAGGGATTTCTGAAGATATTTTGACGGAAGTCTGACAGGCAGGTATTATTCATATTCTGCCAATTCATAGATCAGGCGTTCGGAAGCTTCCCAGCCCAGACAGGGGTCTGTAATTGACTTCCCATAGATGCCGCCTCCTACCTTTTGGCATCCCTCTTCAATATAACTTTCAATCATGACGCCTTTTACCAATCTGTGAATGTCTGAATTCAGTTTACGGCTGTGCATAACTTCCTTGGCAATGCGGATCTGTTGTTCAAATTGTTTGCCGGAATTGGAATGGTTGGCGTCAATGACACAGGCGGGATTCAACAAATCCATCTTGTTATACATTTCCAGTAATAGATTCAAATCTTCATAATGGTAGTTGGGGATATTGTTGCCATGTTTGTTGACAGCACCCCGCAGGACGGTGTGTGTCAGCTTGTTGCCGGTCGTGGAGACCTCCCATCCTCTGTATATAAAGGAGTGTGGATGTTGTGCGGCGTATACGGAGTTCAGCATAACAGACAAATCTCCGCTGGTAGGATTTTTCATGCCGGCAGGAACATCAAAGCCGCTGACGGTCAGGCGGTGCTGCTGATCTTCTACAGAACGGGCACCGATGGCTACATATGACAGAATGTCGGACAAGTATCTCCAGTTTTCCGGGTATAGCATTTCATCCGCAGCAGTCAGCCCGGATACTTCAATGGATCGAATATGCATTTTCCGCATGGCAATCAGGCCCGCCAGGAAGTCAGGCTTCTTCTCGGGATCAGGCTGATGGACAATGCCTTTATAGCCTTCTCCGGTGGTGCGGGGTTTATTGGTGTAGATTCTTGGAATCAGAATCAATTTATCCTTAACTTTGTCACTTACTTTGGCCAGGCGGCTTACATACTCACAGACAGATTCTTCATTATCTGCAGAACAGGGACCAATGATCACCAGAAATTGACTGCTTTCTCCGGTGATGACTTTTCTGATTGCTTCATCGCGTTCCTGCTTTATTTCTGCCAAAGCCTTGGGGAGCGGATATTCCTGACGTATTTCGTCCGGGGTGGGCAGTTTCTTTATAAATTGAAAGCTCATTTTTTTCTCTTGCCTGAATCGGCTGTCCTTTCTATAATTGATAGTATATAATTCTTTTGAAAATGTGGTTGTGTCTGAAACAATTCTATTATAGTATATGAATATGATTCCTGCAAGAAATTTAGAAAAAGTGAAGAAATTATTGAGATGTTTATAGATGGTAAAATCAGAGGATAGCAAGGGAAAATAGAGGAAAATAGAGGAAATTAGTGGTAGAATTTTAGGTGAATCGTGTTGATAGTTTGGGAAGGAGCAGAGGTGAGGGGAAAATCATACATTGTTGTGCTGCAAGTGCGGCATGATTAAAAAACTTGAAAGAAAGTCACTTCAAAAATAACAGCTTAATGGAAATTTTCATAATGAACGGATAAGTTTTGTAGTCGGGGAATTCAATTGTAATAGATGGGACGGCGAAAAAGATGGAAGAGAAAGAAGCTGTAATGAGTGTGGACAATGGTGTGAATCGTGATTTTGCAGTGTTTTATAAAGAAAATCTGGAAATGCTTTACCATTACATATATCGTGTATTTCCAAATAAACAGATTGCAGAAGATATTATGCAGGAAACATTCTATGTGGCATTTAAGAAACAGAGCGAGTTGTGGGAGCATCCCAATCCGCGCTATCGTCTGCTGCGCATTGCGAGATACAAAATGAAGGAATTTCGTAAGAAAATGCGTTACAGAAATACGGAGCCATGGGAACCGGAGCGTTTCGACTTGGCAGAAGAGGATGTCAGTTATGATATTAAGGAGCTGGATGTGGCGGCATGTCATATGCTGGGTGAGAAGGAATGGCGTCTGCTCAAGAAGTATTATATGTTCGGCGTTACAATATCGGAATTAGCAGAGGCAGAAGGGATAACAGAGAATAATATGAGAGTGAGGCTGTCTCGCTGGATGAAGACGCTGCGGAATCAGATAGAGGGCTAGGAGGGATAGAAGGGATGCGTAAGCAGGATGGAAGAAGCCAGGAGAGGGAGTCACTGGTGAAAGGATTAAGGGATAAGCTGGAGTGGTATACCATGAGTGCTTCTGATGAGGAATACGATGAGAGAGCTGTGGAATCCATATTGTATCTGCTTGACGGCCTGGCCCCTTTGGAAGATGAGGAAAAGCCGGAACCGGAAGAAGCATGGGGACGGTTTGAGGCGCTTGTAAGAGAGTGGGAGGGAGGAAATGCGGCAGTGACGGCAGAAATTAACGTTAAGCATGAGACTGTGGATGAAGCGGAAGTTCAGGAAGAACCGAAGTCATTGGATACGGCGGAAGTTTCGGAAAAAACGAAATCGGCGGAGGCGGCAGAAATTTCGGGAAGGCCGGGGGAGCAGGATATGCAGGAATCATTGGGGACTGTGGGAAAGCAGGATGTACCAAAAGTTTCCAAGGCAGCAGAATCAGCGGGACAGCCAAACGATACGGATGTATTGGAAGAAACAGCCCAGCCGCAGCCGGAAGAGCTGGGAGAGACATTGGGAAAGACACGGGGACATGGAAAGGTAAAAAGCAGAAAAAGACCGAAGGCTGTGGAAATACTGATAAACGGGAAAGAGATGGAAGCTTCTCAGGAACTGGGGATACCGGCAGGGCTTGCAAGGAGACAGATATCTGTGCATACGGGCGCTGCGTCTGCGAGGCGAATGCTGCATAATTTGTCGGAGAATCAGAAGGGGGCTGTGCGCTGCAATAAATATATTGTGGCAGCGGTTCTGCTGCTGTTAGTGATATCAGCGGTTGGGATTATGGGGAATGTTCATGCAGGAGCCAGCCCTGATACCGGATTTTTCCATTGGCTGAAACGTGATAATACAGGTATGCAGATGATTACATCACCGGAAGATTTGGACAATGACACGGATGTAAAAGGTGTGCATACATATTTTAATCGTGAGGATGTTCCGAAATGGGCGCAGGGATGGCTTGAGATTGACGATGAATTTGAGATGCCGGATAATTATGAGTGGTCACGTTATGAAATAGAGGAAGGTAGGAATTTTCATAAGGCTGCCAGCGTTTATATAGATGGGGCAGTCAATAAAGAGTCGCTTTTAGGGATGGTGATGTATTACGGGGAAATATCATTTAACACAGAAGAGCTTATAGAGTATAAGGATGCCGGCAGTTATGAGATAGAGCAAAAAGAAATAAGTATTCTGAGTAAAACAGATGATATGGGAATAAACTATTATCTTATTTATTTCTTTGAGGGGAATTGCCAATATTTTATGCAGGGGCAGGACAATTTGGACGAACTGAAGTCGTTAATGGAACAATATTGGTTCTATGTGAGAAATAATTTGGAAGAAAATGAAATTATTTGTAATAAAATGCTTTCTCAGGCCATTTATAAGTAGAAGGATAATTTAATGGGAGTTTTACGGAAAGGAGATTAAGAGGGTCCTTCAAAAAATTATAGTAAGGAGAAGAGAAGATGAAAAAAGTATTACGAATGATAATGAGCGTAGCGGTTATGGCGGCAATGCTCGCAGGAAATGTTCAGCTTACATGTCAGGCGGCTGAAAATGAGGGCATGGAAGTTGTGGAAGAGAATCCGGAGGTGCTGGAGGCCAAAGTCATTGATATTGAGGACGAGGCTGTGCCGTATACGGCATTGGCACAATGCATTATCAGTGTCAGCGGACATGATGACGGCATGTATATTGATATTACCACAGGTGCCATTGGAACGGCTTCTGTTATCGGAGTGAAAGACATTAAGATTCAAAGGAAATTCTGGTATGGCTGGACTACGGTGGCTACCAGCAGCGGAGGGGAAATAAATGATCGCACTATGGCGTTAGTTTGTATCACCTATGCCAATGCCGTAAAAGAAGCCACATACCGTATTACTTGTATTCATTATGCAGATGTGAACGGATATACGGAGGGCGAGAATGACACAGGTGCCTTCGTTTATACATATTGATTGAGGGAAGCTATAACGGTTCAGTGAACTGTCTGAACTGTTACGGGAAGACAGGAAGTTACATTAGGAACATGTTGACAATTATTATATGGAGGATGGAACCATTTACTATATCAGTTTTTATAGCTCGCTGATTGAAACATTAGGATATGACCCGCAATGTGCCCTATTGGAAGTCAAACTGACGAGTGACGGACGAGTAAGGCGGTACACAGGTGTTCCGGAAGATATATGGTATGGCCTCAGAGAAAATTATCATCCGGATACATATTTCCGTAGATTTATTTGTGGTAAATATCCGGAAGAAGTGATTTCAGACGAATGCATGAAGAATTCTGAGCCTTGGAGGAATGACGCAGATGCTGAATTGGACAAGAGTAGGATAACGGGTTCGTTTTACTCTTAGTTGATATGGAACACCTATGGGTGAAGGGCAGTTTACATTGAGGTATTGATGGCAACAAGTGGTTGGTAGTTTGAAACATTCTCCTGAAGAATGGAATGTGTTCACAATAAAACTTAATGCAGTCAACTGCACCACCATGAAGGAAAAAGTCGGCGTTGGCTATGAATATGTAATTATTTTGGAATATATTCATTGAAACAAGTTGGTATCTGATAGTGCAGATGATATGCAGAAACGGATAAAGAAATGCGAAGTTCCGCTTGTAAGAAAATGAACAGAGAACCTGCAGGGGTGTATGGGATAAAAACCATACACCTTTTTCAATTTCCCGGTTGAAAATGGGGACAAAGTGTGGTAAAGTACTGGTAAAGCAAATTTTCTATGTTTAGCAAATGTTCAATGCAGTCTTATATGGAGTATTTCCATTCTTCTTGCAGGTCGGAAAATTCTTGCTTTGAATTCACAATGGATACCGGGCCGTTATGAGCTTACGGCAGATATTATTGCTCGTGAGTACAGGATCGCATTATGGAAAAGTGGGATTTCCAGGCGGACTCCCACAGGAAAGGAAAAGGGAGGTGCAAAATGGCAGAGAAGGACATTATGGAGAAGATTCTGCTCTCCTACGCGGATGTATTTGCAGACTGCGGAAATGTACTGATGTGAAAATGAAAGTTTTCCATATGAATAACCTGCCGGAAGATGTAAGGAGGAAGTTTACCAGCGATATAGGGTTTGTTGCAGATTACCTGAATGAGGGGAGTTTTGAGAAACGAAAAGACCAGAAGATAATACATTTGGAGGCGTTGTGCAGTATGATGGAGGCGCTTACCGGAGACAGCAGGTTTACGGACAGAATGGGTGGGATGCTGAAGAAGCAGGAAGGAGGCAGAGAAGTAAAGATGTGCGAATATATTGATATGCTGGAAGCAAGAGGGAAAGAGAAAGGTGAGAATATGCTGGCTGCGCTTTTGACCCGGCTGTATGCATTGGGAAGGGAGGGGGACGTGAAACTGGTACTGGAGGATAAGGATGCCAGGAAGGAGCTGTATCAGGAATTCAGTATTGGCAGCGAATAACGTTCAAAAATGCTCAGGTTACTTTGGTTCATAATTTTCCTGGTTTGGGGTATTGCCCAGTCATATGAATGGCATGGCTGAACTGTTACATATTTTGAAGTTGAAGAATGTCAATATTTTCCTCAATTTATTGACAAATTGTCATGTATGATTTAATCTGTAAATGAGAATGATTCTTAATATAGAAAAGCACAGGAGATTGGAAAATTCTATGGCAGATTTTGTGATACTGTTGATTTTGGGTGCCATTGTAATTTTGATTATACGCGGACAGCTGCGCAGGGCTGGCCGGCCACAGGATGGCGGAGGCTGTCCAGGGTGTGCCGGCTGCTCCGTCTGCGGCGGTCATAGTGCCTGTGCAGGTGGTACCGATCAGAAAACGGAAAAGGCGGGCAGAGAATAAAATGGAATTGAAAAAGTAAGCAGATTGACACGAAGGGATCTTATTTTCATATAAAAGGACATATTTCATGTCCTTTTTTCAATTTGTATCTTTTCCTGAAAAGAGGAATATGCTATACTACATGAGAGGATGTTAAAGGGTTTGGACGAAATATGGCAGAGGATAATAAACAGAAAACGGGCAGACAGAAAACCGTGAGGGGACTGGGACGATGCCAGGTGCGGATGCTGGTGATAACGATTGTCATGCTGGCACTGCTCTGCAGCGTCTTGATTGTCAGAACACAGAAATTAAATGAAACCGTAGCCGATCTGACTGCACAGGTTGAGATGTTGTCCCGTATTGTGGAAGAAGAGAGGACACAGGCAGCCAATTTGACGGAAGAACTGCAGACGGCCGGAAGACAGGATGTTTCTGATTCAGGAAGGGAATCAGAGGGTCAGCAGACGGCACAGGACCAGGAGGCAAAAGGAGAGATACAGCAGACGGCGGCGCAGGTGACAGCCGCGCATAAGGTTTATCTGACTTTTGATGACGGGCCAAGCAGCTGTACACAGGATATTCTGGACATTCTAAAGCATTATGGAATAAAAGCAACTTTTTTCGTGGTTGGGAAAGATGGAGAAACGGCGGAGGAAAGTCTGAAGCAGATTGTGGAAGACGGTCATACATTGGGAATGCATTCCGGTACCCATAAATATGCGGAACTTTATGCTTCCATAGACAGCTTTGCGGAAGATTTTGAAGCACAGAGAAAGTATCTGTACCAGGTGACAGGGGTTGTATGTGATATATACAGATTTCCGGGAGGCAGCTCCAATACTGTGAAGACCCGTGCCGTTGATATGGCGGATCTGGCGAAATATCTTGACAGCCAGGGAATACGCTTTTTTGACTGGAATGTTTCATCCGGTGACGGCGGTAGTGTGGTACTGCCGGTTGAGACGCTGGTGGAAAATTGTACGGCAAATATCAGCAAATATGAGACATCGGTTATCCTGATGCATGACACTCCGCTGAAGCCGACCACGCTGGAAGCTCTGCCTGAAATCATTGAACGCATACAGAAAATGGAAGATACGGTTATTCTGCCGATTACGGACGAGACAGATCTGGTACAGCATATCAAGTGGCAGGATGATGTACCATAAGAAATAGAAAATGTTGAACCGCCAGAATTACAGAAGGAAGGAAAGGACGTGATGGAAATGCACAGAGTATTGTTGAAGTTGAGCGGAGAAGCCCTTGCCGGTGAGAAGAAGACCGGGTTTGATGAGGAAACGGTCAGAAAGGTTGCACTGCAGGTAAAGCAGCTGGTGGATGACGGTCTGCAGATAGGTATTGTGATTGGAGGCGGCAATTTCTGGAGGGGCAGGAGCAGTGAAAATATTGATCGCACGAAGGCGGATCAGATTGGAATGCTGGCTACGGTGATGAATTGTATTTATGTGTCTGAAATTTTCCGTTCTGTGGGAATGATGACCAGTATTCTGACTCCTTTTGAATGCGGGTCATTTACGAAGCTCTTTTCTAAGGACAGGGCAAATCAATATTTTTCTCAGGGACAGGTGGTATTTTTTGCCGGCGGTACAGGACATCCCTATTTTTCAACGGACACGGGGGTGGTGCTTCGGGCAATTGAGGTGGAAGCAGATGTGATATTGCTGGCGAAGTCCATTGATGGGGTGTACGATGATGATCCGAAGCAGAATCCGGCAGCAAAGAAGTATAGTGAGATTACCATTGAAGAGGTCATTGCCAGGAATCTTCAGGTGGTGGATATGACAGCTTCCATTTTGGCGAGAGACAATAAGATGCCTCTGTGGGTGTTTGGACTGAATGAGGAAGACAGTATAGTAAATACCATAAAAGGTAATTTTGACGGAACCAAAGTGTTGGTAAGTGTGAAGGAAATGAAGATTTTCTAAGCCGTTCCGTTAAGAATGCAGGCGGGCAAGCTCGCTTCGGGCAGCATTCTTCCAAGTGCGTCTTTTGCGCTTTGATTGCACCGAGTTCATGTATTGTTTGTGCCGACTGCGCCGGCATGTTAGGAAGTGTGTAAAAATTTCTATGTTCTGCGAAGCAGAACTTGATACATCCACAGGAGAGGTGCGGCAGCATGGCTGCTGTGAACATATTATTAAAGAAGAGAGGATAAGAGAATGGATGCCAGATTACAGCAATATGAAGACAGAATGAAGAAAGCCTATGAATATTTGGAGAGCGATTACAATGCAATCCGCGCAGGACGCGCCAATCCGCATGTTCTGGACAAGCTCCGTGTGGATTATTACGGAACGCCCACACCGATTCAGCAGGTGGGAAATATCACTGTGCCGGAAGCGCGTATTATTCAGATTGCACCTTGGGAGAAATCCCTGATCAAAGCCATTGAGAAGGCAATTATGGCTTCGGATGTGGGAATCACGCCATCAAATGACGGCAGCGTAATCCGTCTGGTATTTCCGGAGCTTACGGAGGAACGCAGGAAGGATTTGGCCAAGGAAGTCAGAAAGAAAGCGGAAGATGGCAAGGTGGCTGTAAGGAATATCCGCAGAGACGGCAACGATGCGTTGAAAAAAATGGGCAAAACGGAAGTCTCAGAGGACGAGATTAAGCTGTTGGAGGATCAATTACAGAAGCTTACGGACAAATATATTAAGGATATGGATGCATTGATGGAGAAGAAATCAAAGGAAATCATGACTGTCTGATGGCGCATATTTTGTTAAGGAGTGAGGATGAGTGAAGAATTGAAGATGCCGCGCCATGTAGCAATTATTTTGGACGGAAACGGCAGATGGGCGAAGGCAAAGGGAATGCCGCGCAATTATGGCCATGTACAGGGAGCGAAGACAGTGGAGGTCATCTGCGAGGAAGCCTATAAAATGGGGATCCAGTATTTGACAGTATATGCGTTTTCAACCGAAAATTGGAACCGCCCCCAGGAGGAAGTGGATGCGCTGATGAAGCTTCTGCGCAATTATATGAAGACCTGCCTGAAAACGGCGGAAAAGAACCGCATGTGCGTCAGGGTATTGGGGGAGAAATCACGTCTTGACCTGGATATCCGCACCAGAATTTCTGAGCTGGAAGAGGCCACGAAGAATAATGACGGTCTGCACTTTCAGATTGCAATCAATTATGGAGGCAGGGATGAAATTGTACGTGCAGTGAGAACAATAGCCAGAGAAGCTGCCGCCGGCCGACTTGCGCCGGAAAGTGTGACAGAACAGACCATTAGCAGTCTGTTAGACACTGCAGGTATTCCGGAACCGGATCTGCTGATACGGACCTGCAATGAACAGAGGATATCCAATTTTCTGCTGTGGCAGCTCGCATATACGGAATTCTATTTTACGGAGACTGCATGGCCTGATTTTACCAAAGAGGAATTGATAAAAGCCGTGGAAGCATATAATCATAGAAACAGGCGGTATGGCGGTTTGGAGGGATAGCCTTATGTTTTGGACCAGATTGGCAAGTGGAATTGTATTGATGCTTGTAGCCCTGACCACGATGAGTTTGGGAGGGTGGCCGCTGGCACTCATTTCCTGGGCTGTTTCTCTGATTGCATATAAGGAACTGACCAATGCATTAAAATGCAGCGGCGGGCTTGAGGTATTGGGATATGCAGGGATAACGGGCTATTATCTGCTATTGTACTTTTCAGGGAGCCATACCTGGCTGTTTATGTGCATTGTGGGGGTTTTGCTGGCATTTTTATTTGCCTATGTGATAACATTTCCAAAGTATCATGCAAATCAGGTATTGGCGGCTATGTTTGCATTTTTTTACGGGCCTGTATTGCTTTCTTTTGTCTATCAGACCAGGATGGCTGTTCAGGGAATCTATATGGTATGGATGATTTTGATTAGCTCCTGGGGGTGTGATACCTGTGCTTATGTGGTGGGGAAGCTGATTGGCAGGAAGAAAATATTTCCTGTCCTGAGCCCCAAGAAATCTCTGGAGGGCTGTATCGGAGGCGTATTGGGAACCGCACTGCTTGGCTGGCTGTATGGGTTCTTCTTCGTGGAGAAAGCCCTTGGGGATAGGAAGATAGCCTGGGTGATTTCTGTCATCTGCAGTGTGGGAGCAGTCATGAGCATGGTGGGTGATCTGGCTGCATCGGGGATAAAACGGAATGCAGATATTAAAGATTATGGTAAATTAATTCCCGGCCACGGCGGTATCATGGACAGATTTGACAGTATGATTGTAACTGCGCCCATGACTTATTTCCTGACGATTCTGCTGCTGGTATGACGGGCGCGTTACAGTGAAGGTTCCCGATTGGCCTTGCCAAAACCGCGCAGTCAAAATGAGCATAAAGAAAAACTTAAGAAAGGAAAAGCTAATCAGATGAAATCCGCAGGGTTATAAAAACAGATAACCGGCAGAATATACACGATAATACAGTAATTGCAGATTGTGAGACTGCAGTGAATCATCTGGCATATCGCTTTTGCATATGTTTTTAGCAGGAGGTCAAATGAAGAAGATAGCAATACTGGGCTCAACCGGATCCATTGGTACACAGACTTTGGATGTGGTGCGGTCGAATTCGGATTGTCAGGCAGTGGCGCTGGCGGCTGGCAGCAATGTGATAAAAATGGAAGAGCAGATTCGCGAATTTCATCCGTCGTTAGTGGCAATGTGGACGGAGGAAGCGGCATCGGATCTGCGTACCCGTATTGCGGATTTGGACGTGAAAGTGGTGTCCGGTATGGAAGGGCTGCTGGAAGTAGCAGCAGTGCCCCAGAGTGAGGTATTAGTGACGGCAATCGTGGGAATGATTGGTATTAAGCCAACCATTGCTGCGATTGAGGCCGGAAAGGATATTGCGCTGGCCAATAAGGAGACGTTGGTCACAGCCGGGCATATTATTATGCCTTTGGCGAGAGAATGCGGAGCGGCCATCCTGCCGGTGGACAGTGAGCACAGTGCTATTTTCCAGTCCATGTCCGTGGACGGGAGAGTCAGTGCGGAAAAGGCTGCTGCAGAACAGGTATGTGCAGGAGGGACAGGGAAGAAGGCTTGTATAGAGAAGATTCTTCTCACTGCCTCAGGAGGGCCCTTTCGCGGCAGAACGAGGCAGCAGTTAGCGGACATTCGGGTGGAGGATGCACTGCGGCATCCCAATTGGTCCATGGGGCCAAAGGTAACCATTGATTCTTCCACACTTGTGAATAAGGGACTGGAAGTGATGGAGGCCAAATGGCTCTTCGGGGTGGAGCTTGATAAGATTCAGGTGGTGGTACATCCCCAGAGTATTATACATTCCGCAGTACAGTATACGGATGGCGCCATTATCGCGCAGATGGGAATACCGGATATGAAGCTTCCCATTCAGTATGCATTGTTTTATCCGGAGAGAAGGTATCTGGGCGGTAAAAGGGTTGATCTGTTTGAGCTGGGACAGCTGACTTTTGAAAGGCCGGATACCAAGGTGTTTCCGGGACTTGCGCTGGCATACAGGGCGGCAGAGACAGGAGGAAGCATGCCGACAGTGTTCAATGCTGCCAATGAAAAGGCAGTGGCGCTGTTCCTTGAGGGAAAGATTCCGTATCTGGGGATTGGGGAGCTTATTGAAAAAGCCATGGATCAGCATCATCTGATTGCCAATCCCACGGTGGAGGATATTTTGGCTGTAGAACAGCAGACTTATGAATATATGCAGGAAGGATTAAGCTGTAAATGATCACGATTATTCTATTTATTGTCATATTTGGCGTGGTGGTAATTGCCCATGAATTCGGCCATTTCCTGCTGGCGAAAGCCAACGGGATTCATGTCATCGAATTTGCAGTCGGGATGGGGCCTACTATATGTTCTGTACAAAAGGGCGGAACGAAATATTCCTTAAAATTATTCCCGATTGGCGGGGCCTGTATGTTTGAAGGGGAGGATGGCCTGGCGGAGAAAGAAGGAGAACCGGGTGAGGGCTCTTTCCTGAAAGCTACGGTTTGGGGACGTATTTCCACGGTGGCGGCGGGGCCTGTATTTAATTTTATCCTGGCTTTTGTCATTGCTTTCATTATGGTGAATATGACAGGAATTATCGCGATCAGAGACCCGGTTGCCACCCAGGTATCAGAGGGCGGAGGTGCAGAGGCTGCTGGACTTCAGGATGGTGACAGGATCATCTCTATCAATGGGGAAACGTTGAAATTGTATCAGGAGATATCACTGTATATGCAGGCAACCTACCGGGGCGGTGATCTGGAGGTGGTTTATGAGCGGAATGGTGTCAGGAATAAGACCATGCTCACACCGCAGTATGATGAGGCATCAGGGATATATCTGCTGGGGGTCATGAATGCCGATTTTGTGTCGCCGAAGGGTTTTGATACTTTGAAATATGCCTGGTATGAAATGCGCTATTCCGTGAAGGCAACATATAAAAGTCTGGGTATGATGCTGCAGGGAAGGGTAAGCCGCCAGGATGTGGCGGGGCCTGTGGGGATTGCGGTGAATGTGGTAGGGAAGACTTATGATGAAGCTAAGAATTACGGCTGGCAGAGTGTCCTGCTGAGTATGCTGAATATTACGCTGATGCTGTCGGTGAATCTGGGCATTCTGAATCTGCTCCCTGTGCCTGCACTTGACGGAGGAAGGCTGGTATTTCTGCTGGTGGAGATTTTCCGGGGAAAACCCATACCGCCTGAGAAGGAAGGCATGGTTCATTTTGTGGGTTTGATGTTTTTTATGGTCTTAATGGTAGTGGTATTCTTTAACGATTTGGCGAATATTTTTATGTAGCTGAATGATAGAGGATTGTGCCGGGGCATGTGTATTGCGGTTCTATGCCCCGGAGTATCGTCTTTATGACAAATCTTATGTATCCGTATCGTCTTTATGGCTAATCTTGTGTATCCGTATCGTTTTTATGACAAATCTCCTGTATCAGGATATTCATATTTCCGCGGCGGACGGACATGTTCTCTCATGTCTTCTTCACAGGCACCATATTTTTCATAATTCATTTTTCCCTCGCGCAATGTCAGGCCATGATTTGCGCCGGAAGGGATGTCTAATAAGAGTTCTTCCGGAATATTCTCGTTTTCCATATAGGCAGAGTGGATGGAACCGTTATGCTCGTCAATGATAAGGTAGGCATCATCTTCCCAGAAGCATACGGGGCAGATATCGAATTCGGCACGTGCGGATAAGGTGAGATAGCCGCAGCATAAGCATTTGTATTTCATAAGTTCTCCCAATTGATACAATGAAATGACACAGTACTGGATAAAGGTTTCAGAATGTGAGTAATAATTGTATCATATCATATTGGTCTGTTTCAAGATAAATCATCAATTAATATAAATTTCAAGTAACAGTTCAGCCATGCCATTCATAAGTCTTGACAATAGAAAGCCTGCTTTCTATTGTATGACCGGGATGTACATCTTCACCAATAACCAGGTAATATTGCCGGCAACTTATTTCATGTCGGGCGTCCGCCCTATGGAAACGATTGTGCAATTTGTCCTTTGTGAGCAAGCTCCCATGGACAAATTGTACAATCATTTCCGCATGGCTGAACTGTTACAATTTCAAATCAAATTATAAAAAGAGGTATTGTTATGGAATTATTGTCAGCTTGTTATTATCAACGGGGCAGGAATGACGCTTCATTACTGCTGCAGAAAATTCGTTACAGGCAGGTGCAGATATTGTTTACCTGTATATGTGCAGGAACCGGCAACGGTGCAGGCAGGGCGGGGAGTTATATGGCAGAACAGATTCTGCATTGGTTTCGGAATCTGGATATCAAGGACATATTCAGGAAGCCGGAAAAGGGCTTGATGCGGCTGGAAGAGAGCCTGTGTAAAGCGGTTTACCGAACTGACGGGGAATTGGAGTATAGTGGGATGATGGGAGAGGAGCGGAAGGTGAATGTGGTGGGGATGTTCTGCATTGAGAACAGATATGTGATGTTCCGAAGGGGCGCAGGACATGTCTGTCTCATCAATACGGCATTTGGCCGCGTACATATTCGGCATATGTGCAGGCTATGCAGGTGCGTTGGGGATGGCAGAGACGGCAGGGATAGTGGGTACAGTGGGGGCAGCAGAGACATTGCGGACGGCAGAAACAGCGAGGACAGCGAGGGCAGCAGAGACATTGTGGACGGCAGGAACAACAGAGACGGTAAGGACAGCGGGAGCGGCAGGAACAGTGGGGATGGCAGAGACGATAGGAACAGGGAAGGCCGGGAGGACAGAATGTGTATAGAACAGGGAGTGCTGCAGCCGGATATTGTCATGTTGTTTTCCATGGATGACTTCTGCCGATATGTCACAGATAAGATGATAGAAGATGGTCTGGCGGTGAGAGAGGTGGTAACGGAAGAGCAGATGGACAGGCATATCAAAGAACTGGGAAAGGAAGGGGAACGGCTTGGAGGTATGGATATGGGAGCAGTATTATTAAGAACCTGTTGAGAAGGGGAAAATCCTGGAAGACAGAAATCAGGGCAGATGAAAAGGGGAAATCCTGAAAAACAGAAATCAGGGCAGGTGAGAAGGGGGAAATCCTGAAAAACAGAAATCAGGGCAGATGAAAAGGGGAAATCCTGAAAAACAGAAATCAGAGCAGGTGAAAAGGAGGAAATCCTGGAAGACAGAAATCAGAGCAGGTGAAAAGGAGGAAATCCTGGAAGACAGAAATCAGGGCAGGTGAAAAGGAGGAAGTCCGGGGAACAGAGCCGGATGCTGGCCGGAAAATTAGGAGCAGGACTTCAAGGACTCATGATAAAGAGATGGAAGGGATGATGTGATGCGAGAAAGTGTACAACAGCATGATATGGAATGTGACAAGAAAGAACAGTGGATACGAGTGCAGTCTATGTTGGCCCACAGGGGATATACTTGCCTGAAACTGGCAGGACAAGGAGCATTTTCCAGAGTCTATTGTCTGGAAGATGGAAAAGACGGCAGAATATATGCCTGCAAAGTCAGTCCGGACACCGTTCGGCTGGAACAGGAAGCAGGAATGATGGAAAAACTGCGGCATCCATTGTTTGCAAAATATTATGGAATGTGGCAGGAGACAGGAAAAGGATTTTTACTGATGGAATATGTGACGGGAAGCAATGTGAAGGAGATGCTGAAAAGGAGGAGGCATTTTTCGGTGGAACAGGCACTCTATATGGGCATGGAGCTGGCGGAGGGACTTCGGACACTTCATGAAGGTGGAGAGGCATTGGTATTCCGTGATGTAAAACCTGAAAATATGATAATAGGGCAGAATGGCATGGTGAAATTAATTGATTTCGGATGTGCCTGCGCCGTGGGAAGAAGGGCAGCTTCCAGAGCAGGAACGCCTGGCTTTGCCGCTCCGGAACAAATGCAGGAAGAAGGGATTCTTACAGCTGCCTGTGATGTGTATGGGTGGGGACAGACCATGAAGGCACTGCTTGGGGCAGAGGAGAATTATGTCATATCAGGACAGGAGAACAGACAGAGAAGGACAATGAGAAAGCAGTTATACCGTATCCTGGAGGCGTGTACAAAGAGGAAAGCTTCCGAACGTATACCGGATATGAGGGGAGTTATGGCTGCACTGATGCCGTTTATGCCGCTGTATGCGGAAAAGCGCAGCAGAAGAGTAGATAGAAAGTCCTTGCACTTTCAAAAAGGGATGGTCTGTGAGAAGAATATTATTCTTCTTGCAGATTGGCTATACCGCTGAAAGTCCGATTCTGCACCAGTTCATGTATTGTGTGTGCTTCCTGCCGGAAACTTGCGCGCGTCAAAACGCATTTTGGGGTTTTGTGAGCATTCATGTAACAGTTCAGCGGCATGTCTGAACTGCTGCGGACTATAATACGTAATGTGCAAAATTGCCATGAATTGCTTGATGTTTGTACGAAAATTCAGTATACTAAATGTAAATATATAGAAAAGGAGAGGTTGCTATGCGTTTTTTTATTGATACCGCTAAGGTTGAGGACATTAAGAAGGCAAATGATATGGGGGTGATCTGTGGTGTTACTACGAATCCGTCTCTGATTGCGAAGGAGGGAAGAGTATTTGAAGAGGTGATCGCAGAGATTGCTTCCATTGTGGATGGTCCTATCAGTGGGGAAGTGAGAGCTACTACGGTGGATGCGGAGGGTATGATCCGCGAGGGCAGGGAAATTGCTAAGATTCATCCGAATATGGTGGTGAAGATTCCTATGACGGTGGAAGGATTGAAGGCGTGTAAGGTGTTATCTGCCGAAGGTGTTAAGGTGAATGTGACGTTAATTTTTACGGCAAATCAGGCATTGCTTGCAGCTCGTGCAGGTGCGGCATTTGTATCTCCCTTTCTGGGACGTCTGGATGACATCAGTCAAAGGGGGGTTGATTTGATACGGGAAATTGCGGATATTTTTGCGGTGACGGATCTGGATACGGAAATCATTGCAGCAAGTGTACGTAATCCCGTTCATGTGACAGACTGTGCGCTGGCAGGTGCGGATATTGCCACAGTGCCATATGCTGTGATTGAACAGATGGTGAAGCATCCGTTGACGGATGCCGGTATTGCAAAATTCCAGGCCGATTACAGAGCTGTATTTGGAGAATAGCAAAAGGCAGGCATTGTGCCGCCCGAAGAGTTAGGTCATGCCTCTTGGCGGCATGTCGTGAAATGTGTAGGAATCGCAGACATAAAGAGACCGGAGCAGGGTCTGCTCCGGCCTCTTGGCATGAAAACAGGTTTTCAGGCACGAAGTGCTCTGGGCTTGTCAGCCCTGAATAATAGTTGCCTGAGTTTATTTCATCTGCTCTTCCTGCTTCCTGATCATACGGCGAACCATTTCGCCTCCGATGGAACCAGCTTCGCGGGAAGTCAGATCGCCATTGTAGCCTTCCTTAAGGTTTACACCCAGCTCGGATGCTACCTCGGTTTTAAAACGATCCATTGCTGCCTTTGCTTCAGGCACTTCTACTCTATTGCTTCTGTTTCCTGACATTTCTTTTTCACCTCCGTTTATTATAAGCTATTTATCTTCAAGATAAGTGCCGCACGCACTTTATCTTGAAGATGCAAGATGAAGTGTTTCGCTGCGACTTATCTTGGTCTTAGTATGACCTGACAGTTAGAAAATATGTTGGAAACTTTTAGGGAATTTTGCATGATTTAAAAATGCGATTTAAGATTGAAGTCTGAAATGATATGTTGTACAATAAAATAAAGAGGGGTGTCTGAACTGTTACAGTAAACCTCCATGCATTCCGGCCGCACCGCCATGCATGAAAGTAAGGCAATAAAGGGAACTGCCTGGAGGTTTACTGTGTGCTTGTGCCTGGCACACTGGGATGTACACAAACCGCAAAGGCATGCGGTTTGGCGCACAGCTGTCTTGCATGCCATAGAATATGGCATTAATGAGCAAGGAAGTTCATTTTGACTGCGCGGTTTCCGCAAGGCAGGTTACAGGACTTTCACAGTAAACGCCAAATGAATGGAAAGGAAGGAGGCATTGTCATGAAGTATAAAGCGTTGTTGATGGGAAAAAACGGTTCAATAATCAGTGATTTTTTTGCTCAGATGGATGACGACTTCGAGGTTTTGACTACTTCAGAACGATATGGAGATATCATAGGGCATATCAAGTATTTTCTGCCGGATGTTTTCGTTTATTGTATTGCAAATGAAACAAGAGATACCATGATGCGTATGCTCAATGTCAAAATGAAATTATCTGAGTTCAGAATCCCGTTTGTATTGTTTGGTTCGGAAGATGAGTGTGTGGAATTTAACAGAATTGCTATCAATGTGGCAGATCTGACACTTGTAAAGCCTATGGCTGCAAGTACGGTGCAGAAAAAGCTATGCAAATATCTTGACGGACACCAGCCCGAAGTCAAAAAAACGCCGGATTTACAAGAGGGATTTGTATTTCCTGAAGATGTCCCCTTCAGGAGGAAATCGCCCGTGGCAGGAGCCGTGTTCGCGGAGGACGGATATTCCGGCCGGGATGAGGGGCAGTTAAAGCCTCTGAAGCCGCAGCGCAAACATATTCTGGTAGTGGATGATGCGCCCATGATGCTGAAGACCATCAAGGAGCAGCTTCACGGCAGCTATGATATTGCAACGGCTGTCAATGGGGGAATTGCACTTAAGTTTCTGGAGAAGAAAAAGACGGATCTTATTCTGCTGGACTTTGAAATGCCTGTGGAAAACGGACCGGCTGTGCTGGAGAAGCTGAGGGCCAATCCGGCGACCAGAGATATACCGGTAGTATTTCTGACCGGGGTATCTGACAGGGAGAAGATTCAGGAAGCGCTCGTTTTAAAACCGCAGGGATACCTTTTGAAACCAATTGACCGTGAAAAGCTTCTGGAAGTGATTCATAAGGTGATAGGGTAGGACCTCCTAAGCCCCGGAAGGATTTACTGACGCGTCTGCGGCAGGAAATTCTTCCAGATTCAGGGGGCTTGGGAGGGGAGTTGCGGAACTAAATTAGATGAGAGGACGAAAGGATGGAAAAAGATGATGTGCTGACGCTGACGGAGCTGATCGACATCAAAACACTGCAGCGGATTCAAGACGATTTCTCTGAGATGACGGGTATGGCTTCACTTATTATAGACGATGAAGGGCAGATGGTGACAAAAGGGGCTAATTTCGCTGAGTTGTGCGGAGGGATCATTAGAAAATCATCCATTGGCTGTGAGCGCTGCAGCAAATGTGACAGAATGGGACTGCAGATAGCGGTGGAAGCAGGTAAACCGGCATTGTATACCTGCCATGCAGGGCTGACAAATTTTGCCATTCCCATCATGGCAGGGGATAGGCCGGTGGGATGCTTTGTGGGCGGACAGGTATTGCTGAAAGAACCCGACCCGGAACAGATTCGCCAGGTAGCGGATGAAATTGGGGCGGATGCCCGGGAATGTCTGGAGGCTTTAAAGAAGATTCCCGTCAAGGAACAGAAGGAATTAGATAATGCCCTTGAAATCATAGCTATCATTGCAGATATTCTGTCCGATATGGCATACAATAAGAATCTTGTCTATCGTGCGAATATTGAAGTGGAAAAGTCAGCAAATATGAAGTCGGATTTCCTTGCAAATATGAGTCATGAGATAAGAACTCCTATGAATGCAGTGATTGGTATGGCGGAAATGGCGCTGCGCGAGGATCTGCCGCCTGCGGCCAGGGAATATATCAACCAGATTAAGGAGGCAGGGAAATCTCTGCTGACCATTATTAATGATATTTTGGATTTCTCTAAAATTGAATCCGGTAAAATGGATATTATTCCGGTGGATTATGAGCCTATGTCCATGGTGTATGATGTGGCAAATATTGTTCAGACCAGGCTGAAAGAAAAGGATGTGGAGCTGGTGCTGGAAGTGACTCCCAATCTGCCGAACAAACTGTATGGAGATAATATCAGAATCAAACAGATTCTGTTAAATCTTGCCAATAATGCGGCGAAGTTCACCTCTAAGGGAGAAATTATGCTGAAAATGGATTATGCCAAAGTATCTCCCAATGAGATAGAGATGCATGTGGCTGTAAGGGATACCGGAATTGGCATTAAGAAGGAGGATATGGCGCGGCTGTTCCAGTCGTTCCAGCAGGTGGACAGCAAGCGGAACCGCAATATTGAAGGAACGGGCCTTGGACTTGCCATATCAAAACAGCTTTTGACTCTCATGAACGGCAATATCTGGGTGGACAGTGAGTATGAGAAGGGGAGCCAGTTCTCCTTTATCCTGCCGCAGGAGATTGTGGACGAAACGCCCTGTATTACAGTGAAGAAACCGGAACGGCTGGTAATGGCAGGATTGATTTCCAATCCGTATATCAGGGAGAGCTTAAGCGCCGATGCGGTTAAGCTGGGTGTGGGATACATATTACTGCAGTCCTGGAGGGATTTGAACGTGCTTGATAAGGAAAGCAGCGGCAAGAAGATATTTCTTTTTGTTGAATATCCGCTGTTTTCGGAAGTGGTGGAGCATTATATCAGGAATCATCCGGAGGTGACAGGAATTCTGCTGATTAATTTTTATGATCATGTGAAATATGACATTCCTAACCTCATGGTCATGAAGAAGCCTCTTTTCGTCTTAAACCTGGCAATGATATTAAATGGAGATGAGCTGCATTTTGACGAGGACGATGATACGGATAAAATGTATGAATTCATAGCGCCGGAAGCGGAAATATTGATCGTGGATGATAATGCAGTCAACCTGACCGTTGCGGAAGGGCTTCTGGAGCCTTTGAAAATGAAGATAGATACGGCACTCAGCGGTAAAGCGGCTGTGGATAAGATTACCAAGTGTCATTATGATATTGTATTTATGGATCATATGATGCCGGAATTGGACGGGGTGGAAACCACCCATATTATCAGGCGCTTTCATCCGGAATATAATGATGTGCCGATTATTGCCCTGACAGCGAATGCCGTGGACGGAACCAAGGAAATGTTCTGCAGGGAGGGAATGAATGATTTTATTGCCAAACCCATTGAGATCCGGATGCTGGTGTCCAAGGTAAAACAATGGCTTCCGCCGGAGAAGATTCAGAAAGCGGTGGGAGGCCAGAGCCGCAGAAAGACGGATGGGAACAGCAATATTGAAGTCGGTGATCTGGATGTATCCTTTGCGCTGAAATTCCTGGGCAGTGAAGAACTGTTCTGGACGGTATTGAAGGTGTATTATCATTCCATTGAAAAGAAGGCGGAGCTGATTAAGGCAATGGAGGAACAGGAAGACTGGCCTGGATTTACCATAGAAGTACATGCGTTAAAGAGTTCTTCCAAGCAGATTGGCGCTATTTCACTGTCTGAAAAGGCGGCGGCATTGGAAAAGGCGGGAAATGCCAGAGATGCGGCATTTATACATAGACGCACAGATGAGATGCTGCTGCAGTATGTAGGATATCAGACCATATTGGAACCATTCTGTACAGAAAAGGAAGAGGCGGAAGACAGACAGGAAGCTTCTGTGGAAAAGCTTCGGGAATTTTTCGCGGACATGAGGATGGCGCTGGAAGACCTGGACATGGATAAAATGGAAGAGGTGATCCGGGACATGAAAATGTACGGTTACAGGGGATGGCAGAAAGATCTGTTTGAAAAATTGAAAATTGCGGTGGAAGAAGTAGAGGTTGACAACTGTGAAAACATTCTCCAGCGGTGGGAAAGCAGTTTCAATATCTGAGAGAGGAATTTGACGGAAAATGAAGGTAATCAGTAAACAGAGAAACAGCAGAATGTGTGTTGTCTGCGGTATGGACAATCCCAACGGATTCCGGGCACAGTTTTACAATATGGAGGACGGCAGTGTTGTAACTCCCTTCTGCTATCGGGAGGAGCATCAGAGCTTTCCCCAGAGGGTACACGGAGGATTGACTGCCACTATGTTGGATGAACTGGGACTGCGTGCCATATGGGCGAAATTATCGGAAGATGTCTTCGGCGTTACGATGTCAATGGAAGTGAAATACAGGAAACCTGTGCCGTATGATGTGGAACTGCTGGGGAGGGGAATCCTGGTGAAGGATACGCCTAAATTTGCGGTGATCAGAACGGAGATTTTGGACAGGAAGGGCATCCTCCTTGCGGATGCGGAGGTGAAATATATCAAAATGAAGGTGGAACAAATTGTGCAGGATGTGAATCCGCATGAGGAAATGTGCTATCTGATAGAAGATGGAGTGACAGAGATATTATTTTAAGAAAATTTTATGGAAAAACTATCCATTGTGTGATATAATAATTTCAGTGTTACGCATTTGTCTTTGTCATTTCAGTTCTTTTGCCGTGAGGTAGTTCTCGGCGGCTTTTTCAAAAGGTGCTATAATAACTTAAAATGATAGAATAAAGAAAGAGAGGCGGAAAAGTGGAACTTAGGACAGCAGTATCCCCAAGAGATGTGAAGCATTATACCACAGAACGGCTGAGAGAAGAATTTCTGATTCAGAACCTTTTTGTGCCAGGTGAGATTAAACTGGTATACAGCCATATTGACAGAATTATTACAGGTGCGGCCGTACCCACGCAGCCGATTACTTTGACAGCAGGAGATGAGCTCCGGGCAGAGTATTTCTGTCAAAGAAGAGAATTGGGTGTGATTAATATTGGAGGTGCAGGAACCATCACCGTTGACGGAAAAGTATACAAGGTAGGGTTTAAGGAGGCCATGTATATCGGCATGGGATCAAAGGATATTGTCTTTGCAAGTGATGATGCATCCCGTCCGGCAAAATTCTATATGAATTCCGCACCTGCCCATAGGACCTGCCCTACAGTGTTAATCAAACCGGAAGGAACGCCGGAAGAAGGCGTTGTCATTGTAAAGGATGAGAATAAGGTAGAGCTTGGTTCCCTGGAGGATGCAAACCACAGAGTTATCTGTAAGTATATCCTTCCCGGGCAGGTGGAGAGCTGTCAGTTAGAGATGGGCATGACCAAGTTAGAACCCGGCAGTGTGTGGAATACAATGCCCTGTCATACCCATGACAGGCGCATGGAAGTATATCTGTATTTTGAGATGCCGGAGGATGCTTTTGTAATGCATTACATGGGGGAACCCAATGAGACGCGTCATATTGTTATGAGAAATGAGGAGGCGGTGATTTCTCCCAGCTGGTCCATCCATTCGGGATGCGGTTCCAGAGCATATACCTTTATCTGGGGTATGGTGGGTGAGAATCAGGATTTCGATGATATGGACGGTGTTGCCATGAAGGATTTAATGTAAGCAACTGCCTGTATGCAGTGCGGACAGGAGTATCCGGAATGTCTGCAGCAGCAGGACATAATAATAAATGAAAGAAAAGGAGAAATGAACATGTCAGAATTTATTAACTTCTCATTGGAGGGAAAGGTGGCACTTGTTACAGGTGCATCTTATGGAATTGGTTTCGCGATTGCTTCCGCATATGCAGAGGCCGGCGCAACGATCTGCTTTAATGATATCAAGCAGGAGCTGGTGGACAAGGGTCTGGCTGCATATGCTGAGAAAGGCATCAAGGCGCATGGCTATGTATGTGATGTGACAAACGAAGAGGCAGTAAATGCACTGGTGGCTCAGATTGAGAAAGAGGTGGGCGTAATTGATATCCTGGTGAACAATGCAGGTATCATCAAGAGAATCCCTATGACCGATATGACGGCAGAGCAGTTCAGACAGGTTATTGATGTGGATTTGAATGCACCGTTTATTGTATCCAAGGCTGTGATTCCTTCTATGATTAAGAAGGGACATGGCAAGATTATCAACATCTGCTCCATGATGTCCGAGCTTGGCCGTGAAACCGTATCCGCATATGCTGCTGCAAAGGGCGGCCTGAAGATGCTGACCAGAAATATCTGTTCCGAGTACGGTCAGTACAACATTCAGTGTAACGGCCTTGGACCCGGCTATATTGAGACGCCCCAGACAGCGCCGCTGCGTGAGCTTCAGCCGGATGGAAGCAGACATCCTTTCGATCAGTTCATCTGTGCGAAGACACCTGCTAACCGCTGGTTAAAGCCGGAAGAGCTGACAGGCCCTGCAGTGTTCCTTGCATCCGAGGCATCTAATGCCGTGAACGGACATATTCTCTATGTGGATGGCGGTATTCTGGCTTACATTGGAAAGCAGCCGGGTTAATCTGACTGATAGTAATGCTTAGTACAGTGATCATAGAAGTCCGGAGGTAAAATAACCCATGAAAATAGCATTGATTAACGAAAACAGCCAGGCAGCTAAAAACGAGTTAATCTGCGCCACCCTGAAAAAGGTAGTTGAACCCATGGGACATGAGGTGTTCAATTACGGTATGTGCGGTGCGGACGATCCTAATTCCCTGACTTATGTGCAAAACGGTATTCTGGCGGCAGTATTGTTGAATTCCGGTGCAGCCGATTACGTGATTACGGGCTGCGGCACAGGCGAAGGGGCTATGCTTGCCTGCAATTCCTTCCCCAGGGTATTATGCGGACACATTGAATCTCCCCTGGATGCATACCTGTTTTCACAGGTAAATGACGGCAATTGCGTAGCGCTTCCTTTTGCGGAGAATTTCGGCTGGGGCGGTGAGCTGAATCTACAGTATATTTTTGAGAAATTGTTCTGTGCGCCCGGTGGCGGCGGATATCCTCCTGAAAGGGTGGAGCCCGAACAGCGCAATAAAAAAATTCTGGATAAAGTGAAAGAAGTTACCCATACTGATATGGTGACCATACTGAAGAATCTCGACAGAGAGCTGGTAAAAGGCGCCTTGTCCGGTGCAAAGTTCCAGGAATATTTTGCTGCCAACTGCAGGTGTGATGAGATGGCGGCTGCTGTGAAGGAAGTACTGGCATAATGCAAATGACAGAAATTACTTTGCGGATCCTGTCATCTGTATGGCGGTAAGATACGGCAAGAGTGAACGGAATGAAGATTTTCCAAGGTCGGAAAGTACCAAGCCCTTCAAAGAGGTGGGCGTTGCCCACCTCTTGGTGGCATGTTAGAAAGTATGGAAAAAATGTTGCAGCAGAAAAGCATATATTTATATGCAGAAAGAGGAAAAAATGAACGCAATATTAGAGCAAATCAGTAAAATCGGTATTGTGCCCGTTGTCAAGATTGACAGGGCTGAGGATGCGGGTCCTCTTGCAAAGGCTTTGTGTGCAGGCGGACTTCCCTGTGCGGAGGTGACTTTCCGTACCAGCGCGGCAGCCGAAGCCATTAAGATTATGACTACGGAATTCCCCAATATGTGTGTGGGTGCAGGTACGGTGCTGAATGCAGAGCAGGTTGACGCGGCAGTGGCGGCAGGCGCTAAATTCATTGTAAGCCCCGGTCTGAATCCCAGAACAGTGAAATATTGTATCGAGAAAAATGTACCAATTACACCCGGTACGTCAAGTCCCTCCGATATTGAACAGGCCATTGAGCTGGGACTGGATGTGGTGAAATTCTTCCCGGCAGAGCAGTCCGGCGGGCTTGCGAAGATTAAGGCTATGGCGGCTCCTTATGTAAATATGAAGTTTATGCCAACGGGCGGCATTAATGCCAAGAATCTCACTTCTTATCTTGATTTTAACAAAATCATTGCCTGCGGCGGTTCCTGGATGGTTCCCGGAGACTTAATCAATGAGGGAGCGTGGGACAAAATAGAGCAATTGACGAGAGAGGCAGTTCAGACCATGTTGGGATTTGAACTTGCTCACATTGGCATTAACACAGCCAATGAAGAGGAAGCCCTGAAGGCAGCAAACCGTTTTGCAGTATTGTTCGGTAT
>CAJUAP010000007.1:0-55873 GCA_910584435.1 uncultured Acetatifactor sp.
ATTCGGACGGGGCGCTTTTGCGTGGCAGTCTGGCAGTGCTATAATCAGACATATAATCGCCCGGAGTCTCAATGGAGATCCCGGGCGATTATCAGATAGACGATTGGTCATGCAGAACTGTTTTGCAGGACCGGAAAACGGAAACGGAGGTTTATATATGATTTCTTTGGATTCCCCAATTTGGAAAGAACTTGGCTCCGCCGGATGGGAGATGAAGAAACGATCCGTTTTCTGCCTTTTGCATACGGAACGTGCGTCTGCCCCGACTGCGGAAAAAGAGCGGCTTACTGGGATTGGCTGGCGAAGTTCATCGGATATGGATGGTGCGGCGGATGATATGCTTTTAGGAGCGACAGATGATTCGTTTCCTGATGCGGGATTTTAGGTATTTCAATCAGAATGGAGTGATATCATGGAAGAATTATTGGTTTATGCTATTTTGCTTTATGAGGGATTGGTAACAGAAAACGAGTACAATAAACGGCTTGACGAATTATTTCTCGCTGCCCCTGAAAATGATGATTTTCTCTATCTGGAATGGGAAACAGACATCAGTAAAGCGATTATTTATGTAAGGACACATATTGACTACAAAAATCTTAACATTGAACAGTTTGGAAGGATTTTGATGAGTAAATTAAAGGTAGTTTATAAAAATTATCCGGATATAAAATATTTTGCAAGTCAAATGTATCGCTTATGGGAAAGCCTTCCGGGAAATATTCAGAATATAGAACCGTTCTGGACTCTATGTTATGCCGATGACCCTTTATCATGGGGAGATGAAAAACAGACCAGAGACATATACGAGCATATGCTGAGTTACTACGAAGGATGATTCGGATCATAGTGTTTTATCAGGGAACACCGGATGCTGTCATGGAACGGTTATGCAGTACAATATCGAAAGCCATATACGATCATTCCGGAGCAGTATGCCGCGTGGATGTGGGAGTATTAAAAAACTATTTCAATATGGATTCTGACAGGAAAAGGAGAGAATATGGTTATGGAAGAATTAATTCGTCTGTTTGTTGAGGAATTTCAGCAGCCCTCGACATTAGAGGAAACGAAAATTGCCAATTTATTAGGACATTCGGACAGGTTTATTGCCTTGGATCAATACCGAAGAAAATATCTAAAAGCCCAGAAACAAATACTGGATGAGTTGGCTGGAAAGCTGGATTCTATGGATTTGTACAAGGGCTGCTGCTGCGCATTATTCTGTGGTGTGCTGATGGGAGAATGTGGGCCTGGAGGCGCAGGAGAGGGACTTGTGAATTTCTTTATTAAGGTGGTTTTCCATCTCTGCGGGTTGCTGGATGAGCTGGATAAAACAGAGGAAAGTTATCCTGAGGATGAGATGTTGGACAAGCTGTTTTTGACGGCGCCGGATAAGGTTCGGGCTTTCCGGGGAAGTGCGCCACTGATGATGGCAATTATGGATTTACTGGCAAAATCACCGGAGAGCAGGGAGTATCTGCGTAAAAAGGATTTATATGATAATCTGGAGCGCATTGAGCCTTTTGTGAAAAATGGAACATATTTGCTTCGGATTTATCCTGTCTGCGGACCTATGGATGTGCTTGTTTTGGCACCAAAAAAGGAGCAGGGAGCGTTAATAAAGGTTCAGGATGTGGGGACAAATTTCCACTTGATGACCTTGCTGGAAAGGGCACTTTATCAGAAAGAATGGGACCAGCGTTTTGGCTTATCCGCAGATGTGAAATCACCGGAAAGCCTAAAAGTATTTGCCTATGCATCGGGGGAAGAGACAGCAAGGCAGAATGGTTCGGTTTATGCACATGCCGCCTATTATTCCTGTGATGGTCAGATGCTCTGGGGAGAGATGGGGCCAGATACTATTCCCTGTGTGGAGCAAATGCCTGTGGTATTGATTTGTCCTGAAAAATTTCCACGAAGCTGGGATTTATTCTTCGCAGTAAGCTGCCATCCTTATCTTAAGCCTTTGGCAGAAATCAAACGGGAATTGTCAAAGGAAGAGGTTCGGGAATGGATGGGGAAGATGCAGGGGATTTCATCATTCTGATTCTTATTTGAAGGATAGTTATTATGATTACGATGGATGGCGTCAAACAGATAAGCAAAATTATATCTTTGGAAACGGCATATTGGAGGATGATTTAAGCGAAGATGTATCTGAAATTGTGTATCGTACAGATGTGTTTGAATGCGTTTATGCTGCTGTCATTGACCGATATATAGATATCGAATATTCTTTCGGTGACTATTACGAAGTACATGAAGATAGCCAGTTAGGCAGATTAGGAGAATATAAAGATGTGGAAAGAACCGTTTAGAGGAAATCAGACAAGAAGAAAAATGATGTGGCAGCCACATAAATTGCGGTATTTCGGAGGAAGAAGCGGGAACCTTTATAAAAGCCGTCAAGGATTTATGGGATATCGCCTTGCCAGAGGAATATCTCAAAATTTTGAGAATCATAAATGGCGTTGAATATAACGGTTTCATTCTTTATGGGGTTGATGAACCGCTGTTAAATGAGGCATCCAATCAGCATAAACGGACTAATTGACTGCAACAAAGTCTGGTATGAAAAATCAGGGATATGCGAAGACAGATCCAAAAAAAGCGGCGGCAGACTGCTGCGTGATAAAAGGTGTACTGTGACGAAGAAAGAGCAATCAAAAGTTTGATTTCGAATATATCACCGAAGATCGTCAGAAGGGATGATGCCTTTGCTTCTCCACATAAAGTACAACAAAAAACCCCTCACTGCGATATAAAGCGGACAGTGAGGGGATGCTTTTAAAACCTTAATCCAAATTAATTTGGTTTGTGGGCTGTATAAAATTGCCATAATTTGATCTGGAAGATGTATTACCGGAAGCATATTCCGCACGCAGGATAAACTTGGCCACCAGACGCTTAAGCATTTCAGCCTGGCTTGACAATTCCTGACTGGCAGCAGCGCTTTCTTCGGAAGTGGCGGAATTGGTCTGTACAACGCTGGAAATCTGGTCAACGCCCACAGTAACCTGCTCGATGGCATCTGCTTGCTGTCCGGCAGCGTTGGCAATAATATCCACTTTGGAAGAAGTAGTGCGGACAGCATCCACTACCTTTACCAGAGACTGTGCAGTTGCATCTACGAGGTGTGTACCGCGCTCAACGGCTTCAATAGAATGCTCAATCAAATTCGCGGTATCCTTGGAGGCAATGGAACTCTTGCTTGCAAGGCTTCTGACTTCATTGGCAACCACAGCAAAACCCTTGCCTGCCTGTCCTGCCCTTGATGCTTCCACGGCAGCGTTAAGTGCCAGTATATTTGTCTGGAAAGCAATATCTTCAATTGTCTTAATGATTTTATTAATCTCATTGGAAGTACGCGTGATTTCTTCCATAGCTGTAATCATATCATGCATCTGTCTGTTGCATTCTTCCGCTTCCTGATCTGCAGTGGTTGACTGGATTCTTGCCTCAGCAGCATTCTCAGCCGTAGTTTTGATCTGATGGGAGATATTGGAAATGGTAGATGCAAGTTCTTCCACAGCGGAAGCCTGTTCTGTAGCGCCCTGTGCCAATGCCTGTGCGCCGTCCGATACCTGACCTGAACCGGAAGCAACCAAATCCGCACTTTGATTGATTTGGCCCAATGTAGAGCTCAGATCACGGTTAAGCTTACGTATGGACAGCAGCAGATTCTGGAAATTACCCACATACCGCTTCTCGGCTTTGGTACGGACATCAAAATTACCGTTTGCCATTTCGCTCAGAAGCCTGGAGGCATCAGAAATGATATCATCCAAAATGGAAGTCATGTTCTTAAAAGCATTTGCCAGGTTTCCTAACTCGTCTTTGGACTCATATGTAACATTGATATTGAAGTCTCCAACTTCTATCTGTTTTGCAGATTTTTCCAATTGGCGAAGAGGGCGTGTAATGGCTCTGGTTAAATAAGTAGAAATAATCAAGGTGATCACCAATACGCCAAGGGCAATTCCTACTTGAAGGAGGACTAAGGTCTCCTGCATGGCAACGGTGTTGGTATAATCCTGTTCCGCACTGGCTTCTGCCACATTACTGATCTGGATCAGGTTCGATACGGCTTGCTCTACCAGAGGCTGATATTCGTTCAGAAGCATATCCTGAGCCTTTTTCATATCTGTTTGTGACATCTGGATTACTTCTTCCTGTATCTCCACGGCAGCTTGTATATTGGTGGAAAAGGCATCCAATAATGCAGGGTCGTCTTTGAAATTCTCGAACAGCCAGTTTCCATTTTCCTGTAACAGCGCCAATTCTTTCTTTGCATCTGCCAGGAAGGTGTCTTGCTTATTGCTGTCTTCTTCAATGGTTATGTATGCAATATCTTTTACAATAATCTGCAATCCCCGGCGCATATTCATGACTTTGTTGGTAATTCGGTAGCCTACATTGTAGAACTGGGAGTATCTTGATGCGTTTTCCTGCAGACCCGTGACGGAGACAACGACTGTACCGCAGAACAGAATAATGATAAGCAGGAATGTTATCAATAGTTTTGTTCTGATTTTTAAATTTTTCATTTTTACCTCCTGTTTTGTCTTAAACAATGGCAATTCATCTCACTGCGTTGAATGTGGAATTGTTTAGAGTTTCTTTTTATTATAGGTAAATTATAATAGATTATTGTCAATTTGTCTACTCTATTCATAAATCTGGTAAATGAAAAAGTAATAAAGATAGAAATGAAACAGGAATTGAAATATGGAATGGAATAAGAAATAAAATAAGAATAGAAAAAAATGAAAAAAGAGGAGACGATTACTATTGTTGTGGTATGGGCGGAAGTATAGACATTTATTATATTTTCCAGTATAATGAAACAAATATAAGTGTGATGGAGGAACCATATGGAAGTTGTATTACAGAATTTGACGAAGAAATTTCCGGGACGCGGCCGAAAAAACCGTGAAGAGGTCATTGCCGTCAACGATTTTACATTTAAAATCCCGGATGGTAAACTGATTGGGCTGCTGGGTCCTTCCGGATGCGGTAAAAGTACAACGTTAAATCTGATCAGCGGCCTGCAGAAGCCCACCAGCGGTAAGATATTTTTCGGAACCGATGATGTTACCCATCTGCAGCCGGAGAACCGTGGAATTGGGCTGGTGTTCCAAAATTATGCGCTGTATCCGCATCTGACAGTGAAACAGAATATTCTCTTTCCGCTGGAGAATCTCAAAGGGAAAGAAAAATTGTCCAAACAGGAAATGCTTGAGAAAGCATATGAAGCGGCCGGACTGGTTCAGATAGAAGAGTTGATGGATCGGAAGCCCGGCGAGTTGTCAGGCGGACAGCAGCAGCGTGTGGCCATTGCCCGCGCACTTGTCAAAATGCCCAGGGTGCTGCTCCTGGACGAGCCGCTGTCGAATCTGGACGCCCGTTTAAGGCTTCAGACCAGGGAGGAAATCAGGCGCATCCAGCGGGAGACGAAGATCACCACGATCTTCGTGACCCATGACCAGGAAGAGGCCATGAGCATTTCGGATATGATCGTTGTCATGAATGCAGGTGTGGTTCAGCAGATTGGCAGACCTCAGGATGTCTATGACAAACCGGCAAATCTGTTTGTGGCAAAATTTCTGGGTACTCCTCCTATCAATGTGTTTGAGGGAAGAATCAGGGAGAATAAATTGTATATAGGAGAAGAGGCAGTTCTTGACGTCAGGGAAACAGAGGATGCCCGAAAGGCCGCCGGAGACAGTAATGCTTCGCCGGGTTCCGGAAACAGTAATGCGCCGGCAAATTCCGGGAAGAATAATGCTTCAGGAAACAGGGGAAGCAATGGCTTATTGGAAGGCGGAGACAGAGATGTGTATGTGGGGGTTCGGCCGGAAGGATTCCGGCTGCAGGAGGACGGGCCGCTTGGCTGTAAGTTCGGCAGTGTGGAAGTGATGGGACGTGACATCAGTGTGATTTCCATGAACAAGGCATCTCTCAATCCCAAGATCCGCGCTATCATCAGTACGGATTACATGGCGAAAATAGAAAAAATGTACTCTGTGGAGGGCTTTTCCAAAGAGTCCTGTGTCAGATTTGCATTAATGCCGCATAAGGTTTTCCTGTTTGACAGGAACACGGAGGAGCGTATTGATTTCCTGCCTGGCAGGGCGGAAGGGGAGGAGTGCTGATATGGCTGGAAAGAAATCGGAGAACAATGGGGCAAAGGGCTGGCTGTACCTGCTGCCGGCGCTGCTGTTTCTGGGCGCGTTTATGGTGTATCCGCTCTTTGACGTCTTTGTATATTCCTTTGAAGAGGGATACCATTCTGCGTCTCAGACCTATTTCGGCACAGGCTTCTACAATTATTCCTATGTGCTGCATGACCCCTATTTTCTGCAGGCAGTGAAAAATACATTGATACTTGTAATGATCACAGTGCCATTGTCTACAGGGATTGCATTATTGATTTCCGTGGGGCTGAATTCCATTACACCGCTGAGAAATCTGTTCCAGACCATATATTTCCTGCCCTATGTGACCAATACCCTGGCTGTGGGTCTGGTATTTATGATTCTGTTCCAGAAGACGGCTTACTCTGACGGGCTGATTAATTTATTGATTACCTGGTTCGGGGGCAGTGCGGTGGATTTTATTGACGGACCTTACTGGGCCAAGATGTTTGTGCTGTGTTTTTATACCATATGGGTGGTGATGCCTTTTAAGATATTGATTTTGACCAGTGCTTTGGCGTCCGTGAACCAGGAATACTATAATGCTGCCAGGGTGGACGGGACTTCCCGTGGGAGGATATTTCGGCGGATAACGCTGCCGATGATATCTCCCATGATATTCTACCTGATTATCACGGGTTTTATCGGTGCGTTTAAGGCATACAGTGATGTGGTTGCATTGTTCGGTACGAATTTAAATGCAGCGGAAATGAATACCATAGTGGGGTATGTATATGATATGCTGTATGGGGACAGCGGCGGCTATCCTTCTTACGCTTCTGCAGCGGCTATCCTGCTGTTCTTCATTGTACTCACCATCACATGCATTAATCTGCTGATCAGTAAGAAGAACGTGCATTATTCATAGACATGGTACAGGTCAGGACGCTGCAAAACGGCAGCTGCTCTGACAAGACATTATGACATCGGAATAAGAGGTCGGATTTTATGGAAAACAAAATAGATTATGAAGAAATAGAGAAGAAGGGGAAAGTGCAGAGAAGGATTGTCAATGTGATTGTATATGCATTTCTGTTTTTGTGGGCGGTCATTGTATTATTCCCATTTTATTGGATGGTTTTGACATCTGTAAAGAGTTACGGCGCTTACAATTCGGAATATATTCCCCGATTTTATACCTTATCTCCCACGTTACAGAACTATGCAGATGCGTTTACCACCGTATCCCTGGGACGATACCTTATGAATACGGCCATATTTACGGCGGTCACCACAGCCCTTATGCTTGTGGTGATTACATTGGCGGCCTTCGCTTTTGCGCGGCTTACGTTCAGAGGGAAGAACATAGTGTTTGTACTGTTTCTCTCGCTGATGATGATTCCGAATGAATTGGTGGTGATCACGAATTTTGTGACCATTACGGATCTGAATATGCGCAATACATTTCAAGGGCTGATTCTGCCGTCAGTTACATCCATATTCTATATTTACTTATTAAAAGAGAATTTTGAACAGATACCCGACAGTCTGTATTATGCGGCGAAGGTAGACGGCACTTCCGACTTAAAGTATCTGTTGAAAGTGATGATTCCCATATCAAAGCCCACATTGATTACCATTACCATACTGAAAGTGATTGAATGCTGGAATTCCTATGTATGGCCCAGGCTGATTACGGATGATGAGCGGTATTATCTTGTGTCAAACGGTATACAGGAAATCCGTGAAAACGGCTTTGGACGAGAGAACATTCCTGCCATGATGGCGGCGGTGGTGGTTATCTCAATTCCTTTAATCATTCTGTTCCTGATATTCCGAAGGAAGGTGATGGCCGGTGTGGTAAGAGGAGGGACAAAGGGATGATAGGAAGACGGAAGACGGAAGAGGCGTACAGGAGCGGTGTGCCGGGTAAACAGATGCATGGTTTGGCTGCTCTGGTTTTCATGGCAGGATGTGCCCTGGGATTGACAGGGTGCCATGGCTCTAAGGGGCTGAGTGCATTTGAGATTCCGGAAGAATTTGACGTATCCAGGGATTATGAGATTACCTTCTGGGCAAAAAATGATACCAATAAAACCCAGACAGACATCTATGAGGAGGCAATTGCCGATTTTGAAGAATTATATCCCAATGTTACAGTAAACCTGCGTCTGTATACGGATTATGGCAGAATTTACAATGATGTCATAACCAATATTGCCACGAATACCACCCCCAATGTCTGTATTACTTATCCGGATCATATTGCAACTTACCTCACCGGGGTAAATCAGGTGGTTCCGCTGGAAGGATTATTTGCGGACGAAAAATACGGACTGGGCGGCAGTGAGGTAAGATTTGACGGCCCCTCAGTGGAAGAAATCATTCCGCAGTTTCTGGAGGAATGTTCCTTTGGCGGTCATTATTATGCATTTCCTTATATGCGTTCTTCGGAAGCCTGTTATATTAACAAGACTTATGTGGAGAAATTGGGATATACCCTGCCGGATGCTCTGACCTGGGATTTTATCTGGGAGGTGGCCGAGGCAGCCACGGCAAAGGACGGGGAAGGGAATTTCCTGGTAAATGGCCAGAAAGTGATGATTCCCTTCATATATAAGTCCACGGACAATATGATGATTCAGATGCTGAAGCAGATGGGAGAAGGATATTCCACGGAAGACGGCCGGGTGCTGCTTTTTCAGGAGTCTACGAAGGCGCTGCTGATGGACATTGCGGATCACGCTGCAAGCGGTGCTTTCTCCACATTTAAAGTTTCCAGTTATCCCGCCAATTTCCTGAATGCAGGACAATGTATTTTCGCCATAGATTCCACCGCGGGCGCTACCTGGATGGGTTCTGACGCGCCGCTTCTGGATATCAGTGCGGACAAGGTGGTGGAATTTGAGACGGAAGTTATGGCAATTCCTCAGTTTGACACAGAACATCCGGCGATGATATCACAGGGGCCCTCTGTGTGCATTTTCAATAAGAGCGATCCCCAGGAGGTGCTGGCTGCCTGGCTGTTTGCACAGTATCTGCTGACGGAGAAGATTCAGATCGGGTATGCGCAGACAGAAGGGTATGTGCCGGTGACTTCCAGGGCACAGGAAGCACAGGAGTACCAGGATTATCTTTCCCGAAGCGGTGAGGATAATAACAAGTACTATGACATTAAGATGAAAGCGACCAATCTGCTGCTGGATAATATAGGGAATACTTTTGTGACCCCTGTATTTAACGGTTCGGCATCACTTCGGGATGCGGCGGGACAGTTGATAGAGAATACGGTCAAATCTGTGAGAAGGCAGGAAGTAGTGGATGAGGCTTATATGGAGGAATTGTATCGAGACATCCGCTCGCTTTACCGCCTGGATCAGCTGGGCGGACAGAGTGATGCAGTATCTTCCGGCAAGGCGGATCTCGGGAGACTTCCGGGAATGGCAGTGGGTCTGCTGGCCGGGCTGGGCATTGCCTGGGTGTTTATTATTTTATATGTGGTGTATCAGGCCATAAGACAGAAAAAGTAACAGTTCAGGCAGGATACGGAACTGTTATGAAGAAGTTACTGTTCAATCGCCGGTTCCGCGAGGCGTTTTCATGCGTATTTTGCATGAAAATCCCAAGCTGTCAGGATGACAGCTTTGACCATAGTGCGCGAAATCGCTGCTTTTGCGATTTCTGTGCCTAAAGCCTTCTGCGAAGGCTTGTTACTGTGAACGGAGTGAACAGTAACATGAAGAAAGATAAAGTTTGAAAAGAAATCAGAAATACTATTGATTTCTTGGAAAAATCATGTATAATTAGTTCCATGTTTATCGATAAACAAATTTATGCAGAAGTCTTTGCAAGGGGACTGTAAAATTTTGATGGTCAATTCTGCCCTTTAAGAGGGGGCTGAATGGAAAGGGTTTAAAGAGGAGAAAAATGAAAAAATTAACATCGCTACTTTTGGCTGTTGCACTTGTGTGCGCCTGTGTCGGCTGCGGTACACCGGCAGGTGATTCTTCCGGTGCGGATGTGAAATCAGAGGGTGTTATGACCTATGCGGATTATGTGGCTGCACCGCTTGATTCACAGGTTGTAATTGAAACTTATGTACAGGCAAAGCAGGCATGGTGGGAGAACAAGGCTACCGTTTACACCCAGGATAAGGACGGCGCTTACTTCCTGTATGAGATGGCATGTTCTGAAGAGGATTATGCGAAGCTGACCCCCGGAACGAAGATTAAGGTAACGGGATTTAAGGGAGAATGGTCAGGTGAAGTGGAAGTGATGGATGCGACATTTGAAATCCAGGAGGGTAATTATGTTGCCCCTGCGGAAGATGTTACCGCATTGCTTGGCACTGAAGAGCTGATCAACCACCAGAATAAATTTGTGGCTTTTAAGGGTATGACAGTGGAAGCAATAGGCAAGGATGCCAGCGGCAATGACACAGCATATCTGTACAAATGGGACGGTTCCGGACAGGATGGCGATGATCTGTATTTTAATGTCTCTCTGAATGGGGCTACTTATACATTTACTGTGGAATCCTATCTGTGCGATAATACAACGGATGTGTATCAGGCAGTAAAGAATCTGAAGGTTGGCGACAAGATTGACATGGAAGGTTTCCTGTACTGGTATGAGGGAGTGAATCCTCATATTACATCTGTAACGGCAGCAAAATAAGAAGATTATCAGAATATAAAACCCGGAATATTGGCAATAGCAGTATTCCGGGCTTTTTTCTGTCCAAAAGACGGGCTTTCTAGGAAGTGGGTTTCCGCAGAGGACATTCCGACATGCTGATTTTATTTCTCAGGACGCTTAACCCACAGTCCTCAAGGTAATCCTGCAGGATGGGAAGGGACTGGGTGGAGGTGGGGCCGATGATAATATCTCCCACCAGGTCAGACAGTTGCAGATGCAATTTATTGCACATTCTGTTCAAATCCAGAGGATAGTACTTTTTGATCCTGTCGGCGGTTACATGATACTTGGGTTCCACGGCAAATTCATTGGAGATAAAGGGGGAAACCACCAATCTGTGCTCTGTCTCGCTTGCAAAGGAAGGGTGTTTGAAAGCGGCGGACTGTACCCATGCACTGTTCATCAGGTTTTGCAGATTGGGCATACTTTCGGAAAAATCTGAGGTGTTCTTAATCAATTCATAGAATTCGTCAACCAGATGATGTTCCCGCATGTCCTTCTGATAGTATACCTGTTGGAGTGATATGGCGCCCCCAAGCATTTTCTGCATCAGCTTTTCATGGAAGGCAATACATACCCCCTGTCCTGCATGGCCATATCGATCCCATTGGGCAGCGTCATCTCTGTATTTGGAAAAGCAGGCCGCATAAGCGGAATAATGGAATTCCGCTTCCATTTCTTCCTGAAAAAAAGCCTTTGTTCTGCGGCTTTTTTCTTTTTCTCCATCCTGATTTAACTTTTCAATAACAGCGGTACAGATGCCATTCATAAATAATCTCATTTCGGAGGCATCATTCATATTCAATATATTGTTTAACCTGAGTTCCGCACACCGGATAATTCCGTCAAAGGCCGTGAAGTCAGTATAGTGATACAGCATAGCATCCTCCTTGTTCGCTTCTTCTCAAAACTCCCATGCAGCCTTCCGCATCATCATACATGAAAGTCCGGGAATTTTTATTATAGCTGATAGGACAAGCAAAATCAAGTGTACATTTTCCTTGTCTGGGTGCATCTGTAATGATTCGTAACAGTTCAGACAACCCTTACTGCGAAGTCGAAACTGTGATCCAAAGGCGGCGTGTCGCCTGACTCCCAGGCAATTCTCTTTACTGCTCTATTTTCCATGCAGTGCGGAGCCCTTGCATGGGGGCTGTGAACAAGGTGAACAGCAATTTTTGCGGTGAATTGCTGGTGCAGTGGTAAAACAGAAGGATGAGCGCAGAATGATGTGGAACAGTGAGTATGTTTATGGTAAAATATAGGGGCAGAATGGAATATAGGCCGTGCAGCGGATGAGGTTATGGCTGATACGGCAGGAGATGACAAGGAGGAGCAGGGCCGGTGGCAGAAAACAGATATGTAGAAGACAGATATGCAGGCGGTTTATATGGACTGTTGATTGGAGATGCACTTGGCGTCCCCTATGAATTTTATATGGCTCAGGAGCTTCCCTCCTATGAGGAGATTGAAATGCAGCCCCCGGCCGGTTTCAGAAAAGCACACAGCGGCGTGGACGCAGGGACATGGTCGGATGACGGCGCACAGGCACTCTGCCTGTTAGACAGTCTGCTTGCCTGTGGTTCGTTTTGCCTGGAGGATTTTTCACACAGGCTTTCCGGCTGGTATGAGAAAGGATTGTGGGCTGTTGATAACATTGTATTTGATGTGGGCATACAGACGGGGGAGGCTCTCAGCGCATATCAAGCAGGTCTGGCACCTGAGAAATGCGGGCTTCTGCGTCCGGAGGGGAAGGGAAACGGTGCTTTGATGCGCGTACTTCCGCTGGCTTTATGGCACAGGGGAACGGATTGGGAGCTGGCGGCAGATGCCCATAGCCAATGTCTGATTACCCATGGACATGTATGCAATCAGGTCTGCTGCGCATTATATTGTCTTGCTGCAAGATACTTATTACAGGGTTTAGATTTTGGCAGGTCCATGGAAAGGGCCATTGGCAGCCTGAGGGAAATTTACAGTAAGATGCCGGTATATGAACAGGAGTTAGAGTGGAGTGTGCGTCCGGAGGAACCCTGGGAAGGCAGTGGGTCGGGGTATGTTGTGGACTGTCTGCGCAGTGCATTTATGGTGATGGAAAGCACAGATTGCTACGAAGCTGCTGTAAAACGGGCTGTTCTGCTGGGGAATGACACGGATACAACGGCATGTGTCACAGGAGGGCTTGCCGGTATTCTGTATGGTTTTCAGAGTATTCCAAAACGATGGTATCATATGCTGAAGGGGAAGGAGGAAGCGGAGGGATTGCTGCAGAAGCTTCGCTGTACTTCTTGATAAGAGCCGGAGCAGGAAGATAAACCGCGTCGGCTTTGAGGGAATAATACAATAGGCAGACAGTCTGCCTGGGCTTAATGCCTTTACAGCATATGCCCAGGCTGGAGTCTGCTGGAATTAATTAAAAAGCGATATTCCATATCTGAATTTCCGGTATATTTTATAGCCGGTGGTACCAAATAAGGATACCACAATATATAGAGTAGAAAGCGCTCCGGAAGCGCCGCCGATAATAATCAGGATAATCATTCCTATATTCATAAATTTCTTCTCCTTCTGTCATAATAGATTCCGTATCTCAATGCAGACCAAATAAGCCTGTAGAATCCACAGGCACCATGCTGTATGTGATTTTCAGCGGGAAAATGGCATTTATGCCAACATTTGTGAATATGGAGATGAAACCTTTTCGCCATCCTGATGATGGATGTAATTTATAATGATTGTATTGCTGATGACTTCCTGGCAGAAACAGGGGTACCCCCAGGGGAAAAGCCGGGAAATAGCCGGGGCAGCAGACCTGCAGAAAGGCAGGAGAAGCTGTTGCTTTTGGACATACGGATACCGGATCGCCGCGACGGGTGCCGTAATGTGGTAAGAGCTGTGTCACAATGTCCCAGGGATTCGGATGCATATAGCAGCTCAGAGCGGGCGGAGCTGCTCACTCTGTGTATTGTGGAGACATGATAAACAGCTCCCTGTTCCAGGGAAGCTTTCACAGAATCTATTATTTTATGATTGTTTCAAGTGCATATAAGGATACTCACTTTCCTGTGGGGCAAAAGTATTGTCTGCCTTGTCATTCAAGCCAGGCAGCAGTATACCAGAAATGATTCAAAAAGTAAATTGTTATCTATATTTCACATTTATAATTCTTTTGGTTCATATAAATACATGTTTCCTTTCTTGCCGACCCTTGCCACAGTCTCCACATAGTATAGTATATTCAGCACGGTCTGGGCCAGGGATACGGGAATATGGGCGGCTTTGGCAAAGTCCCTGGAAGTAAAGGCTTCTTCCAGCGCAAAAGGGACAAACTGCATATAGTCTGCAAGACAGTCAATCTCTACTTCCTGAACGAATTCCGTCGGTATGCGGTCAAATCTGGTGGCTCCTTTTTTCCTGTCCTTGCTCCGGCCGTTGAGAAGTTTGTATTCTTCTATATTCAGCATCGCCAGACGGAAGTGAAGATTGGGGTGCTTTAAAAATGACTTGATCTTATATAGTTCAGGGAAAACCGTGTAGGGGGTTCCTTTTGCAGGGGATTTCCGTTTCCTGCTTAATTCACCGCTTTCTTCATCTATCCAGATCAGCCACTTTTCACGGGGGATGGGATAGACAATGGTGACAGGATATAAGGGCAGGAAAGTCTGTAATTTGTCCCGGAGCTTGTTAAACTGTCTTGTCTGTATCTCAATAATCTCCCCTTGAGAATAAATATCAGCCACATAATTTTCAATGGGTATTTCCTGATTGTCCTCATTTGGCGCGTAGTAATTTTTTAATATGGCATGGACTGTTTTCTCTGATAAGGTGCCTATGCCAAGGCGCTGCCGGTCTGTTCCGATGACTTTTCTCCTGGCAGCTTCAAAGGCTTCTCTGTCAAGCATATGATTCATTTCCTTAATTTGTAAATTTGTGCAGCGCAACAGTTCATACGGGTCATGGAACTGCTGCGTTCAACGTCATTATCTTACCACAAACGCATACATAATTCCATTACATTTTGCCGAAACACTGTTTGTTATATGCCCTGAGCCGTCCTTGGCTCCTGGGTAGTGGATAAATACCCTGACAAACTTTATCGGTGAGTATAAAAGGCAGGAAAAGAGGTATACTGAATCACAGAAAACAGGAAGGAGTGTGGATAACTATGATTGAACAGGATACTATAAGGCTGCTCAGAGAATGTGATGCCGGTATCAAAATGGGGGTTGAGGCAATAGATGAGGTTCTGGATTATGTTCATGAAGATAATTTCAGGAAATGCCTGACGGATCATAAGGATAAGCATGTGAAACTGAAGGAAGAAATTCAGGATCTTCTGCATCAGTATCACGATGAGGGAAAGGAGCCTAACCCGATGGCCAAAGGTATGTCATGGGTGAAGACCAATATGAAGCTGGCTGTAAATGAATCGGATCATACCATTGCGGATTTGATTACAGATGGATGTAATATGGGAGTAAAATCCCTGCATAAATATCTGAACCAGTATCAGGCGGCTGATGAAAAATCCAAAGACATCACAAAACGCCTTATCCGCCTGGAAGAGAAAATGGTTACAGAGATGAAGCCTTATTTATAAAAGTGTGAGAAGAAAATCTAATCGCTTGCGGCAGAGGCCGCTTCGCGAAGATTTTCTACGGCGCAGGAACAGCGCCTGCTCACACTGAAGAATGCCAAGCGAACGAGTTCGCTTGGCATTCTTCTCATTGATTGTTTGTGTCGGCGGCGCCGGCATGTCTGGAAGTGTGAGAAGAGGAGGTATGCCGGAACTGCAGGAATCAATGCGGTACAGGTCCGGTGGAACCTCTGACAATCAGTGTGGCACGAAGCAGAATAGAACCGATTGTCACCTTGTTGAGCAGACAGGAGAGTGCGTAGAAACCGCATTTACCCAAAGCGGTTCTGTCCTGGCGGATGGTGGTAAGAGGCGGAACCGTGTAAGTAGTCATGGGCAGATCGTCGAATCCTATGATGCTGATATCATCGGGAATCCGCAGACCTCTGTCCCTGCATTCTGTTATGGCGGATATGGCACGGACATCATGAGAGAAGAGGATGGCAGTTACCCCTTCGTCAAGCAGCCTGGGAATATATTTTTTGGTGGATTCCGCCACATAATATCCAAGACCGATGTAATTGTCATTGATTTCCAGATTGTATTTGGATAAGGTATTGAGGTATGCCTGATATCTGGCCTGTAAGATATAAGAATCCAAAGGTCCGGATATAAGTCCTATCTTCTTGTGGCCCAATTGAACCAGATGTTTTACCGCCAATTCAAACCCTTCCTGGCTGTCACAGCCTACGGAGGCAATGTTGGGATTGCTCTTAATATAGTTGTCATAGAGTACGGTGGGAACAGCAGAAGTGCGGAATTCCTGCATCCAGGGGTCAAGAAGAGACATGCCGAGAATAAAGGCGGCCTGGTAGCCTCCCTGCATCATGAAAATATCATATGGCGTGAGTTTCTGGAAGTCAATGCTGATGGGAATAATATCCACTGTCCAGCCATCAGGCTCCGCCATCTGTTTGAAGCCCAGTACAATGTCATGACCAAATTGATTAGGGGTGTCATAATCCATATTTTCAATTAAAATGCAGAGTCTTTTGGATTTTTTTTGCTGGCGTTTGTTGATATATCCTAATTCTACCGCTGTTTCAAGAATTTTTTTCCGTGTTTCTTCACTTACGTCATCAGCATTATTCAGACCCTTGGAGACAGTGCTCTTGGATATTCCTAATTTTGCCGCAATATCATTGATAGTAGCCATGACGATCCTCCTGCAATTTTTGTTAAAAATGACAAGAAAAATTTGTATAGTAATAGTATTATAACAGGACAGAACTTGAAAAACAAGGCTGGCATCGAAACTTTACAGAGGCAATGGCGATCATTTTGATGGTATTGGGTAAGCCTGCAGATTCAACAGCCGTAACTATAATAAAGAAATTGAGGTACAATTCATAAGAAGGGCATATGCGGAATATAAAATATTATGGAATGGGACACAATACATTCAAATAAAGTACCGAAAAAAAGAAAAATAAAGTTTCGCGAAACAGTTTCGACAAAATTTAGAAAGAATATACAAATTGCACAATTATTATTGTCAAAAAAAGTCAATGGAGTAAAAGTGCATAAAAATGCCGTTGACAATATTTGTAAGTCATGATAATATTCATTCAGAGCGAAACTTAGCAAAACTATAAAAATTTAAGGAGGTATTTTTATGAAAAAGCTCTTAGTTGCATTGCTGATGGCATCTATGGCGGTTTTTGGCATGACCGGATGTGGTAATGATGCCGGGACGCAGGGGTCAGGTTCCGGAAGTCAAACGGGGGGGGGCAGCTGCTGATGTGACCTTAAAAGTGTGGTGCTCTCAGAACCAGGTGGACACAGGTATCATGGAGCAGCAGCAGAAAGCCTTTGCAGAAGCTCATCCGGAGTACAACATCACATGGGTGACCGAGATTGTGGGCGAGGATAAGTGTCAGGAATCCGTCCTGAAGGATGTGGGCGCAGCGGCAGATGTGTATATGTTTGCAAGCGATCAGCTGCCGTCTCTGGTAGAGGCAGGTGCTATTGCAAAGCTTGGCGGAAGTACTGAGGCCATGGTAAAAGAGACGAACTCCGAAGCCGTGGTTGCCACAGTTACAGTGGAGGATTCCATTTATGCAATTCCGTTTACGCATAACACATTCTTTATGTTCTATGACAAGACGCTTATGGACGAATCAGACATTACTTCTCTGGAGAAGATTATGGCCAAGAGTACGGCGGACAATGTGTATAATTTCTATTTTGAGTCCGCGGGCGGCTGGAAACTGGGTGCTTATTATTACGGTGCAGGCTTGAGTGTATTTGGACCGGATGGAAGCGATGTGTCCGCAGGTGTTGACTGGAATAATGCAACAGGTGTGGCAGTGACGAACTACCTGATTGACTTGATTAATAATCCCAAATGTGCTTATGACGGTGAGATTTCCGTATCCGAACTTGTAGGAGATCACAGGCTGGGTACATGGTTTGACGGTTCCTGGAACTATGACCTGTACAAGGGTATTTTGGGCGATGACCTTGGCATGGCAGTGCTCCCTACCTTCAATCCGGACGGCAAAGACCGCCAGCTTCTGGGATTCTACGGTTCCAAGTGTATCGGTGTGAATGCAAAATCTCAGAATATGGGTGCGGCAGTGGCATTTGCGGCATTCCTTGGAAACGAAGAGAATCAGATTCTGCGTTATCAGCTGTCGGCACAGATTCCCTGTAATATAAATGCCGGTAAGAACGAAACCATTTTGGCAGACCCCCTGGCGGCAATCGTAATCCTGGAATCCAATACGGCAAGTGTGGCACAGCCGGCAAATTCCGTGTTCAGCGCAAGATATTGGACTTATGCCAATACCATTCCTACGGAAATCAGAAGTAAGGAAATTACGAAGGAAAATGTGCAGGAGAAGCTGGACACTTTCGTGCAGGCAATGACTCAGTAGATTTTCATACAGACGTCAGCATTATATTGCATGAAAGCAGAGCAACGCATCTGAACGAAATGGATGCGGCAGGGATTATTCCCCATAGTAAACCACCAGGTAATTCTGAGCCTCTTTAGTGCCTTACTTTCCATGTATGGTGGAGCAGCCGGGATGCATGGAGGTTTACTGTGGCATTGCATCACTATTAAGCAACGGATAAAAAAGTGAATAAAAATGCAGGGGGTTTCTATGGGAAAAATGAAGAAGAAAACTCAGTCTGTCTCCAGCAGACCGAGTGATGCCGGAATACCACAGGCATTTCAAAACGGAAATATGATTACAAAGATTTCCTTTTTTGTCTTTGGCCTTGGAAATCTTGTCAATCGGCAAATTGTCAGAGGATTGATTTTCCTGGCGTTGGAAATCGGATATTTTATTTACCTGTTTACCTTTGGTATCGGTGCGCTGGGTGATTTTATTACTCTGGGTACTGTGGAGCAGGGAGAAGTATTTAATGAAGCATTGGGATACTATGAATATTCCGCAGGCGATGATTCCATGTTGTGTCTCCTGTACGGTGTTATTACGCTGGTGCTGACTGCGGCAGTTATCTTTATAGGATGTATGTCAGGAAAAAGCGCGTATTGCACACAGGTGCGGAAGGAACGGGGCATGGACATTCCTTCTTTCATGGATGACATAAAGTCATTAAAAGAAGAGAATCTGCATGCGTTTCTGCTGGCATTTCCCATTATAGGAATTATATGTTTTACCATTGTGCCCTTGATATTCATGATATTGATCGCATTTACCAGCTATGACCATGAACATCAGCCGCCCGGAAACCTGTTCTCCTGGGTGGGGCTTGAGAATTTCAAGGCGATGTTTTCACAGGGAAGTAAACTGGCGAATACATTCTGGCCTGTACTGTCATGGACGCTGATCTGGGCGGTATTTGCTACGTTCAGCTGTTTCATACTTGGTATGCTGCTGGCGCTTCTGATTAACCGGAAGGATACAAAGGGAAAGGGATTCTGGAGATTTATGTTCGTACTTTCCGTGGCAGTGCCTCAGTTTGTTACCTTATTGAGCATGAGGACTATCTTCAATGCAAACGGCCCGGTGAATGTATTGCTGAGAGAATTTGGTATTATCGGAGTTACCGAATCCGTTCCGTTCTTTACCAATCCTCTGTACGCCAAGATTACAATTATCTGTATCAATATCTGGATCGGAGTACCGTTTACCATGTTGTCAACAACGGGTATTCTGCAGAATATTCCGGCAGAGCTGTATGAGGCGGCTAAAATTGACGGGGCCGGTGCGCCTACCATTTTCAGGAAAATTACACTTCCTTATATGATTTTCGTCATGACGCCGAATCTGATTACTTCCTTTACCGGGAATATTAACAATTTCAACGTTATCTTCCTGTTGTCCGGCGGAGGACCCGATTCCATGGACTATTACTATGCGGGCAAGACGGATTTGCTTGTCACCTGGCTGTACCGGTTGACGATTACACAGAAGGATTATAACCTGGGTGCCGTTATCGGTATTCTGGTGTTCGTGATTCTTGCGGTTCTGTCACTGTTGACTTATCGGCGCACAGGCGCATATAAAGATGAGGGGGCGTTCCAATAATGAGAGCAAAGAGATTGTTTACAAATATATTTTGCTATGTTTTGTTAGCCGTACTCAGCATTATCTGGGTCTTGCCGATCTTTTATGTAATTTTGACCTCTTTCCGTGCCGAGAGCGGTTCTTACAAAAGTTATATATGGCCAAGGGGATTCACGCTGGATAATTATATTAATCTGTTTCATGGGAACAGCAATATCAATTTTACCAGATGGTTTACCAATACATTAATCATTGCGATATTCAGTACATTGTTATCAGCATTCTTCGTATTGTGCGTTTCTTATGTTATGAGCCGTCTGCGCTTTAAAATGCGCAAGAAGTTCATGAATATAGCATTGATACTGGGGATGTTCCCCGGATTTATGTCCATGATTGCCGTTTATTATATCCTGAAGGGACTTGGACTGCTGGAGACAGGATTGTTGAAGCAGGTGGCTTTGGTACTGGTATATTCCGGCGGTGCGGGACTGGGATTCTATATGGCAAAGGGATTTTTTGACACCATTCCCAAAACCATTGATGAAGCGGCTTACATTGACGGCGCATCCAAATGGGATACCTTTGTCCGGATTACCATTCCCCTGTCAAAGCCCATTATTACTTATACTTTAATCACGGCATTTATGGGACCCTGGGTGGATTACATTTTTGCAAAGGTGATTCTGGGGAATGATTCCTCATATTATACCATAGCAATCGGCCTTTGGACTATGCTGGAGCAGGAGTTTGTAGAATATTATTATACGCAGTTCTATGCAGGCTGTGTCATAATATCAATTCCTATCTCCATATTGTTCCTGCTGACGCAGAAGTGCTATGTGGAAGGTGTATCAGGAGCTGTAAAGGGTTAATCATTTCTATATGGTTCCTAAGCAAAAAGCAATTGTTATAAGGAGTAATTGTGAGGGCGGCTGCAGAATATTTTCGCGGAATGGGAGATTTATTTTGCAGTTGCCCTTTTCTATATTCAAAAATTATCATTTATCTGCTATAATTAACAGGGGATGAATGGTTGACTGTATGGGGGTGATTGATTTGAGAGATAATAAATCTATTTCCGATGCTATGTATACCAGCAGAGCCTTTCAGGAGAAGTACCAATATGATGGAAAAGATTTAGGAGCCGGATGCGCGGATGGGAAAACGGTATTTAAGGTATGGAGTCCCTTTGCCAGGAGAGTAGAGCTGTGTCTCTACAGGGACAATACTTCCCCGGCCTGGCAGACCAAAGCCCTTCGGCGTGAAGAGAAGGGTATCTGGCAGATTACGTTTCATGAGAGTCTGCATGGAATGTATTATGACTATTTGGTTGAGATTGACGGTCAAAAAGTCCGTACTGCGGATCCTTATGCCGTGGGCTGCGGCTGTAACGGGGAGAGAAGTATGGTGGTGGATCTGCGGCTGACCAATCCTCCGGGATTTGAGGAAGATACGGCGCCTCCGGCACAGGAAGAGCAGATTATTTATGAGCTGCATATTAAGGATTTCTCTTACGATGTGCAGAGCGGTGTGCCGGAGAAGTATCGGGGAAGGTATAAGGCATTTACGCTTAACGATACGAATGGAGAATATCCTACCTGTATGAAGTATTTAAAAGAATTGGGTGTGACCCATGTACAGCTGCTGCCGTTTTTTGATTATGGATCTGTGGATGAGGCAGGGAACGACAAACAATTTAATTGGGGATATGATCCAAAGAACTATAACGTGCCGGAGGGTTCTTATGCCACGGACGTGTCGGATGGTACAGTCAGAATCCGGGAGTGCAAGGAGATGATCCAGGCATTCCATGCCAACGGGATTCGGGTGGTTATGGATGTGGTATATAACCATACTTACCGGGAGGATTCCTGGCTGCAGAGAATGGTACCGGGATATTATTATCGTCATCAAAAGGACGGAAGTCTCACGGATGGATCCGCATGTGGAAATGATGTGGCGGCCGGCAGAGCCATGGTGGATAATTATATTGCCGATTCTGTTATGTATTGGGCCAGAGAGTATCATATTGACGGGTTTCGCTTTGATCTGATGGGACTGCTGACGGTGGAGCTGATGAATAGAATCCAGTGGGAATTGGATGCGGCATTTGGAAAAGGTGAGAAGCTGCTGTATGGGGAGCCTTGGAGTGCGGATAGTTCACCCATGGAAAAGGGGACGAGGCCGGCATTAAAGGAGAATATCTCTTATCTGAACGATGGGATTGGAATGTTCTGCGATACTACCAGAGATTTAATCAAAGGAGATGCATTTATTGGAGAAGAACCGGGGGCTGTCAATGGAAAGAGCGGATTGGAGACATTGCTGCTGAAAGCAGTTGTGGGCTGGCGGGAAGGCGGAGCAGAGTACTGCCCCAGAAGCTGTGCTCAAATAATAAATTATGTATCTGCGCATGATAATTTTACCTTGTGGGATAAACTGGTCTTGTCTATGTCTGATGAACCCAATTTCTTAGAAAGAAATGAAGATATTATTACTGCCAATAAACTTGCTGCCTTTATTTATTTTACCTGTCAGGGAAGGCTGTTTATGCAGGCAGGAGAAGAATTCGGGCGGACAAAGCTGGGAGAAGGCAACAGTTATTGTTCCACGCCGGAGCTCAATATGCTGCAATGGCATCGGACGGTGGAATATGCGGAGCTGGTGGACTATTATAAAGGATTAATCAGGCTGAGAAAGCGTCAGCCCGGATTATGTGATAAATCTCCTTCCGCAGCAGAACGTATCAAAGAAAAGGAAGTGCATGGAGAAGGGGTGGTTTCTTTCCTGGTGGATAACAGAACTGTCAGTGGGAAGAAAGATTGTACGGCAGCAGACAGGGCAGAGCATGCGGGCTGGGATGAATTGCGTGTGATATATAATGTGTCGGACCGGGAATGCAATGTGAAATTAGGCAAAGGGCAGTGGCAGATTCTGGCAGACGGGGAAACGGCGGACTGCTGCAAGGCGGCTGTGGAAACCGAAAAAGGTATTTGTGTGGCGGCTCACAGCGGTATGATGCTTGGAAAAGTGTGAACGGAATGAAGATTTTCTAAGCCCACAAAGAGGGGTGTTTACACACCCTCTTTGTACGCGGACTAAGAAAATCTAAGTCATTCCGGGAAGAATGCCAAGTGTGGGCATTCTTCCGGTCTTGCACCAAGTTATTAGTAGTCAAGAGGCATGTGTAGTAGTGCAGAGGAAGGACCCGCCGGGGGCGGGCGGAAAGGTGGATTATGAACAGAGCAAGCGGTATTTTGCTTCCGGTGGCCAGTTTGCCGTCAAAGTATGGCATTGGCTGCTTTTCTAAGGAGGCGTATGATTTTATTGATAAGTGCAAGGACGCAGGACAGAGTTACTGGCAGATTCTGCCGTTATCTCCTACAAGTTACGGGGATTCTCCTTACCAGTCCTTTTCTTCGTTTGCGGGGAATCCGTACTTCATTGATTTGGAGGCATTGATTGAGGAAGGGGTGCTGACAAGGGAGGAATGTGATCAATGTGATTTCGGAGACGACCCGGTATGCATTGATTATGGTAAACTGTACCGGCAGCGTTTCGGACTGCTCCGCCTGGCGTATGAACGCAGTGATATTGCCCATAATCCTGAGTTTGTCCGTTTTGCGCAGGAGAATGCTGCCTGGCTGGATGATTATGCGCTGTTTATGGCGGTAAAGCAGTGTTTTGACGGAAAATCATGGAGCGAATGGGCGGAAGATATCAGGAAACGCTGGGGTTTTGCGCTGGATTATTACAGGAGAGAATGCTATTTTGATATAGAATTCTATAAGTACATACAATTCCAGTTCCATGTGCAGTGGGAGAAATTAAAGACATATGCCAATGAGCAGGGTATCCGTATTGTGGGCGATATTCCTATTTACGTGGCTTTTGATTCTGCAGATGCATGGGCACATCCGGAGATGTTCCAGTTTGATTCCGAATATCAGCCTGTTGCGGTGGCGGGCTGTCCGCCGGATGCTTTCTCCGCCACAGGGCAGCTCTGGGGAAATCCGCTGTATCGCTGGGAATTCCACAGGCAGACAGGGTATGACTGGTGGTGCAGACGTATGGAGCATTGTTTCCGGATGTATGATGTGGTGAGAATTGACCATTTCAGAGGATTTGATGAGTATTACAGCATTCCTTATGGGGAGGAAACTGCAATGCATGGGCACTGGGAAAAAGGACCCGGCATGGAACTGTTCCAGGCATTGCAGAGAAGGCTGGGAGCAAAAGAAATTATTGCGGAAGACCTGGGGCTGCAGACGCCGTCTGTGCATAAATTGTTGAAGGACAGCGGATATCCGGGTATGAAAGTGCTGGAATTTGCTTTTGTGCCAGGGGAGGATACGGGTTATCTGCCTCACAGTTATGACAGGAATTGTGTGGTCTATACGGGAACCCATGACAACGAGACTTTGGTTCAGTGGTATCAGGGGCTGGACGAGGAAGTCAGAACATATGCTGCAGAATACATGGATAAAGAGGACGGCCCTGCGGAAGAAAAATATCGTGATTTTGTGCGGATGGCTATGATGAGTTCGGCAGATACTTGTATTATTCCTCTGCAGGATTATCTTGGTCTGGGGCAGGAAGCGAGGATTAATAAACCATCTACTCTGGGAGGAAACTGGGTATGGAGGATGGATGAAGGTATGCTGTCCCGGGAAATAATAGATGAAATATATGGTTTGACAAAGATTAGTTTCCGACTGAACGGGCAGGAAAGAGAAGAGACCAAAGGGGTTGAAGAGACTGGAGCGGTTGAGGCGGCTGGTGTGGCTGAAGAGACTGAAGCGGCTGGTGTGGCTGAAGTGACTGGAGCGTCTGAGGCGGCTGGTGCGGCTGGTGTGGCTGAAGTGGCTGGATCGTCTGAAGCGGCTGGTGTGGCTGCCGTGAAAGGCAGAGATTTGCCGGATGGCAGTGGGGGTTCTGCACAGAGCAGGAAATCGTCAGACAGCTCCGGGAGGGTGCGCAGTAAGAAATAACGATTCTGTAAAGTGCGGTTTTGCCGTAGGGCATTGGATTGTTGAAGTAACTGTTGTGTGAGTGAGAATCTGCCGGATGACAAGGGGGTGTAAAGATGAAATTTATCTATGGAAAACAGGACTGGAAAACATTTGAGCGCGGAGAGGAGAATTGCTACCTGATGACCAATGGTTTAGGAGGATTTTCTTCTCTTACAATGATTGGCTCCTGCTGCAGAAATGATCATGCGGTGCTGATGGCATGCGTAAAATCCCCTAATCACCGCTACAATATGATCCACAGACTGGAAGAGGTGCTGTGTTTTGAAGATGACAGCATACACATTTCCAGCCAGGACTATGTGAACAGGGAAGTGCAGGGGAATGCATGTGGTGACGGAGGAATGGAAACGGCAGCAGAGCATCCGCAGTATTATGATGGGAAAAGAGAAGAGGGTTATCTGTACCAGACAGAGTTCTCTTATGAAGATTATCCCTGCTGGCGGTACTTGGTCAATGGTGTGGAGGTAGAGAAGAAAATTGTATTGATGCAGGGAATCAATGCGGTAGCTGTTACCTATGGCATCAGAAACCGTTCCGGAAAGGATGTGACTTTGGAAGTACTGCCGCATCTGCAGTTTGTACCTAAGGGCACCCTCCTCTCCGGGAAACAGCAGTTTGTAGTGGAAGGACGAAGTATTGCATCGAACGGACATAAGCTTCATTTTAACACCAATGGGGAATGGAAGGAAATTCCGCCGGTATTTTATGAGAACCTGTATTATGCCTATGACGCCTGTGATGGGAGAAAAGAGACGGGATGTACAATGGTGAATCATTGTGTATTCCTTACCGTACCTTCCGGTGAAGAGAAGGCGCTGGAGCTGGTGTATGGAATGACGGCGAATCTCCCCGGTGCGGAAGAAATGTTTTGTGACAACGAGCAGACAAGGAAAGCGTTGGCGGATCAGGCGGGATTTCAGCAAGGGGCGGCCAGTGTGCTGGCCAAAAGTGCAGGCCAGTTTGTATCCTATCGCGCTTCCACCGCAAATAAGACATTGCTGGCCGGTTTTCCATTTTTCGAGGATTGGGGCCGGGATACCATGATTGCTCTCACCGGCTGCTGTCTGGCTACACATCAATATAAGACGGCACAGAGCATCCTGCAGACATTCAGAACGTATTGCCGAAAGGGGCTGATGCCGAATTTATTTCCGGAGGGGAAGGAAGCGCCGGGATATAATACGGTGGATGCGGCGTTATTGTTTATTCTGGCAATCTATGAGTATTATCGGAAGACGAAGGATTGTGTCTTTGTGAAAAGTATGTATGACACCATGGTTCAGATTGTGGACTGGTATCGTAAGGGTACGGATTATGGGATTAAGATGGACGAAGACGGATTGATTGCCGCGGGCCATGGGTATGACCAGGTGACATGGATGGACGTGCGGGTAGGGGAGATTCTGCCCACACCAAGGCATGGAAAACCTGTGGAAATCAATGCCTATTGGTACAATGCCCTGTGTATTATGAAGGAATTCAAACAGCTGGGGATGGAAGATGACAGGGATTATGGGCAGCTGGCGGCGAAAGTAAAGGAAAGCTTTGGGAAGTTCTGGAATGATGAGGCAGGCTGCCTGAAGGATGTGCTGTCCGGAACCAGGGCGGACAGTCAGATACGCTGCAATCAGATATGGGCGGTGTCACTGCCTTTTTCCGTACTTTCACCCGAACAGGAGAAGCAGGTAGTGGATGTGGTATTCCGTAAGCTGTATACGCCTTATGGATTGCGGACGCTGGCACCGGAAGACGAAGAATTTCATCCTGTTTACGGCGGTCCGCAGTTAGAACGGGATTTGGCATATCATCAGGGGACAGTATGGGTATTTCCGCTGGGAGGATATTACCTTGCGTATTTAAAGGTAAACGGTTATTCAAAAGAGGCTAAGGCGTATGTAAGCAGACAGCTTGAAAGCATGGAAGCCGCATTGAGGGAAGGCTGTGTCGGCCAGCTTCCTGAAATTTATGACGGTGGAAATCCGGTGTCTTCCAAGGGATGTTTTGCCCAGGCATGGAGCGTGGGAGAGATGCTCAGGGTATACGATGCATTGAGAGATTGATTGTTGACGGATAAGAAGGTGTCAGGAGAAAAAGCATGTATCAGAATTACGTTTTTGATTTCTACGGAACGCTGGCAGATATTAGAACAGATGAAGAAAATCCCCGGCTCTGGGAGAAAATGAGTGAGATTTATTCCGCCATGGGAGCAGAGTATAACTCACGTCAGCTGCAGTGTGCTTTCCGCAGACTGGAGAGGGAAGAGAAGGAAAGGGTTGCTTGCGGCAGCGCCGGAGATGGGAATAAGGAGGATGCCGAACCGGATCTGACGAAAGTATTCTCCGGTTTGTACCATGAAAAGGGTGTATTCTGTGATGCTGCACAGGCGAAGCTGACGGCTGTTACATTTCGGGCCCTTTCCAGAGAATTTATTCGAGTCTATGACGGTGTGACAGAACTGTTGGCAGAATTGCGGCGGCGCGGCAAGGGAGTATTTCTTCTGTCCAATGCCCAGGCAGATTTTACCAGGCCGGAGATTGAGCTGCTGGAACTTACACAGTATTTTGACGGTATTTTTCTGTCCTCGGAACAGGGATGTAAGAAGCCTTCTCCTGTGTTCTTCGGGAAATTGCTGCAGACCTATGGTTTAGACCCCAGGGAGTGCATTATGATCGGCAATGATGAGGCGGCGGATATTGCAGGGGCCAAAAGGGCGGGGATGGCGGCGCTGTATATCCATACGGCAATCTCTCCATCGGAATATGGAAGAGTGGAAGCGGACTACCGCGTGATGGACGGGGATTTCCGGAAGGTGGGCGGACTGATACTGCAGACAGATTAAGATAATATTGTGAGAAAATGGAAAAGACAGGCAGTAAGGATGCAGAAGTAAGGCAGTAAAGGATAGAAAAGACAGGCAGTGAGAATGGAAAAATAAGGCAGTAAAGGATAGAAAAGACAGGCAGTAAGGATGCAGAAGTAAGGCAGTAAAGGATAGAAAAGGCAGGCAGTGAGAATGGAAAAGTAAGGCAGTAAAGGATAGAAAAGGCAGACAGTGAGAATGGAAAAGTAAGACAGTAAAGAATAGAAAAGACCGGCAGAATAAATGTGGGGCCGGGATGGAAAGGGGCGATGGAATGAAGCTGGGAAAGTTGACCGGATATGTGGTGGATGGCCAGAAAGTTACTTTGGATTTTGAGGGGCGGAAGGCACAGATAAAGGTGCTGACACCATATATTATCAATGTATTTTACAGTATGGATGGAACAAGGCCGGAGTCAAAGGCCATAGAAGGTGAGAAGACCGTTCCTGTGGCGGTTAAGGTGCATCGGGGAGCGGACGGTTTGTGGATTGATACAGGAGAGATATCTGCAAGGGTCGGAGATGGTTTCTATGTGGACTTTTATGACAGGAACGGGAAGGAGGTCTGTGGGGATTACAGAGGGGAGCGCAGGATACTGCAGAGAGTCAGCCCGGAAGTGTTAAGGCTTCTGGAAGAAGAAGGACATGCTGCCGGGGATCAGGGGCAGGAACATGCTTTTGAGATAAGGAAGAAGCTGGATGCCTCTACGCATTTCTATGGTCTGGGAGATAAAACGGGGTTTCTTGACAAACGAAATTACGACTATGAAATGTGGAATACGGATAATCCGGATCCTCAAGTGGATACCTTTAAGGCATTGTATAAATCCATCCCGTTTTTTATTGCATTGGGGCAGGAATTTGTGTATGGTATATTCCTGGACAATACCTTCAAGAGTTATTTTAATATGGGGCAGGAATCGGAAGATTATTACTGGTTCGGCGCTGACGGAGGCAATGTGGATTATTACTATATTGCCGGGGAATCGATGCCGGAAGTATTAAAAGGCTATACTTATCTCACAGGAACCTGTCCGCTGCCTCAGAAGTGGACCCTGGGATATCATCAGTCACGCTGGGGGTATGTGACACAGGAGGATGTGGAGGAAGTGGCGGAGGCCATGCGGAAAAACGATATTCCATGCGATGTGATTCATTTTGATATTGACTATATGCAGGATTATAAAGTATTTACCTGGAATGAAAAGCGGTATCATAACGACGCGAAGGCATTTCTGGACAGATTGTCCGGCGAAGGTTTTAAGGCGGTAGTGATTAATGACCCCGGTGTGAAGGCGGAAAAGGGATATTCCGTGTATGAGGAAGGTGTGGAGGAAGGATTTTTCGCAAGGACACCGGAGGGCGAAGTCTATTCTAATGTGGTATGGCCGGGAGAGGCTGTATTTCCCGATTTTGGAAATCCCCAAGTGAGAGCATGGTGGGGCAGTCATCATGATTTCTTATTGGATAAGGGTGTCAGGGGCATATGGAATGACATGAATGAACCGGCCAGTTTCCGGGGGCCGCTGCCGGAGGACGTGGTGTTTACGGACGAGGACAGGGAGGCCGGCCATAAGGAAATGCACAATGTGTATGGGCACTTGATGGCAAAGGCCGCTTATGAAGGATTGAAAAGGCTGGATGGACGCAGACCTTTTGTAATCACAAGGGCATGTTATGCCGGAAGCCAGAAATACACAACTGCCTGGACGGGGGATAATACAAGTATGTGGGGGCATCTGCAGATGATGATTCCCCAATTATGCAATCTGGGATTATCCGGTATGCCTTTTGTGGGGACGGATGTGGGAGGATTCGGGGCGGATACCACACCGGAGCTGATGGCGAGATGGGTGGAGGCAGGGTGTTTTTCACCGCTTTTCAGGAACCATTCCGCAGTGGGAACCAGAAGACAGGAGCCATGGCAGTTTAACGGAGAAGTCCTGGAGATTTACCGCAAATATGTGAAGCTGCGTTATCATCTGATACCATATATATATGATTTGTTCTATGAAGAAGAACGGACAGGAGCGCCCATTATGAGGCCGCTGGTGTTCCAGTATGAGAAGGATGAGGCGGCAAAAGTATGCAATGACGAGTTTATGCTGGGCAGCAGGATACTTGCAGCGCCGGTGGTGAGTCAGGGTATGACGAAACGGATGGTGTATTTACCGGAAGGGGTCTGGTATGATTATTGGACACAGGAGAAGCTGGAAGGGCCGGTATGGTTTGTCAGAGATGCACCCTTGGATTGCTGTCCCATTTATGTCAGGGAGGGGAGCATTCTTCCTGTGATGGAACCGCAGTCCTATGTGGGTGAGAAGCCTGTGGATAAGCTGTATCTGGAAATCTATCCCGGCGAAGGAAGCTGGGAGCATTATCTGGATAACGGCGAAGATTTCGCCTACAGGGAGGGCAGATATCATCAATATCATTTTGAAGTGAGGAAGGATGGGACTGTGAGCGGGAAACTGGTTCATGCCGGTTACGAAGTACCTTATAAAGAGATACTGGTTCAGAAAGCCGGAGAGAAGGCATGGGCTGAGATTTCGTTGTCCTGAGGGGATGTTAAGAATTGCCGAATCTCACATGAAAACATGCAGACACAGATACAGGTATAAGCGTTGTGTGGTCTGCAGTGCAGAGACAGAGACAGGTATAAGTTTTGTATGGTCTGCAGTGCAGAGACAGAGACAGGTATAAGTTTTGTGTGGTCTGCAGTGCAGAGACAGAGACAGGTATAAGTTTTGTATGGTCTGCAGTGCAGAGACAGAGACAGGTATCAGTTTTGTATGGTCTGCAGTGCAGATGCAGTATACAGTTATAAGCGGTTATGGTATTCTGCCGGACAGAGAGCAAGAATCTGTCCGGCAGTTTATTTAATATCCCCAATCCTCCCTTTCTTCATCGAAAAGATAATGATACTGCAGAACGCTGTATTCCCAGACCTGGGAAGTATCCTTGGACCAGTCATAATGATTCCCGGCGTGGTCTGTGTATCCGTTGACTGTAATCACAGGATATTTCTGCATATACTGCTGCAGGAAGTGAAAGTAAGGGGAAACAGGAACTCCGGCAATGTCCATGAGCATTGCGCCTAAGTAGCTCATACCGATTTCCATGCCTTCCTGCTCCGGAATATCATAGTTTGCCCAGATGATAAAGGGTGTCTTGTACTTGTTCAACACCATATCCCTCTCTGTCAGCCCTTCTGTCTGCGCATAGATACTTTCATAAAATGAATCGTCCAGCTTGGGCTGATGGTCACCGTACATGCAGATAATTACGGGTTCCTCCTGTCCGGCAAAATAACGGACTAACATTTCCAAATCCCTGTCCGATGCGCGGATCAGGGACAGATAGAGATTGGCCTGGACCGATTCTGCATTCAGGGATGTAACTGTGATATCCGTATCCAATGTACTGTATCCCCCGTGGTTCTGCATGGTCAGATCGAACAGGAACAGTTTTTCACCGGCCCGGCGATTCTCAAATATTTCAATTACCTTCTCGTAGGTGGCAGCGTCCGTGGCTCCCATATGTAGGTTTGGCGCACCCTGAAAGTCTTCCTTCCATAGACTGTGGTCAAAGCCGAAATATTGATACACTCTGTTGCGGTTCCAATTCTCGCGGTTTTCAGGGTGAATGGAATAGGTAGTGTAACCGGCTTCTTTTAAATTAGAGATAAGGGAGGGCATTTTCCTGGTAATACATTGCTGATAAGGAGTAAAGGCGGAGGATAATAAGCCCATGGTACATCCGGTCAATACTTCAAATTCTGATGTTGCCGTTCCGCTGCCGAACACAGAGGCATTTACATAACCGCGGATGGTATTTTCCTTCAGGCTGTGGAAGAACGGCAGGTTTTCTTCACTGATTTGAAGATTGCCAAGCACACGCAAGTCGGAAAAGCTCTCATTCATGACCAAAATGATATGGGGCAGTTCTTCTGCAATATGTCCTTTCCAATCTGCCTGAGCATCGGCCAGCAGTTCTTCCGCTTTCTCCGAAGAGTAATTTTCGGGCATGGCAATTTGAACCGACTGGATGCGGATATCGATAAGGCTGGCAACCAGGAAGCCGTCATATTGGTAATTCAGGTTCAGCTCCCAGCTGCTGTCTGCCTTAAATTGTCTGTCCGCAAGAAAATCAGTGTCTATCAACAGGTATCTGCATCCTATGGCCAAAAGTAATCCGGCGGCAAGCGGCAGCATTCGCCGGATTTCCCGTTTTTTCCTGCGTTTAATGCCTGTCTGCATACCGAATACCAGAAACATCATACAGATACACCAGCAGAAGGTTATTTGATGGCCGGGGCGCAGATCATATCTGCCCAGGACATTGGAGGCTGTTTCGGCGGCATAAATGTCATTGATGCGTACAGGTACGCCCCGGTAGGACAGAACATAATAATTGATGGAGTAGAGAAGGGTTAGTAATCCGCTGCTGGCTACGACACTGATACGGAAGGATTGGGTACATAACAGTAATATCAGCTCTAACAGATACATGATGTATATGTTCCAGCGCATGGCATGGGGCAGTATCAGTTCAAAGTTAGTGGAGATCAATTCCAGCTGTATTCCCAGAACCGGCGGCATCAGAAGAAACAGCAATGCTCCCGCCGCCCGGCGTATTGCAGGAAGCCTGGGAAGGCCGATGAGCAGTCCTGATAAGGTAAGGGCCAGTATCAGGAGCCTGGAAAAAATTGCCTCCCAGGAAAAGGTTTCGTAGACAAATTTTACCAGGGGCGGAGAAGTATATTCCTGTCCGTTCAGGGTGAGGCTTTGAAATCCTGAATTTGATTTAACGGAATTACATAGCGGCAGACAGGGAAAAAGGCCGGACTGATCCCTGTCAAGGGTAACAAGCAGGTAATAGCTGTTTTCTGATGTGAGAAGGTGCAATGGTATATCTATGGGATAGTAATGTCCCGGGGTGATTGCCTTATAAGGTATCTCCGTCTGCAATAATACCTGGGAGTCAGCGTCTGTAATTGCAACAGACATATTACCTGTGCCAAGTATGGTGCCATGTGTCAGGAGCACAAGGTTGATACATTTCAGCCTGTCATGTGTGGGGGAGAATTTCATGCAATACTCTCCGTAATCCAGAGAAGAATCCACAAGCCGGAAATCACTGCCTGTTACACTGGCGGTATCTTTCCATATAGCCCAGCTTCCGGCCCACTGAATCAGACAAATCTCGAAGAGCAGAAGGAAAACTCCGGCCAATATCCGATACCGGTATCTGTATATGCGGTTCTTCAGATCGTGGCGGCTTTTGGAAAATGTGATATTCAATTGTGATTCATTTTCAAATGCGGCGTCTGATTTTTTCACCGTATGTATATGTGTGGCGGAAAGCTTCATGTCTGTACCTTTTGTCTGCTTTTTACGGGCAGGAAATCCTTCTCTATGTGGTATAATCTTTTCATGCCATTGTTTAATAAGGCCATATTCAAGGCGGGAGACGGCCGAATGGCCATCCATACCTGATCATATGGATGCCGCGAATGTTTTGATTTGGTGTTCCAGGGAAATCATGGCATAGTGCGGCGCAGGAATCGAGGGCCGGCATCTGGGGATTGGTTCTCCTTATAATGCATCCAGTTCGGCCCGAAGCGTATGATAGGAAAGCAATCTGTCGGAATCTGCCTCCTCCATATGGAGCAGCTCTGTTTCAGCGGCAATTTTTAATGCGTCCAGCAGACGGTCATATTTCCGCTCTGGGTTCTCCTGTAATTTCCGATAGATACAGGTCATAACGGAACTGCTGTATACTCTCACATTCTGCCGGATTCCCAGCACAAGTCCTATGATTTCGCGCATTTCTGTCTGGGTCATCTGGATATCCTGAAAACGAAATTTCATTTCTCTTTCCTCGGAAACTGTTTCTATGCCTCCGATATATTTCTGATAGGATTTTAATTCTGGCAGGTTCAGGTTCAGCATGAGAAATTTCCTGATATCCTCTTCACAGATATTGATTTCCTGTATCATTCCTTTGAAGCCAGCGGCAGATTCCTGGTATTCATCCCATATGGCAGCATTGACAACAAATTTAAATTGTATTACTTCTGTTTCCTGATTGAATTTTGTTATCAGATTTCTCATATTTTCGATGGTTTGCCTAGGGTTCTGTCGGAATACCTTATCGCTGACAGATATTATAATCCTCAGTTCGGATATTGCATCAAATTCTCTGAAGTCAGGAGAAAACCCATCGTCCCCAGACTTTGCATATGCTTCGGAAGCGATTTGTCTCAGGCAGGCAAGAATTTCCTGTATACTCTTGTTTCCGGCAGAAATGATATTTTTATTTTTTGCGTCAGAATCAGCAATTGTCATGTTAAGCAGTTGAATACCTGCCTCTTCTATATCATCCCATTTTTCCGCCAGCAGAGCACTGCAGCCCGCTTCCTGTTCCATACATGTGTAGATATATACCGGAATCGGTATCCATGCCTGATTTATGGTTACTATTTTCCGGCGCTTTATACTTTTTAAACCGTACAATTCTTCGGGATAAGTATATTTTAATATGACAGATGTCTTTCGTCTGCTGAAACGCTCTACATCTGCCAGGACAGTGAAGCGCTTTTGGGGAAGAAATAAATGACCCAGCAAATGCTGTTTCATTCCATTGGCCAGGAATGCCCTGTTTCTGCTGATACGGTCGCTGTCCAGAATATACCTGGATAATTTGTGATATGCTTCCAGCACATTCTGGGACACAATAGGATATTCGCGGCTTAAGGCAATCTCCTCTTTATAGTAAATGGGAATTAACTGTTCCTGTGGAATGAATAAATCAGAAAACAGCGCTTTTGCTTTTGCCAGTCCTTCATTGGAGGCTACCACCTTTGACATGGCAACAGCATATCTTTTTTTTCCGGCGTTGTGCAGTAATTCAAATGCGGTATTCAATCCCTCCACATTTTCTGAGTTTGCGTATGCGATAAATATCACTTGATCCGACAGGGTAAGTAATGATAAAGATCCCCATTTATTAAAGCCGGCTCTGGTATCAATCATAATTATGTCTACATTTAGCACAACCTTTACATAATCGAATATATCTTTGAAAGCATCCTGCTCCTGAAAATGCAAGGTCTGTAGTCTTTCGATTTGGTAAAGGTAGTCTTTGCTCATATTTTTCAATGCCGGAATTAAATATATTTCCCCCGGTACATTCTGCAGTTCCAATGAGCAGAAAATAGGAGTTATGTCGGAAGCCCCCTGTTTTTGTACGGTTTTCCGATATAGATATTCTACAATGCCATATTGGACTCCCCTGGCGGGATGGTTCACTTTTTCTGCAAAAATATTGTGAAGGCTGGGAGCTTCGATATCAAGATCCAAAAGTAAAATTCGTTTACCTGCTTTCGCCAGAAGATAAGCGGTTTCAATGAGAGCAATGGTCCGGCCCACGCCGCCTTTGTAGGAATAAAAGCTGATAACCTGCATATCGGAAGAACTGGTCTGTTCTTCTTCAGCGGCATATAATGCGTCAGACCAGGAGGCATAGCCGCTCTTTTTTTCGGTTTTTACAATGTTATATTCCTTTGCTCTTTCTATAGTGAAAATATCAATAAAGCCTATCTGGTATTCTTCCTGATATGCTTCTTGGTAGTTGGCTATGCTTGCTTCGATCAGACTGCGGACTTCCGCCTTTGGGATGGCATTGTCAGATACAATGGTTATGTGGATTTTGCCGCGCTTGCTTACATCTGCCTGAACCCATTCCTGGCCGGAAATCTGATATTTTTCTATAATAATTTGCTCTAATTCTTCCCAGATTTTTTTCATGTTTCCTGCTTTCTATATTTCGTGTTTTTTCTGATCCAGATAATTGAATAAGGTAATGAATTGTTCCATCCAGTGGTCATACATTGTTCTGTCAATGGTATCTTCGGGTATGTAGCGGTAATCTATATAATTAATGCCTGCCGGTTGGGCAATATAATCCAATGCGTCTATGATATAATCAGGCATGTCATCATACAGAGGCTCCAGTAAATTTTCGAAAATACGAGAATGTAATACATGACTGGGACGTGTTACCTCACGGCCGTCTACAATCCACTTTGTTGGGTTTGGGCTGTCTGTAACAGAATGTGACATGCATATCATTCCCTTTAAGAGGCATTCTATGTATATCCCACCCATATGAATGGAGCCGACTTTTCGTTCCTCTTTTATAAATGCATTCAAATCATCGAAGCGTGATTCGGCTGCATCTGTGTAGTTTTCCATGGAGTTCCCCTTTATATAATGGTAAATGCATACATTTGCCAGCTTTCTGTGCAGTATTATAGAAGCAGCCCGCATTTTACAGGAGCATTTAGTTGTGGTAGGTGCTTGGCAGATGTTTTCGATTGTAAGTACTAATTGCAATTATACGGCAATACGGTGTGCTGTATGGACTGTTACGTAAAAATAAATATGTGATAGTGATATTATTACATAAATGTAAGGGCATTACAAGAAAAAAGTCTGTTCTGTCCGAACTTTCATGCAGGAAGGCTGTGGCAGTGGAGAATATGCAACTGTGGAATTATGCTATCTGTCTGCAGAGGCAGGATATGGCTTCTGAGCCATAATGCAATACCATTCAACATTGTCCAGATTTACATCTTTAAAAAATGCCGGGAAGCACATGGTTTCAATCTTATGATAGCCTAGCTTTTTTAGTTTGCCGAGCACAGTATCTCTTCTGATAGGATAGTATTGTTCGTCAAACTGTTCTTTCTGGAAAATTTTATTGTCTTTTTCAAAAGCATAGAGCAGGTGGAAGGTCATTTCCGTGTCGCCCAGATAATCCCATACCTGAACTACGTTTATCCTTGTATCGCCGTCAAACATGGGATGATATAGATAAAAGCGGTTCCGTTCTCTTAAGATTCTGTCCCAGTTCCGAATATCAAGGTATAGATAGCCGCCTGCCTTTACAAGGGAATCCATTTGTTCCAAGGCTGTGAAAAAATCATTGTTGTCCACATGAGGAAGGGAATTGCCGGTGCTGGCCACACAGTCAAACTGTCGGCCTTTCCAGCAGTTTAAGTCCCTGAAATCGCTATGCATTAATTCTATGTCATATCCGTTCCCGGCGGCCTTTTTCCGACAGCTTTCCAGCATATTTTCGCTTAGATCCGAACCATGCAATTCTATGCCCAGTGCCGCCAGCGGCAGGGTTACATTACCGGAACCGATGCTGACATCCAGAAGGGAATGTACCTGCTTTCCCTGCAGCACCTGTTCCCAATGTCTCTGATATGCCTGAAAACGGCTTTCGTTATCAAATAAATCATATATGTCTGTCCGATCATATAAGCTTGCCATTATATTGTCCTTTCTATTCTATCTAAATCGTTTCTTGATGAATTATATCTTGATGAATCCTTATGAATCGTTTTTTGATGAATCATATCTTGATAATACATTTTTTAATAAATCATTTTTGGCAAAGTGGTATATCTGCTATCATCAAAACGATGCTTTATTTCACTGATTTTAGTATAATGAAATAAAATAACTGTGTCAATAAGAGAAAAACAAGAAGCTGTTTTACTTACAAACAGTCGTTACTACTGTGAATGGTTCTTTCTGTGCTTTGGGTTGCAAGGGCGACAATGAGTATTCCAATCTGGATTAAATTCTGATATGTAACATACATTGCATCGCCATCCTTTTTTTTGTCTGGAGGGCTGCTTGAACCCTCCGAAAAATAAGAGGGGTAAAGCCATGATTTCTCATGAAGGGAGTATAGCACTGAACTATTGCTTTGGATGTGGGAAAAGGGGAAAAATATACTGGACAAAAGGGGGCAGTTGATGTATGCTGATATTGTCTGTAGTAATTAGTGTGTGCTGATGCCGTTAAGACATGTGAAATGGAATCAGGGATGTGGGGAGACATAGTAGAAAGTAAGGCAGGAGGTATGTGTAAAATGAGCATGGAAAAGGAGTTAAAGAAATTTTCCGCATCGCATGAGGAAACAGTACAGGAATTGCTGGTGCTGACTTCGGAATCTGTGGGCGGCGCAGGGAGTTCCAGAAAGGGAATTTGGTTGCCCAGTGCGGAATTTTTGGCCAGTGTTGCGCTGCCCGGCGGTGAGCTGAAAGAAGAAAAGGGCTGTCTGATGTGGCTTGCAGGAGAAGAAGACAGGGATGGCTGGATATATCATTTAAAACCTCTTACTATATATCGTGTAAAATGCCGGGCAAGAATAGAGCCAAAGTCCAACGGTTCTGCTTCAGGAGAAAAGAGCGGGGCGCGATGTCATTACTATATGCTGGTAGATGTATTGGAACGTGATCTGCACCATCCGGAACTGGACCGCATTCTTGAGGAATATCAACGCATTGTGGAATTTACGGACGACCTCTGCGGTCATTTTACCCTGGAGCGGCGGTTTCACTGGTTTAGGGCAGAGGTGGATTGGCTGGGAAGTATGTGCGGTGTATCATTGGAGTGTGATGAAGAACAGGGAGAATCAGCGGAACATGCATTGGCATATTTTAAACAAATATATGGTAATCTGCAGAAGTGGGATAAGGAATACCGTGATTATGCTGCTAAGAAGCTGACGAAACTTGCCAATGACTGGCTTTCGGATACAGGAGAGGATGAGGAAGAGCCGGAACCGATTACGGAGGCTGGATTTGCAAAGCGGATTGGCATTAGTGAATTGACGATGGAGCCGGATGGTTCTTACGAGGTGTATTATGATGATGACGATATGTTCTATGGGCATGTTATTATCATAGATGGGAATGTGGATACAGGAATGGAAGATGCATATATTTCGGGGTAATCATTTCCGGGAAGAATGCAAGGAAAGCGTTCTTCCGGTCTTGCACCAATGCATGTAATGTCTGTGCCGCGGCAGACGTGTTTCCGGTCTTGTGCCGGTTCATTTATTGTCGGATTACCAGTTTTCACGCAGTTCGTCCATAATATCCCATGCTTCCTCTAAAGTGGGGAGGGTATGGGGGTTCTCTGCCCCAATATAGGGGCTGTGGAGAATACATTCTTCGTAAAGCTGTTTCATGGCCATGAAGATATCTTCCCGTTCCGTGGTTTCGATGAATTCATGATATTGTCTGTTTAAGCGGTTGAAATGTAAGGTATACTGCCGGATAATATCTTCTAATGCACTTCTGGTATTGACGGTCTGCATTTGTTTCTTTGTTTTCTTATAGCATTTCAGCGCACTTTGATAGGCGGCCCGGGGAATAAACTCCTCATTGCCGTCCCAATGACGCAGGGGGTTCTCCAGATTTTCTTTCAGCCACCCCTCATTTCTGAGGTGGGTAACAGCTAATTTGTCTAATCTGCCTTTCCAGGTTTTCTTCAGATAAGTACCGGCTTCTCTGGGGATGCTGTCAAAATCCAGTTCGCAGAGATCGGGCAGGTCTGACAGGAATTCCAAATCCGATCCGGTATAACCGAACAGGTCTTGTAAACAGATGCCCTTCAGATGCCGAAGCTGCTGCAAGGCGCTTATATTGGTAAGGCTGCCCGGTGCCCCGGTCAGATGAAAGGCATTGACATTCCTGATGCACAGAGAGAATCTGGCAGGTGCCATATCTGCTTAATTCATCAATATAATATGCATATACGTCTCCGGGTTCCGGGATTCTTGAGGTGTGTTCCATGGCATGCTCCTTGTGTATCATGTGAATGGGTGGTGTTCTGTGCATCAAATGGTGTACATTTGACTGTTGGCTTTATCATAACATGAAATAAACGGTTTGGAAATAAGAAATAAGCCGGTTGCAATGTTTTAAGGTCTGTGATAATCTATTTTTAATACAATGTTTGTCTGAGGCATACCGCCTTTGAGACACAATTTTGACTTTGCGGCAGGGGATGTCTAAACTGTTACTCAGTTCACAATAATGCGGTAAAACACGCATGAATTGTATGCTGTGACAAAATGGTGCCATGTCGTACAACAGTGACAGCTTATATGAATATGAAATTGCGGGGAAAAGAGATATGAATATACAAGTGCAATGCTGCGGCATCGTGATTTTATTATTGATATGGTATTTTTCATTAAGGCAGAGATCACTGGGACTGGAAGCGGAGAGATTGTTTCTGGTTACAATGGGCGTCACATCTTTTTGTGTCATTATGGACATTACCTCCATAGTGGCTATCAATTGCCATGAGTTGATTTCGGCATTTCTGCTGGCATTGATTTGTAAGACATATATTGTGTCTCTGATTTGGGTCGGGTATTTCGGACTGATTTATTCCAGTACGGATTTTATTAGAACAAGGGCGGAAAGGAAAAGGCAGAATAGAATCTACACGATTATTGTACTGACAGGTACTGTATTGATATACGTTCTGCCGATATATTATTATCTTTCGGGTGATATTGTCTATACATATGGTCCAAGCTGCACTACCACGTATATATTTGCCCTGCTGTTCGTTCTGGTGACTTTGTATAAAGTGGGCATCAGGGGAAAAGAGATGAATCCCAAGAGAAGGAGGGCAATCGTTATATGGATGCTTATCTGGATCATAGCGGCTGTGACGCAGTTTCTGAATGCCAATTTATTGCTGGTGGGATTTGCTTCCGTACTTGGCATTGTGATTCTGTTTTTTGAACTGGAGAATCCGGAGGCGAATCTTGACAGAGAGACAGGAGCATATAACGCCCATGCCTTAGGGGAATACACGAAACTGCTGTATGAGAAGAGGGAAAGATTCTCTGCCATGCTGTTGGCATTAAATGATATGGCAGTTATGGGAAATGCAGACAGTTCCATACAGCAGGATATGACACTTCGGGAGATAGTGCGTTATGTGGAAAAGCTGAAGGAAGTTAAAATATTTAAAACTTTGGAACGGGAGCTGGTATTCATTGTTTCCGATGAACAGCGTCTGCAGGAAGTGTTCCAGGATATCAAGGGGCATATAGAAGGAATCTGGGAAGAGCGAAGGAGCGACGGGCAGGCAAGAGTATCGCCTTATTATGTACTGCTGCCGGATTCTCTGCTGATTGGAAGCGTAGAAGAACTGTTTCTGATGCTGCGTCATTTCAGGGTAGGAAAGGCGGAGAATCCTGAAGAGAACAGCATTCTCCTGGATCACAGGAAGATTGGGCACTATAAAGAAAGAGAAGAGACGGAAGCATTGATACGCCGGGCCATCGAAGAGGATAGAATCGAAGTATTTTATCAGCCCATTTATTCTACAAAGCATGGGAAGTTTACTTCTGCAGAGGCATTAGTGCGTATCCGGGATGAAAAGGGAGAGATAGTGCCCCCGGGCAGATTTATTCCTGTGGCGGAGAAAAACGGACTGATTGCCCGGATTGGCGAGATTGTGTTTGAGAAGGTATGTGCGTTTGTACGGAAACATAATCTGATGGAAGATTATGGGATGAAGTACATCGAAGTAAATCTCTCCGTAAGGCAGTGTGAAGATACACGGCTGGCAGAGAATTATATTAAGATTATGCAGAAATATCATCTGGATCCCTCCTGTATTAATCTGGAAATCACTGAGTCGGCTTCCATTAAGACCAGGAAGAATCTGCTGGAAAATATGCAGGTGCTAATTGATTATGGTGTCAAATTTTCCCTGGATGATTTCGGAAACGGGGAGAGTAATCTGAATTATATTGTGGATATGCCGGTATCCATTGTGAAATTTGACCGTGATATGAGCCAGGCATATTTTGCCAATCAGAAGGCAAAGTTTGTCATGGAAGCATCCATGCATATGATTCATGAGATGCAGCTGGAAATTGTATCCGAGGGCGTGGAGACAAAAGAGCAGATGGAGGCCATATCTGCTCTGGGGATCGACTATATTCAGGGGTATTACTTCTCCAGGCCCATACCGGAGGCGGAATTTTTGGAATTTATAAAGAAGGGGAATCGTGACGCTTCTGCAGTCCCTGAAACAGCCGCAGAAGTACAATCACTGCAGCAATCGCCAGAATCAATTCCGCGGTAAACTGTGCATAGGCAAGGCCGTACAGGGGGAAGAGATAGTTCAGGATAAAAAGGGCGGGGATTTCCAGCACTATTTTGCGCAGCAGGGCAAATACCAGTGCCTTTTTTCCGAAACCGCATGCCTGGAATACACCCACTGCCAGAAAGTCCATACATAAAAAGGGGAGGGAAATGCATAGTCCCCGGAGGAATTTTGTGCCATAGTCCACAATCACTTTATTTTTCATGAACAGGGAGGTCAGCCCTCCGGCACCCAGGTAGTACCCGATGGTAACCACCGTCAGAGAAGCCAGGATAATTTTCGCTGTAAACAGGAGCGTCTGTTTCATGCGCTTGATATTACCGCTGGCATAATTATAGCTGATTAACGGCATAATGCCCTGGGATGTTCCCAGCGCAATCTGTAATGGCACCATGTTAATCTTCTGTACAATGCCCATTGCTGCTACGGCGTCTGCGCCATAAGAGGATGTGAAATTGTTTAACACGGTCATACCGGTGACATTCAGGAGATTCTGTATGGATGCGGGGATGCCCACGCCGCAGACGCCGAGGACGATTTCTTTGCGAAGCTTCAGCATGGTGGGGCGGATACAGACATAGGTGTGACCGCGTTTCACATATAATAATATGAAAAAGTAAACACAGGCAGCACAGTTGGACAGGAAAGTGGCAAGCCCGGCTCCGGCAGCACCCATGTTCAGGCCCCAGGGCAGAATAAACACAGGATCCAGAATGATATTCAGAATACAGCCGCTCATGGTGCCCAGGCTGGCATGGAGAGAAGCGCCTTCGGAACGCACCATATAGGCCATGACTACGTTCAGGATGGCGGGTGCGGCGCCAAAGCTCACAGTCCATTTCAGGTAAGCGCCGGTTGCGGCAAAGGTTCCGGCATCTGTGCCCAGCATATGCAGCAGGGGAGTATGGAAAACGGAATACAGCAGTGAGAATAAAATGCCGCTTGCCAGGGCGCAGTAGAACCCGAAAGCCGAGCTGCGGTAGACGGTATCATAATCTTTCTGTCCCAGAGCCCGGCTCATCATGCTGGAAGAACCAACGCCGAAGAGATTGTTGACTGCATTAAAGGCCAGCAGCACCGGGGCTGCCAGGGTGACGGCGGCATTCTGCACAGGATCGTTTAACATTCCCACAAAATAAGTATCCGCAAGATTGTAAATTACCATGACCAGGGAGCTGATCACCGTGGGAACCGCCAGTGCCATAACCGCCTTGGGGATGGGTGTCTGTTCAAATAATTCTGTCTTAGATGTGTTATCCATGTATCTACCTCTTTTCGTCCCGTTTGTTGTTGCTGCGCAGGACGGCCGGATTCGTATGGCTGCATATGCCAGGGTATGGTCGGCGGTTCTGCGCTGTCATTCATAACTATCATTTGATTTGAAGTATAAATTATATTGTACCACATATTGGAGCTGTTAGTACATACTAAATTTTAAGATGGGCGAATACTGGCAGCAGTTCAGACATCCCTCGCCGCGAAGTCTCATTGGAATCAAGGAGGCGGAGGAACACATCAGCGGCTGTGCGGCGGATGTGATTTTGAAACCGGCGAAAGAGAAGCTGAAATCTTTCCGCGATTCGTTTTATTGTTTCTGCCAAAGGAATACCTGAATCTTTATAAATCAGGGTCAATTAATCATTTCCTCATCCTCAGCCATTAACTCCTGTAAGATTTGCTCCAGTTTATTCTTCAAGTCCTCCATTCCGGCGGGGGATTCACCAAGGAAGCCCCTCCAGATTGCCAATGGCTCTATGGTGTCATTCTGTCCGGGCCTGTTGACGAGCGGCTCATATCCCACATCCATAACGGCTACGGCAACGCTTTCTTCCAGCCACGGTGTAATTTGTTCCGTGAAGGCCAGCATATCAGGTATGGGAAAGATATCCTCCCATTTATCCTGCGCAAAGTTGTTCAGAGCAAAGCTCATGTGGCCGTTGTCTTTTTCATTAATATTACCGGCGGCATTGAGTGAAAATACTTCATACGAGAAGGCGCCCACACCCTGGCCCATCCAGGCGGAGCAGTCCAGCAGGTAAGCTTCACCATTCTGCCATGTCAGAAATACCAATCCATTACTCACATGAGGATTTCCAAGGGCTCTCTCCCAGATTGCTTCCTGGTTCCGGGGATACTCTATACTGTTTGTCAGTGTGCCTTCAAGGGCAAGCCGGGTCCATTTCTCTTTGTCGTCGGAGTAGCGCTGGAAGAAGGTATTTCCGTCATAGACCCTTATGACTGTCTCAGTGGAAAAGCTTTGCAGCAATGCATCTATTGACAGAGAGGATTCCTCTTCCGCGAAAAATTTTACGGTTGTAACAATGGCATCTTCTGCACCGTCATGGGTTACATCGGCAAACATGATATTGACCAGCCTTTCGGCGCTTTCAAAATCTTCAGAATTGTCATTTTCGGCAGTCTTGTTTTCAGGAGGTTTGTTTTCCGTTGTAGCGGTAAAGGTTACCAGGGATACTGCCAGGCAGAGGGCAAGCGCTATTGTGGTAGGGATAAGGAATAACCTGGGATGCTCCGCAATTCTTCTGATGCGTTCTTTCAGATTCTTCTTCCCTCCTGACATGGTAGTAGCGCAGCACAGTATTTCACCGTAAGGATGGTTCCCTTTGGTGAGGTCAATCAGGAGCCTGCCGTATGCAAGCCGGTTTGCGTCTTCCATGCCTGCCAGTACGCTTGCGTCACAGGCCAGTTCCCCATCCTGTCTGTTCCAATATGCGCCCGCCCAGACAAGGGGATTGTACCAATGTATGATCAGACAGATTCCTCTGAAGAATGCCCATATATGATCCAAATGTCTGTAATGTGTATACTCATGCTTTAAGATATAAGGTAAATCGGCGGTATTGTATCTGTCTTCCGGACGGATATAAATTGCCGGGCGGAAAAGTCCGAACAGGCAGGGCGTACTCACCAGTTTTGAAGTATAGACAGAAATGTGCTCCGCCATGGCACTGCCATATTCCAGGGTTCTGATTTCCTGGGGCGGAATAAGCTGGCGTGAACGGCGCAGTTTCCGCATAAATGTCAGATTGGAACCAGCCAGCGCCAGACCGCATACTGCCATACCGGTTATCCAGATTCCTGTCAGGGCTATGCGCCATATGCTGTCCGCAGCGTTGGCTGTCCCCGGTTCCACAGAGCCCGGATTGGTGTCGGATACATTTGCCGTTTGGTTCTGGCTGCCGCCGGTTCCCTTCGTCTGCATATTGTCGCCGTAGAAAGCCCCAGGAGGAGACATCATCTGCTTGTCATTTTGTGTCTGTATGTTCTGCAGGTCATTTGAAAACAGGTTCAGCACACTGATATCACTGCCTGTCAGTGAAACAGGGACAAGCAGCCGGACCAGTACAATGAGCCATATGCCATACCGGATGTTTGCCGGTAATTTTTCCTTAAAAATCTGTCTGATGACTGATATCAGAGCAAGTAATATACAAGATGCAGCAATCCATTCCATCATGTTCATAAAAATACCTCCATTCCAGTTCCGCATTCGTCCTCCCGGCATCAGAGACCCGCAGACAAATCTCCGTCTGCTTCGCAGCCGTAAATTTGTCTGGATGCTGTCCGGACGAATGCTGTATTCCAGTTCCGCATTCGTCAAAATATTGTTATTGCCGGCGTTTGTATTCGTCTAAAATGCCATATAATTCATCCAAATCCTCATCGGTTAGTTCCTGTTTTTGTGTCAGGGCGTTCATCATCATTCCTATGCTGCCTTTGTACACCCGTTTCAGGAAGTTCTCTGTCTCTATCCTTGCAGCGTCGTCACGGTTGATGCAGGGGGTGTAGAGGCGGGTTTTCTGACTTTCGTCACAGGCAATCATTTTTTTTGCGGTCATGCGACTAAGCATGGTCAGGGTGGTGCTTTTAGACCAGCCCACGGATTCTTTTAGCTGCGCCACAATGTCTCTGCTGGGAAGCGGGGATTTCTCCCACAGACATTCCATAATATTCCATTCTGCATTTGTTAAACTTACATTTTCTGACATTTTTTTCCTCTTTTCTTCCGGCATTTTATGAAAGGCATAAATAAAAGTAGTCTACTTTGTAGACCTAATTATGGCACAAATGGTCTACAATGTCAACCAGATTTTGGAAATAATTTAAAAATGCCGGAAAAGGGTATGAAATCGGGAATTGCCGGGGAAATAAACATATGAAAAGTTTTGAAAAAGCAGCGGCGGCATCTCCGTAAGGGACACCGCCGCTGTCGGTAATATGACAGAAGATATTCCTGCTTTAGTTTTCCGCTCCTGCAATAAGCAGTTTTTCGGTAATATCGTTGTAACCGCCTTCGGCTGCATAGTAAAGCGCCGTATGTTCATCCTGATCCGCATAGGTGAAGTCAGCGCCATGCTCTAAGAGCGTTCCCGTAATATAATTATTGCCCTTTATGGCGGCGATGATCAGGGCAGTCTCACCGTCTTCGTTGCGTTCGTTTATTCTGGCTCCATGGGTAAGGAGGCTTTTTACAAGGTGTTCGTTTTCGTTGGCAGCAGCGATATGTAAGGGGGAATTACCGCCATGTCCGCCGCTGATGTTGGTGTCTGCTCCTGCATCCAGCAAGAGTTCCGCAATCAGAATGTTATTCTCTGCTACGGCGAGAAAAAGTGGGGTTTCCTTATCGTCATTCCGGGCGTTGATATCCATATCCCCTTTTGCCAGCATGGCCTTCACCACTTCGCCCTGTCCGTTATGGCATGCCTGGTGGAGGGGCGTATTGCCAAAAGAATCCGCATTTCCGGAATTTTCTTTCGCCATGCTTTCGATTAACTGTACCAGGCCAAGTGCATTTGCATAATCCAGAGCCGTATGATTCTGGTTGTCCATCACAGAAGTATCCGCACCCAATTCAATGAGGTATCTGGCACATTCTGCCTTTCTGGCTTCTACGGCATAGATGAGGGGTGTCTTCCCCGCTTTGTCGGTGGCGTTGATATCGGAACCGGCATCTGTGAGAAGCTTTACAACCTCTTTATTACCGGAAGTCACTGCCATATGGAGCGGGGTAATGCTTTCGTTGGATATCAGGTTTACATCCGCGTCCTTGTCCAGAAGAAGTTTTATGATATCCCGGTAGCCTCTCTTGCAGGCATAGTGAAGGGGGGAAAAGCCTATCTCGTCCACTGCATTTACATTGATACCGTCTTTTTTCAAAAATGCCATAACAACGCCTTTTTGGCCGTTTTTGCATGCTGTCAATAATAGTTTATCCATTTCTGCCTCCATTCCGCACTTTGTGTCATTGCTGATCATGATTATTATATAATGATTTCTGCAAATTGTCGAGGGGATTTAGGTACTATTGTTACATTGTTAGTAACAGTTCAGACAGCTCCTGCCGCGAAGTCAAAATTGCGCTCTATGCAATTTTGCGAGACTTGCGTGCGCCAAAACGCATTCTTTTGGCGTTTTGTGTGCATTCTCGTAACAGTTCAGTGACCTGTCTGAACTGTTACCATTGTTACTGTGAACAGAAATCGCCTTCACTTTTCTGTTGACAGAACTAAACGGCAGTGCTATAATAGCAGCAATTTAATAATTTAAACCGTTGAAGCGGAGATAACGGCAGATATGCCTTTACAGAGAGCCTGGGATGCTGAGAACCGGGTGGGAAACAGTTTGTCAAATGGACCGCTGAGGGCGCAGTCAAATGTGATTATCACAGAGTATTCTGCGACGTTGCAGGCAGACGTCATTTGCCGGGGATATGTTTGTATCCTGCCAAGTGCATGGGCTATACCATGAATTCAAGGTGGCACCGCGGATAGTATTTGTATTGTTCGTCCTTGACAGATGAGTTATTCTGTCAGGGGCGTTTTTTTGTCCCTATAAATTTCATAAAGGAGATTGAGCCATGATTAAAGAAGCCATTGTAAAAATCGTAAACAAGGAAGACTCACTTATGATGAGGCATATACCGTGATGAATGAGATTATGGGCGGTGAGACGACCGTTACTCAAAATGCCGCTTTTCTTGCAGTGCTTTCCGCCAAAAGCGCAAGAGCCGAGACCACGGTTTGCACAGTTTCATGAAAGTGAGGACGAGGATTATATCCGAAGGCTGCGGCTGCTTACGGAGAAACCGATTATCCGGGCTTTCCGTATCAGAAGCAGCGGAGATATTGCAGCTGCAGAGCAAAGCAGCGGCGGCTGCAGTCAAATATCTGCATCCTTATGCCGTGGATGTAAGTTCCGGCATAGAAAAGGATGGAAGAAAAGAAAAAGGAAGGATGGCAGAATTTGCAGCTGCCGTCAGAAAGGAAGAAGGACTATGACAAATCCAGACGGAAGATTCGGTGTTCATGGAGGCCAGTATATTCCGGAAACGCTCATGAACGCGGTGATTGAATTGGAAGAAGCCTATAACCATTATAAAAACGATGCAGAATTTAACAGGGAGCTTTCACGGCTCTTGAACGAATATGCAGGCAGGCCGTCAAGGCTTTATTATGCCGAAAAAATGACGAAAGACCTTGGAGGCGCAAAAATTTATCTCAAGAGGGAGGATTTAAACCATACCGGGGCACACAAGATCAACAATGTGCTTGGGCAGGCGCTTCTTGCGAGGAAAATGGGAAAGACCCGTCTGATTGCCGAGACCGGGGCCGGACAGCATGGGGTAGCCACGGCCACGGCTGCCGCGCTTATGGGGATGGAGTGTGTGGTGTATATGGGGGAGGAAGATACTTTCCGCCAGGCGCTGAATGTGTACCGGATGCGGCTTCTCGGCGCAGAAGTGGTGCCGGTGAAGACAGGAACAGCAACATTGAAGGATGCCGTATCCGAAGCCATGCGAGAGTGGACCTCCCGTGTCAGCGACACCCATTACTGTCTCGGTTCGGTGATGGGCCCCCATCCGTTTCCAACCATTGTCCGTGATTTTCAGGCAGTGATTTCAAAGGAGATAAAGGAACAGATATTAAAAAAGGAGGGCAGACTGCCGGATGCGGTTCTTGCCTGTGTGGGCGGCGGATCTAACGCCATTGGAAGCTTCTATCACTTTATCGGGGATGAGGGGGTAAAATTGATTGGCTGCGAGGCCGCCGGAAGGGGCATTGATACATTTGAAACGGCGGCTACGATTGCCATGGGAAGACTGGGTATTTTCCACGGCATGAAGTCTTATTTCTGCCAGGATAAGGATGGACAGATTGCCCCGGTGTATTCCATTTCCGCAGGTCTTGATTATCCCGGCATCGGTCCCGAACATGCCCATCTGCATGATATCGGCAGGGCGGAATATGTCCCTGTAACGGATGAGGAAGCGGTCTGTGCTTTTGAATATATGGCTAAAACGGAAGGCATTATTCCGGCCATTGAATCGGCTCATGCCATTGCCCATGCCATGAAAATTGCACCGGCAACGGGTAAGGATAAAATTATCGTAATCACCATTTCGGGCAGGGGAGATAAGGACTGCGCTGCCATTGCAAAGTACAGAGGGGAGGATATCCATGAGTAATATAAAAAAGGCATTTGAAAAAGGGAAGGCATTTATTGCTTTTCTCACCTGCGGCGACCCGGATCTGGAAACCACTGCAGATGCTGTACGTGCAGCTGTGGAAAATGGCGCCGATTTGATTGAGCTTGGCATCCCGTTCTCCGACCCCACGGCGGAAGGGCCTGTGATTCAGGCAGCAAACGTGAGAGCATTGAAGGGCGGTGTAACCACCGATAAGATATTTGATTTTGTCAGGAAGCTTCGCCGTGATGTCAGAGTGCCCATGGTGTTCATGACTTATGCCAATCCGGTGTTTTCTTACGGGGCAGAGAAGTTTTTGTCCGTATGCCGGGAGATTGAGATGGACGGACTGATTCTGCCGGATCTGCCCTATGAAGAAAAAGGCGAATTTCAGCCGCTTTGCAGACAGTATGGTGTGGATTTAGTGTCGCTTGTGGCGCCTGCCTCTGAAGACAGGATTGCCATGATTGCCAGGGAGGCGGAGGGCTTTCTGTATATTGTTTCCAGCCTGGGGGTCACAGGGGTACGCAGTAAAATCACTACGGATATTGCTTCCATGGTAAGTGTGGCAAGGCAGAATACAGAGATTCCCTGCGCCGTTGGCTTCGGCATCTCCACACCTGAGCAGGCAGGGCACATGGCGGAACTTTCCGACGGAGTGATTGTGGGCTCTGCCATTGTCAGGCTGCTTGAGAAATATGGGAGGGAGGCGCCGGAGTATATCGGCAGGTATGTAAAGTCTATGAAATGCAGTAGCAATAATTCTTTTACCTATTGACAAGGTAGGTGAAAGATGATATTATATTACCTACCAAAATAGTAGGAAATATTTTCCATTTTGGGCGGATGTGTATATATATGCAGAAGAACAGCTTATAAAAAGGCAAAATGCCGCAGTAAAACAGAGGATTACGAAAGTCCGGCTTTCTCCCCTACAAGGGGGCTGGAGTGGAGAGACCGGAACAAGTTCCCGCAAGTGGGAACTGGAATAGGAGGAAAACTTATGTCTGATTACAAATTTGAAACTCTGCAGCTTCATGTCGGTCAGGAGAAGCCTGATCCCGCAACCGATGCCCGTGCCGTACCCATCTATGCCACTACATCATATGTGTTCCACAACTGCGAACATGCGGCGGCACGGTTTGGTCTTGCCGAAGCAGGCAATATATACGGCAGACTGACCAACTCCACCCAGGACGTATTGGAGCAGAGAGTGGCGGCATTAGAAGGCGGAGTGGCGGCTCTGGCTCTGGCCTCAGGCGCCGCAGCAATCACCTATACTTTGGAAGCGCTGGGCCAGAATGGCGGTCATTTCGTGGCGCAGAAGACAATTTATGGCGGCAGCTACAATCTGCTGGCACATACCCTTCCAAATTTCGGCATTACGGCCAGTTTCGTCAATATTCACGATTTAGATGAGGTGGAGGCAGCTATTCAGGACAATACCAGGGCTGTTTATATAGAGACATTGGGTAACCCCAATAGTGATATTCCGGACATTGATGCTTTGGCGGAGCTGGCACACAAGCATGGTCTGCCGCTGGTAGTGGATAATACTTTCGGTACTCCGTATCTGATCCGCCCTATCGAGCATGGTGCAGATGTTGTTGTACACTCTGCCACAAAATTTCTTGGCGGCCACGGCACTGCTTTGGGCGGTATCATTGTAGATTCCGGCAGGTTTGACTGGACGGCAGGCGGGAAGTATCCTGCCATTGCAGATGCCAACCCCAGCTATCACGGCATTTCATTTGTAAAGGCAGTGGGACCTGCAGCATTTGTAACCTACATTCGCGCTATACTGCTCCGGGATACAGGGGCTGCGATTTCTCCGTTTGCGGCATTCCTGCTTCTGCAGGGGATTGAGACTTTGTCACTGCGTCTGGAGCGTCATGCGGAGAATACCGGAAGGGTAGTGGAATTCCTGAACGGCCATCCCCTGGTGGAGAAGGTGAATCATCCGGCACTGCCTGGTCATCCGGATCATGCATTGTACCAGAGGTATTTCCCAAACGGAGGGGCTTCCATTTTTACCTTTGAAATCAAGGGCGGTGTAAAGGAAGCCCACAAGTTTATTGACAGTCTGCAGATTTTCTCCCTGCTTGCCAATGTGGCAGATGTCAAGAGCCTTGTCATCCATCCGGCCACCACTACCCACAGCCAGCTCAGTGAGGAAGAACTGGCTGAACAGGACATTAAACCTAATACCATCCGCCTGTCCATCGGTACCGAGCACATCGATGACATTATTGCTGATCTGCAGAAGGGTTTTGATGCGGTTAAGGAGATATGAAAACCATGGGCAATGTTGATATGTCTGCCGATCTGATGATCGGCGGGCTCTTTTTTTGGTAACAGTTCAGTCATGCGGAAACCCGGCATGAAATAAGTTGTGGGCAATATTACCTGGTTGTTGGTGAAAATGTACATTCCGGCAACTTATGAATGGCATGGCTGAACAGTTGCCTTTTTTGAATGGACTTTCATACACACTATTTTTTTCGAGGAGAAGGATTGATATGATGATTTCAACAAGAGGAAGATATGCGCTGCGGGTAATGATTGATCTTGCCGAACATGGCGATGAAGGGTATATACCAATGAAGATTATTGCCGGACGGCAGGGCATATCCCTGAAATATCTTGAACGGATCCTTCCGGCACTGACCCGAAGCGGTATGATCGAAGGCTTACAGCGGAAAGGCGGAGGATATAAGCTGACTGCTGATCCGGATAAGTACCGGGTGGGAGATATCCTGCGGCTGATGGAGGGGGATCTGGCGCCGGTAGCCTGCCTTGGCTGCAGCGCAAAAGCCTGTGAACGCACAGAGTACTGCAAGACCTTGCCCATGTGGAAGGAGTTTTACAGGTTGACCAATGCCTATTTCGACGGAATTATGCTGTCGGATTTAGCGGGAGGAAAGATACAGTCTTTTATTCCTGACCATTGACCGTTTTTTTCATAAGTTAAACTTGACAGTGGGTGGTATGGACGGATACAATGGTATTTAGGAAACAGGTGTAATAAGAGTACATTGTGAGGGAGTCCTGCATCAGGAGAAAAATTGTCCGGAGACGGAATGTGCATCATAAAACTGATTAACGAGGAAACAGTATGAAGAATGAAATTTCCATAACCAGGGAAAAGATAGTAACTTTATTTGATTCTGATTATGTCCGTGTGTTTGATCTGCAATATGCGCCGGGAAAGCATTATTATGATGCGACCAGGCGTACCCTGGAGGATTTGGCGGCAGCAAAATCAGACAGTGATTTCCGGGAGATGCTTCCGGACGCGGTGAGCTGTATTGTCATTCTGGAAACACCGGGGGAGGAGCCGCGCCTGCTGCTTTCCTATGAATACCGTTATCCTGCGGGCCGTTATCTGCTCAGTGTGCCGGCGGGCTTGATAGATGAGGAAGATAAGAAGGAAGAGAACCCGATTGCTGCCGCTGCCGTTCGGGAAATCAGAGAAGAGACAGGATTGGAGTCAGGGGAGGCAGATTGCGCTGCGATTGTAAATCCTTTGCTGTTTTCCTCGCCTGGAATGACGGATGAGAGCAATGCACTTGTGTGTGTAAGACTGCATCCTGAAGATTTATCGGTTTTATCCAGGGAAGGCGCAGAGGAGTCAGAGCGGTTTGACGGATTTGTGCTTCTGACAAAGGCTGAAGCGCTGGAGCTTCTGAAGAATGGAAGGGATCAGAGAGGCAATTATTATCCTGTGTACACTTGGGCTGCCTTGATGTATTTTGCAGTATTTCAATAACAAGTGTGAACGCAGTAAATAAGGAAGGTGTTGTATGAATCAAAAGCTCAAAGAGAAAATATTGGAATCTCTTTCTGCTGTATTGCCTATTACGGGTATTGTGCTGCTGTTAAGTATTTTGCTGGTGCCTGTGGATATTGGGGCAATGGTTATGTTTATAGCAGGCGCGGTTATGCTGGTGATTGGAATGGGATTTTTCCAGCTTGGCGCTGAGATGGCAATGACACCTTTGGGAGAAGGAATCGGTGTCCAGATATCGAAGACAAGAAATATATTTCTGGTGTTTTTCATTGGATTTTTTACGGGGTTGATTATTACGGTTTCGGAGCCGGATCTGCAGGTACTGGCACAACAGGTTCCCTCGATTGATAATCTTACCCTGATTCTCACTGTGGCAGTGGGTGTGGGAATATTTCTGGCATTGGCAATTCTGAGAATTTTGTTCCAGATTAATCTTTCAACGATTCTGATTATATTGTATGTGATTTTGATTGGGCTGTCATTTCTGGTTCCTAAGGATTTCCTGGCAGTTGCCTTTGACTCCGGCGGTGTGACAACGGGACCAATGACAGTACCGTTCATTATGGCAATGGGTGTAGGTCTGGCTTCTGTCAGAGGGGATAAGAATGCTTCCAGCGACAGTTTTGGTCTGGTAGCGCTGTCCAGTGTGGGGCCGGTGCTTGCCGTATTGATATTGGGGCTTTTCTTCAGACCAACGCAAGCCTCATACACGGCCTCGGCGATAGCCGATGTTGCAACGACCCGTGATGTTATCTGGGAATTCCTGATCAGTATGCCTCCTTATGTAAGAGAAGTCATGATTTCCCTTCTTCCTGTAGCGGGGGTGTTTGTTCTGTTTCAGTCCGTAAGCCATCGTTATAAACGCAGACAGGTAACTCGTGTTATGGTGGGATTTCTATATACATATATTGGGCTGGTGCTCTTTCTCTGTGGGGTCAACGCAGGGTTTGCGCCGGTGGGTTCTTCCATTGGCAATGATATTGCTTCTGCCGCGTGGAAATGGCTGTTGGTACCCATTGGCATGTTGATCGGTTATTATATTGTGAAGGCGGAGCCCGCCATACAGGTCTTGAACCATCAGGTGGAGAGTGTGACCAATGGAGCGGTATCTGCAAAATCCATGAACCGCTGCCTGTCCATCGGCGTTTCTGTCAGTGTGGGCCTGGCAATGCTGCGTGTGCTGACAGGGCTGCCCATTTATTGGATTGTTATACCAGGCTATGCGATTGCATTGATTCTGTCCAGGCTTGTGCCGAAGATGTTCGTAGGTATTGCTTTTGACTCCGGCGGTGTGGCAAGCGGACCTATGACTACTACTTTTCTGCTTCCTCTCAGCATCGGCGCCTGTGATGCAGTGGGTGGGAATCTCATGGCAAATGCATTTGGTGTGGTGGCATTGGTGGCGCTGACCCCTTTGATTGCCGTGCAGATTATGGGTATGTTATATCAATACAGGCTGAAGGCAGCAGGCAGAGCCGCAGTCGGAGAAGCAGGTGTTCTGGATGCTATGGACGAGATCATAGAATTCGAGGAGGGCTATCAGAATGACAGGCAGTAATAAGCCGGCTTTTAGAATGTTATTACTTATTGCCACACCGAAACTGGTGAACAAGGGAGCGGAATTATTCAGAGAGGGAGAGGTCCCCATACAGCATATTTTTCATGCCCAGGGAACCGCATCCAGCGAAATCATGGATATGCTGGGGCTGGGCGGAGTGGAGAAGAATATTCTCATGAGTATGCTGCCCAGGCTGTTCGCGGATAAAATGCTCAAAAAGCTGCAGAAAACCCTTCATCTTGGGATGCCCAACAGTGGGATTGCATTTACCATTCCCATGTCCAGCGGAAGCGCTCAAATAGTGAAAATGGTTGAAGTACTGCAGACAGGAGATGAACAGACGCGTTCGGAAAGGGATGAGACAGACATGGCAGAAAGCGAATTTAGTATGATTATGGCGATTGTAAATCAGGGCTTCAGCGAGGAGGTCATGGATGCTGCCAAGCCTGTGGGCGCTGCCGGCGGTACCGTGTTTCACAGCAGACGGGCCGGAAATGAGGATAAATTAAAATTTTGGGGCATCAGTGTCCAGGCGGAACGGGAGATTGTTCTGATTCTTGCCCGGAAGGAAGATAAATTAAATATTATGCAGGCAATCGGCAGAAAATGCGGAATCAACAGCAAAGCCCAGGGGCTTATATTATCTCTTCCGGTGGATGGCACTGCAGGAATGGACTGATGTGGGCGGTATCATAAAAGGGGGGATGACAGTGGCCGGGACAGGAGAATCAGCAGGAGTGCAAATTTATTCCAATACAGTTCCTAAGAGGAAGAAAAGTAAATATAGCCTTATTCTCATCCTTAGTATATTGGTGTGGGGTGTACTTGGCTGTGGGCATATTGCAGACGGAACCAGCAGTGAGACAGGATATGCGGAACATGCAGGGGAAGAGCTGCCGGATGCGGAAGAGGCAACGAGGCAGGAACCGGGGAGAAATGCTTCGGATGAGGAGGATATGCTGTCTGAGGATGATATTGTATCCGGCGAAGATAGGATACCGGGCCAGGGAGCGGAGGAGCCGGCCGGAAGTGCCGGTACAGGCCAGGAAGCGGAGGAGCCGGCCGGAAGTGCCGGTACAGGCCAGGGAGTGGAGGGGCCGGCCGGAAGTGCCGGTACAGGCCAGGGAGCGAAGGAGCCGGCCGGAAGTGCCGGTACAGGCCAGGGAGCGGAGGAGCCGGCCGGAAG
>CAJUAP010000007.1:55973-69933 GCA_910584435.1 uncultured Acetatifactor sp.
TACAGGCCAGGGAGCGGAGGAGCCGGCCGGAAGTGCCGGTACAGGCCAGGGAGCGAAGGAGCCGGCCGGAAGTGCCGATGTGCGTCAGGAGGGAAAGGTGCCGGACGGAAGCACTGTAACGGCACAGGGGGCATTGGCTGTGGACGGAACACAGCTTGTCGATGCCTCCGGCAATGCGGTGCAGTTAAAGGGCATTAGTACTCACGGACTGGCATGGTATCCGGATTATGTGAATGAAGAATGCTTTCGGCAGCTGAAGGAAGAGTGGGGTGTTAATGTGGTCCGCCTGGCCATGTATACTGCAGAATACGGCGGTTACTGTTCCGGCGGAGACCAGGACGCTTTAAAGGAACTGGTGAGGACAGGCGTGGAATATGCTGTAGAATGCGGTTTGTATGTGATTATAGATTGGCATATCTTATCAGATGGGAATCCCAATACCTATTTGACACAGGCGAAGGAGTTTTTTGCAGAAATGTCGGATTTTTATAAAGATTATAACAATGTATTGTATGAAATCTGCAATGAACCCAATGGGGGGACTTCCTGGAGTGAGGTCAAGCAGTATGCGGAACAGGTGATAGAAGTCATTCGGGAAAATGATAAGGACGGAATTATTCTGGTGGGAACGCCGAACTGGAGCCAGTATGTGGATCAGGCGGCAGCAGACCCCATTACAGGATATGATAATATTATGTATACATTGCATTACTATGCTGCAACGCATACGGAAGCACTTCGCAGTACATTGATTCAGGCAGTGGAAGACGGGCTTCCGGTTTTTGTATCGGAATATGGAATCTGTGATGCCAGTGGGAATGGTGCGATTGATGAGTTCCAGGCCAATCAATGGGTGGATACATTAGATGAATATAAGATAAGTTATGTGGCATGGAATTTATCTAATAAATCAGAGACCTCTGCAGTATTTAAAAGCAGCTGCAGTAAGATAAAAGGATTTACTGCGGATGATTTAAGTGATTCCGGCAGGTGGCTGTATCATATGCTGAGGTCGCAGGGTTCTGCGGCTGATAGCAATCCTCCTGCAGGAGGAAACAATACAAACGGTATGGAGGATGAAAATCAGGGAGCTCCCGGGGATGAACAGGGCGGCGGACCGGGGAACACAGCCGCAGACGGCACGAATGAACAGGGCGGCGGACCGGGAAACACAGATTCAGAGAATATGGGTGTACAGAACAAACAGGAGAGTGCTGCGGAGGAGAATGATGCCCAGACAGGGACAGGCGTGGTCAATATTACTGCCGATGTGATAAACTCCTGGGGGCAGGGAGATGAGACCTATTATCAGTACACCCTTACAATTACGAATGATACCGGAGCAGATGAAAGCGGCTGGACGGTACGAATCTCTTTCAGCAATGATATTGTCTTAAGCGGCGGCTGGAACGGGAACTATGAAGTCAACGGAAATGTTCTCACCATATCTGCCATGGATTACAATAGTTTTATTGCTGAGGGCGGAAGCGTTGAGAATATTGGATTCATTCTGTACAGCGGGGAAAATCTGGCTATTCTTGAAGCAACAGAGCTTTGAAATGCGGAAACGATGATTCAAAAGGAGAGAATGATGTGGGCAGATGTATTTTAGTGGTGGATGATGAAGAGGTCAATCTGACATTGACGGAATATATTTTGAGAAGTCACTCTTATGAAGTAGTCACTGCAAGCTCCGGAGCTCAGGGATTGGATAAACTTAGAAACAGGATGATTGATTTGGTGCTTTTGGATATTGATATGCCTATTATGAACGGAATCAGAATGTTTGAGTTTATGAAAAAAGAATTTGCCAAAATACCGGTTATTTTTCTTACGGCATCCGGTTATAAAAGTGATGTTCTGGAAGTATTTAAAATGGGTGCTGCAGGTTATGTAAAAAAACCTTTCGAGCCTGCGGATCTGCTGGGGCGGATTGAGCAGGTTCTTGACAAATAAAGGACAGCACTTGACAAATAAATGACACATAAGGAAGTAAATTGGCTGGCAGGAAGTCTGATAGTGAGACTTCCTGTTTTATTATGTAACAGTTCAGCCAGCCGATGTGAGCAGTCGAAAATCGTGCTCGCACGAATTTTCGGCTGATTATATCGGCTGAGGGAACGCCGTCTTATGAGCAAAGGTAGCTGCGAAGCAGCGGAAAGCACCGCAGGTGCAGCTTTGTGAATGGCGAGGGCTGAACTGGTACTTTGTTTATTTTTTTGCGGAACTACTTGACAAATGACTGATTATGCTGTATATATAACATATAAACAGATAAGGCGGTGGTGGTTTGAAATTATTGCAGAATTCGGGCGTACCAATTTATCAACAGATTGCAGAGCAATTGAAGGTGGATATATTGGCTGGCAGGATGAAAGAAGGGGAGTATCTGCCATCTATTCGTGGATTGGCGAAGGATTTGAAGATTAGTGTTATTACAACGATGAAGGCATATGAGCAATTGGAAGCGGAAGGACTTGTGACTGCGGCGCAGGGAAAAGGTTTCTATGTAAATGCACAGGACAGTGAGATGCTGAAGGAGCAGCATTTGCGCAAGGTGGAAGAGTCTCTGCTGGGAGCCATACAGGCAGCGGAGATTGCGGGAATGCCGGACAAGGAATTAATGGAAACATTGCAGACATTATTGCGTATGAGAGACAGCTAATAGGCAGTATCAATGCCGCAGCACATATATTATATGATGCAATGGCAGCATAAGAGAGAGATTCGGGTAACACAGGAAGGTAAGGAGAATAGAAATGGAAAAAGCAAGCAATCATGCATTGGAAGATTATGTGATACGGGCATTGGATTTGGAGAAGAAATACAGGGGGTTCATGCTGAATATTCCCAGTCTGCAGGTACCAAAAGGTTTTGCTACGGCTTTGATTGGAGAAAACGGGGCGGGTAAGACCACATTGCTCAATATTCTGGCAGGAATCAGATTGGATTTTAAGGGAAAAATTTCTTATTTTGCCGGACAAGGGAATGCCATTGACAGCAGCATTCAGGAACGTATTGGATATACGGGGCCGAACGGTTATTTCCTGCCCCATTGGACTCTTGCGCAGGTGGAGGAAATCAGCGAGTTGTTGTTTACACATTTCCATAAAGACAGATACCGCAGCATTTGTGAAGAATTGGGAATTACCCAAAGCCAGGTAAAAGAAGTGAAGAAGCTGTCGGACGGCAACAGGATGAAGCTGATGCTGGCGGCTGTTCTGGCAAGAGACACGGAACTGCTGATTTTAGACGAACCGGCTTCGCCGCTGGATCCATTGATGCGCGATACGCTCTGTGATTTGATACGGGGATACCTGGAACAGGGCAATGGAGAGAATTCGGTGTTCTTTTCCACGCATAATATCGCTGATATGGAAAATGTGACGGATTATGCAATCATTATGGAACATGGAACGATTGTGGAAGAAGGTTTTGTAGAAGAATTAAAGGAAAAATATATTCTGGTGAAAGGCGAGGCGAAGGATGCGGAGGCGGCAAAGGAAACTCTGTTCTCGATGACAAAAAGCAATTACGGTTTCGAGGGAATCTGCCTTGCGGAGAAGCTGAACCGGCTTGCCGGGATGGATACGGTGAGAGAGAGGGCGACGCTGTCTCAGATCAGTGTGGCAGTGATGAAGGCAAATACGAAACTGAAAATAGGTAGAAAGTGAAGGTTTCAAAAAAAGATTTGGCGGGAACAGGCACGGAATATGCTGTAAAATATGGAAGAGTGATGGTATGTTTAAAATGAAAAATAGATGGAAAAGTTATCTGGTGTTTACTTCTTTGGCTTATCGGGTACTGGTGTATTTGGGGATACCGGTGGTGCTGTCGGGGATGGCTGCTTATGTCGGAAGGAAATTGGGGGGCGGCGCTGCTCTTGTGGCTGCAGCGGTGCTTCTGCCGATGGCTGAGGCTGTCTCTGACAACTGGCTGTTTGGGGGGATTCATACAAAGGATACAGAGAAGATGGATTTCCTTAAGACCTCCGGCTGCGGCATGCGTATCATGAGGAATGCGCTTGGCCTGGATATGCTTCGGAAGTTGATTACTGCAGTGATTGTTCTGGGAATATGCTGTTTTGCATTTCCATGGATAAACAGTGGAAACAGATTTGAAATGGGTCAGAAGGTACGGGAAGCGGATGAAATAATACAGATGGCAGTATACGGAGTGGGCGTCTCCTGGTTTTTCTCTGTGCTGGGGACTTTTCTTACCAGATATGGAAGTCAGCTCTGGTTTAATATGATAGTGGGTTACGGGCTGGTACTGCTTGAAACGGTATGCTGGTTTCTTCCGGGTCTGGAAGAACATCTTGTATTATATGCGCTGTTGTATCTGGCATTGGGGATCGGGGTTAGTCTGCTGGCTGTAAATGTGGCAATGAAGAAAGCGGAGGGAAGCTATTATGATAAATAACTGGAAGCTGGGGTTGAAAAGTCTGGAGTATGCATATGGAATTACGTCAAATTTTGTCCTGATGATTATCTTTGGGCTGATGGGCCTGGTGTTCTATATCATCGGTCCCGGAATCCACAATACTTTTATGGGAGGTTATATGCTGATGTGTACGGCGATTCTTCCAACACAAATGGTATATTCTCTCAGTATGTCGAATATTGTGCAGTCATCACCTATGAAGAAGAAAATGCAGACAACCATCCCCGCAGCTTTTACCTGCGGCAATCTGATGATTATGTACCTGATTAACGCAGTCATCCGCGGTATTATGGTGTGGGCACATCCGGAGACAGCGCTGGCCGCAGGAAAAGAGGTATTGCTGCTGGCATTGGTAATAATGATGATGTCAGTTTATCTGGCGCTTGCCTTTAAATATTTCATGGTTTCTATTATTATGTTTATAGCTGTTTATTTTTCAATATTCAGGGGAATGAATGCTATTGTACTGGATTGGTTTGAATCAGGGGCGGCTGTTTACATGGCTATGATTATACTGGGATTGGCATTTGTGGCAGTGGGTGGTATTGCACAGTATTTGTGCTCGCTGCTGGTGTATAAAGTGCCCATGTCTAAGATGGCACAGGCATCTCTGATAAAAAATTTGTAAAAATTGACTTCCTGTCTTTACAAAGAACGGATGTTCTGGTATAATATGTTCAGAAAGAAACAGATGTTTGAAAAGGAAGTGGCCGGATTGGAAGACAGGATTATATTTCATGTGGATGTAAACAGCGCATTTTTATCCTGGGAAGCGGTGCACCGGCTGAGGTGTGGGGGCGGCGTACAGGATCTGCGGACGATACCTTCCGCGGTGGGGGGTGATATTGCCAAGCGGCATGGTGTTATTCTGGCGAAGTCCATTCCGGCGAAGAAATATGACATACGAACAGGGGAGCCGGTGGTGGATGCTGTGAAGAAATGTCCGCACCTGGTTCTCGCAGCGCCGAATCACAGGTTATATGAGGAAAACTCCCATGCCTTTATGGATATTCTGCGGAAATATTCCGATGTGGTGGAGCAATACAGCATAGATGAAGCTTTTGTGGATATGACAGGGACGGAATGGCTGTTTGGGAAGCCTGTGGAGGCGGCATACAGGATAAAGGATGAGATTCGGGATACCCTTGGTTTTACAGTGAATGTGGGAATCTCATCCAACAAATTACTGGCCAAGATGGCAAGTGAATTTGAAAAGCCGGATAAAGTACATACCTTGTTTCCGCAGGAAATCAAGGAGAAAATGTGGCCGCTTCCGGTACGCGAATTATTTCTGGTGGGAGGCGCTTCCGAGCAGAAATTGAAGAGGCTGGGAATCAACACGATCGGAGATTTAGCCCATGCGGATGTGAGGATGCTGAAAGCCAGTCTGAAGAAACATGGAGAGGCTGTCTGGAATTTTGCAAATGGGCGGGATGCGTCTGTTGTGGAGCGGGATGCGGCAGATAATAAATGCTATGGCAATTCCACCACCATAGCATTTGATGTGACAGATGGGGACACGGCTAAAATGATATTGCTTTCTCTGGCGGAGCAGGTAGGAAGCCGTCTTCGGAAGGACAATGTATGGATAGAGACGGTATCCGTGACCATTCGTTTCTTTGACTTATCCAAAGCATCCCATCAATGCGTATTGGATCAAGGGACGAATATTACGGAGGAAATATATCATGCCGCATGCCGTCTGTTTGACGAATTCTGGGATGGCACGCCGATCCGTCTCCTGGGCCTGCAGACCGGGAAGGTGGTCAGGGATGGCGGCAGCAGGCAGTTGTCTCTGTTTGATGATACGGATTATGAGAAACTGGAGAAGCTGGATCGGGCCATAGACAATATCCGTGATCGATTTGGAGCAGGGGCGGTACAAAGGGCATCCTTTTTGCAGACGGATAAGAGGCAGAGATGATTTCTGTAACAGTTCAGACAGCGTATTCTTTTCGCGTTTTGTGTGCATTCACGTAACAGTTCAGTGATATGTCTGAACCGTCAGCGGTTTCTTACCTGTGGTGTGTGGAAAATTTATATATGAATTTCCGTATGCATTTTATTACCGCTATGACTAATGTGATGATAATGGCTGCCGCCAGGATGATAATGGCTGTGATTGCCAGGGCATATTTATTGGGATTTTTTAATAAATCCACAAGGGCTCTGCTGTTTTCCGCTATTTTGCGGCCCTGGGCCTGGGCATAGGAGACGGGCACATTGGCAATGCCGTCTCCGTCGGTATCTTCACAGGATTCCAGATAACCTGCAATGGCTGCCCATGCTTTCAGTTCTCTGCCATTGGAAGTGATAATTGCATCCTCAATATTTTCTATGGGAGTGCCATCGGCAAATTTAGGCTGGATGGACAGGATACCATAGGATACATCTGTTACTGCGCCAAGCATCTGTCCGCTGTATAAATCACATATCACGCGATATAGCCTGTCATCCTGAATTCCCATGCGATTACCGTTGCGGTCTGTCATATAGCAGTCGGTCACCTTATTCAGAATCAGCCGGTGAGGATTGAAGGAAAAGTTGATTCCGCTAAGGTAAAGCCGGGCAGTGGTCATCATATCCGACATGGAGGCGTCAATCTCCGCACCGGTCTTCAGTTCTGCGCCGGTCAGGTACATGCTGATCAGAGGATAACCGGGAACGCCGTCCAATCCTATTCCCAGGGAATAGGCGTTAAACACATCTTCTACTGTAATATTGCCTGTAGCAAAGGTATCCCGGATACATCCGGAAGGAGCCAGCGCCACATCTACAGGAATTCCATCGTAATCATCTGCTGTTTCCACTGCATGAACAAAAGCATCCGCTATCAGGTTTCCCAGGTTGTGTTCCGTGTGGACAAGGGATATGTCGTGGAGGGAAGAAAAGGTGACGCTGTTCTGCGCCAGTATCTGCTCCCTTGTATAGCCGAATTGGGATAAATAGGAGGCGTCAACCTTCTCCATGAAGCTGTCAATCTTCTCCTGAGCGGCAGTGTCCGGAGAGAGAGCTTCCGTGACGGGCAGTAGAACATAGGAATCCGGAAGCCATCTGCCGGTGTCCGCATCCTGTACCAGGGAGATGGAACCAAGATTTTTACCGTACTCGCCGCAGGAGACAATATAGGTGCTGCCATGCCGGATGGGTTCTGCCAGAGCAGTATGTGTATGTCCGCTGATAATCAGGTCGATTTCAGGAACCGATTGCGCAAGAATTTCATCTTCGGATTTACTGATATCCGTATTGGTACCGCTGTGAGAGACGCATATAATCAGATCGGCTTCTTCTTTTTCTTTGATTTCCCTGACTGTAGCGGCTGCGGCTTCCGAAGCATTTTTGAATTTCAACACACAGGTAGGGGCGCAGGCCAGGGAGTCTTCTCCAAAGATTCCGAAGACAGCTATTTTGTATCCGCCTTTGTCCAATATGACATAATCCCGCATACCATAAGTGTCAAAAGCATCTTTCAAGAGCTGCTGTTCCGCAGTGAGTCCTTCGGCTTCCATGGTTTCCCAATCAATATTGCATAATACCATGGCGGGGACAGGGTCGCCGCTTGCCGCTGCCGCCTTCAGCATTCCGGCAAGTCCTTCGGAGCGATAGTCGAATTCATGATTGCCCAAGGTGGTAACTTCACAGTCCAACGCTCCCAGCATCCGCAGTTCGGGTGCATCGCTGTGGTAAATGGTTTGTACCAGGGTTCCCATGGAGAAGTCTCCGGCATCCAGAACCAATGTATGGGGGTTATGTTCTTTTGCCTGTTTGATGAATGTTTTAATATTTGCAAAACCGCCCAGGGTTACATTCTCTTTCTCCTGAACCGTGAGAAAACTGTTCAGATGGGAATGGGTGTCATGGAGAAACAGGATATCTACAGACTGGCGCGGGGGCGTAGCTTGGCTGCTGTCCTGGGCTGCCATAACAGGTATTCCCGTGGAGGCCAGGCACAACAGGAACAGAATAAGACAAAAGCAGTGACATAAGTGCAGCATAATATGTTTTATGGTGAGAAAATGTTTGTTCATACGGAATACTCCTTTTATAATAGATTATATTTTAGGTAAATTATATTTAAGGTAGACTTTGTTAAGGTAAATATTGTTTAAGGCAGATATTTGTTAAGGTAAACTTTTTTAAGGCAGATATTGTTTAAGGTAAATACTGTTTAATATAAATATTGTTAAATATAAATTTGATTTATGACAGATTTTGTTTATAACAGGCCGCCCAACGTTTATTATATATGAAATAATAGTAAATAGCAATGTTGCGTATTAGCAATTTGGTCAAAATGTTAGCTTTTATTTGATACAAACGGTATTATTGTTGCAATTCCACTAAAAAAGTAATAGAATGAACAGGAGGAATTGTCAATGAACAAGAAGAGAAAGAGTTTGATCAGTTCTATTATGTGGATCTGTTGTGCAGTAACTGTATTGACAGCTGTAGGGATTGGAGGAAATTCCATATATTCTATTAAAACAATGTCTATTTCCGCATATAATACCTATGATAAAGCCACGGACGATGGTTATCATACAGAGATAAAGTCTCAGGTACAAAGTGCGATTTCTGTGATACAGAGTGAGTATGACCGATATCAGGCAGGGGAAAAGACCGAGGAAGAGGCGAAGGAGGATGCAAAGGAAGCTGTCCGCGGCATGCGGTATCGGGATGACGGCAGCGGTTATATCTGGATAGACGGGATGGATTATGTGCTTGTAATGCATCCGATTCTGTCGGAGCAGGAAGGAAATAACCGCTATGATTTAGAGGATCAGAATGGCGTTATGATCACCCAGTCGGTTGTGAACGTATGCCAGACCGCTGATAAGGGAGGGTATAACGAATTTTACTTTACCAAGTCGGACGGCGTTACCGTTGCGCCGAAGATTGCATATTCCCAGCTGTTTGAGCCGTGGGGCTGGTGTGTCTGCACAGGCAATTATGTAGATGATATGAATCTGGAAAAACAAGAGATGAGGCAAATGCTGGATAAGGAATACAACAATGTGCTGATTCTGACAGTATCAGTGTTTTGTGTTGTAATTGTGATAGCTATTGTGGTATCTTTCCTGTTCGGAAAGAGGGTGGTAGCACCTTTGAAGAAGATTCAGGGCTTTGCGGAAAAGCTTTCGGAGGGCAATCTTACCACGGCTGTGGATGTGAAGCAGAAGAATGAAATCGGCCAGACAGCGGAAGCATTAAGTATTGCACAGAAGAATATGAGGGGGCTTCTGCAGGGAATTGCGGAGGTTTCCAATGGTATCAACCAGGCATTGGGGAGCTTTGACACGGCATTTAATAATATGAAGGAATCTATCTCACAGGTGTCCATAGCAGTGGATTCTATAGCAGAAAATGTGACGACTCAGGCTGCTTCCACAGATGAAGCCAATGGCGATGTGGGTATCATGGCAGATAAGATTAAGTGCACAGGTACTGAAGTAGCAAGCCTGAATCAAAATGCAGGAGAAATGAGCCTGATCAGCGAGCAGTCTATGAAGACGTTAGGACGGCTGATTGAGGTAAATAATTCTACCAGGCAGAGTATTTCCGCCATGGCAGCGCAGACAGAAAACACGCACAAATCCGTGGAGCAGATTCATATGGCGGCGAATCTGATTAACGAAATTGCAGACCAGACCAGTCTGTTGGCGCTGAATGCCAGTATTGAAGCAGCCAGAGCCGGGGATGCCGGACGAGGATTTGCAGTGGTTGCGGATGAAATCGGAAAACTGGCCAGTCAGTCTGCGCAATCAGTGGAAGAAATCGCCAGAACTGTGGAGGAACTGCAGGATAATGCAATAAAATCTGTTCAGGTTATGAATGAGATTAATGAGGCGGTAGATTTGCAGGTGAGTTCTCTGACAGAGACACAGCATATTATGGAAAAGCTGCATGAGGAATTGGGGAAGTGCTTTGCTTCCGTCAACTCTATTGACAAGATGACAAATGAAATTGAAAAGCAGAGGACAAATGTGACTGAGACATTGAATGTGTTGAACAGGCTTGCACAGGATAATGCGGCGGTTTCGGAGGAGACTGCGGCAATGTCTACGGAATTGGCGAAAGTGGTGGATGATTCCAATTTGATTGTGGGAGATTTGGAAGGAAAAGTAGGTGTGTTGATTCGGGACGTACATAAGTTTACAATTTAACATATGTATTTCCAAAGGGAGCTTTGTCATATAGCAACAGTTCAGACAGGTCTCTGAACTGTTGCTATATAAATCATCATGGGGTGAAAGGCAGGGAAAAGAAATGGACAGGTGGAGAAGAGCATGGTATCAGCCGGTACTTCCATTGGGAAAGGGAGGAAAAAGGATTACTGCATGCATGGAGCATATTGCCCTTTCCAAAGAAGCTGCAAAGGAAGGCATGGTGCTGTTAAAAAATGAAGGGGAAGTGCTGCCGCTGAAAAAGGGAAGTAAAGTGGCATTGTTTGGCAAGGCTGCCTTTGATTATGTAAAAGGAGGCGGAGGCAGCGGAGATGTGACAGTTTCTTATACGCGTAATCTGTATGAGGGATTCCGGACGCTGGCAGACAGGGTGGTGGTGCTGGAGGAACTGGCACAATTTTACAGGAAAAATGTGCAGGAACAGTATGCGGCCGGGAAGGAGCCGGGCATGACAGAAGAACCGGAAGTGCCGGAAGAATTACTTCGGAAGGCAAAGGCATTTACTGAGATTGCTGTCATCAGTATCTGCCGATTTTCAGGAGAAGGATGGGACAGAGACAGTAAGGATTTTGAACTTACCTCTCAGGAAGCAGCCATGGTGGAACAGGTGAAGTCTGCGTTCGAGAAAGTTATTGTGGTGCTGAATGTGGGGGGGATTGTAGATACGGAATGGTTCAAGGAAGACCCCTGTATCCAGTCTGTTCTGCTGGCATGGCAGGGGGGGATGGAAGGAGGTCTGGCAGCAGCGGAGCTTCTTGTGGGAGAAGGAAGTCCCTGCGGCAGACTGGCGGATACCTTTGCGAAAAAGCTGTCGGATTATCCTTCTTCTGATAATTTTCACGATTCTCAGGATCATGTTGATTATACCGATGATATCTATGTGGGCTACCGATATTTTGAGACGATTCCGGGAGCGGATAAGAAGGTTAATTATCCCTTTGGCTTTGGTTTATCCTATACTTCCTTTTCGTTGTCGAAGCCTGTGGTAGAAAAAAGGGGAGAGAAGATATTTGTCCGCCTGGAGATATGCAATACTGGAAGGGTATCCGGCAAAGAAGTGGTACAGGTGTATTACGGTGCGCCCCAGGGCAAATTGGGCAAACCGGCAAAAGTACTTGCGGCTTTTCAAAAGACCGGACTGCTTCAACCGGGAGAGACGCAGACGGCAGTACTTTCTTTCGATGTGAACCATATGGCATCCTATGACGATTTGGGTAAAGTGGCAAAATCTGCTTATATATTGGAAAAGGGGCCGTATCGGTTCTATGTGGGGACTTCCGTCAGAAATGCGGCGGAGGCTGATTATGTACTGACATTGGAAGAGGACATCATTGTGGAGCAGCTTTCTTCTAAACTGGCACCGGTGCAGTTACAGAAGAGGATGCTGTCCGATGGCAGTTATGAGAGTCTGCCCATGGGGGCTCCGGTGGACACGGATGCAAATATATTAGAGCCGTTGAAATTAGGGGACGTGGACGGACTTACTCCTGTAGTGAGATTTCGGGATCGTTATGTACTGTGGAAGCCGGATCAGAGCAAGCACAAATTGGCAGAGGTGGCGGAAGGAAGTCTGCCCATGGAAGAATTCCTGGGGCAGCTATCGGATGAAGAATTGGCGGAACTGCTGGGAGGACAGCCAAATACCGGTGTTGCCAACACTTTTGGCTACGGAAATCTGCCGGAGTATGGTGTGCCTTCCATTATGACAGCGGATGGACCTGCGGGTCTGCGGATTCTGCCGGAATGCGGTGTGCATACTACGGCATGGCCCTGCGCCACGATGCTGGCCTGTACCTGGAATCCGCAGCTGGCAGAACAAGTGGGAGAGGCCGGCGGCGCGGAAGTGAAGGAAAATAATATTGGTGCATGGCTGACTCCGGCAGTGAACATCCACAGGAGCCCTCTATGCGGCAGGAATTTTGAGTATTATTCAGAAGACCCGTTTCTGACAGGAAAAATGGCAGCTGCCATGGTGACAGGTATTCAGAGTAACCATGTGGCGGCAACGGTAAAACATTTTGCGCTGAATAACAAAGAGGAAAACCGGAAAAACAGCGATTCCAGAGCCTCGGAGCGAGCTATCCGGGAGATATATCTGAAGGCGTTTGAAATCATAGTAAAAGAGGCAAAGCCATGGAGCATTATGTCTTCCTATAACATTATCAATGGGCACAGGGCATCGGAAAACCGGGAGCTGTTAGAAGGTATCCTGAGGGATGAATGGGGATTTGAAGGTATGGTGACAACGGACTGGTGGACCGGCGGTGAACATTATAAGGAAGTGAAGGCCGGAAATGATGTAAAGATGGGATGCGGTTTCCCGGAGCGGCTGCTTCAGGCAATGGAGCAGGGCGTGTTGACTCGCCGGGAGATGGAAGTCTGCGCGAAACGGGTGCTGGAACTCATTTTGCGTGTTGATCTGTAACCGGAAAGCAGATTAAAAACTTGATGCAGACTCTAATGATGGTTGTTATAGTTGTAATATTATTTATGTATGGTTAAGAAGAAAGGCTGGCCGGATGGAACGGCCCGGCTGGCCTGTATGGAAATTCTGCTTTGTGAAATCAGTCACTTCTCCATATGGAATCAATCAACTGTTCTTAATTTCTTTTTTATCCTTATAATCCGCATAAAGAGTGAGTTTTTTGAGCTGCTCGGAAAATTTGTTTGAGGTTAAGACAAGATTTTCTAAAATTTAATGAATACTTTTGATATAGTGAATAAAATATATGGTAAAATATCAGAGGACAATGATATAATGTTCTGGTACATTCTAATTTATGATTTCATGTATCATAAGGAAGTAATAGTGCAGGGACAGCAGTGATGTAATGTGGAGAATAAAAAGGCTGGTAATATATGAATAGTGAGAGCAAGAAAGAAATGGAGCAGATTCAACGTGGTCTGGAGGCATTTCTGGAACGGGAACTGGGCATGGAACATGACGAACATGCAGGACAAAGGAAGGAGGTGCAGGAGTATGCGGATTTGAGTCAGGGGGAATCCGCCGCATATATAGAATCAGAGGATGAGGACGCAATTAGGTACACGGAGGATGAGGACGCAATTAGGTACACGGAGGATGAGGACGTAATTGGGTACATGGAGGATGAGGACGCAATTGGGTACATAGAGGATGGAGCAAGAGAGTGTAAAGAGGGATTGGATGTAGTGAACAGGCAGGAAGAGGAATATGAGGACTGGGATAGTAAGCGGGCACATCACCCGGCATCATCACGATCTATAGCAGGAAAGCGTGCTGCAATGCCGTCACAGGCTATAGCAGGAAAGCGTGCTGCAATGCCGTCACAGGCTATAGCAGGAAAGCGTGC
>CAJUAP010000007.1:70033-91389 GCA_910584435.1 uncultured Acetatifactor sp.
TGCAATGCCGTCACGGGCTATAGCAGGAAAGCGTGCTGCATCATCATCGCAGTCTCCGGAAAGAGGGAGTGCTGCGAAGCCGTACAAGACAGGAGCATCACAGTCGGCGGACAAGAGGTATTGCGCAGATTCCATGCAGCCGACAGAAAGGGGGCAATCTACGAAGTCAGCAAAGTCTAACAGGGCGGGGCGTTCCGGCAAGCCGGATAAATCCGCTGAAAAATATAATGCATCGTCGGCAGGAAATGCATCGGGGCAGCATAAGGGGAAGAAAAAACGTAAAAAAAGGTCAGGATTCCGAAAATTTATCATTGTCGTGGCGCTTATTATTCTCCTGTTGGGAATAGGCCTCTATCAGCTGGTGGGGGCAGTCTATGTTAAAATGAATTATAAGGAAGTTGCTTCCGTGGCAGAACTGCCCATGCAGGAGCAAGGGGTGGTTAATATCCTTTTAATCGGGAATGATTCACGGGAGAATGGTGATGACGGGCGTTCGGATGCAATGATTTTGTTATCTGTCAGCAGTAAAACCAAAACGATTTATATGACCTCCCTGCTGCGTGATATGTATGTGGAGATTCCGGGACATGATAACAACAGGTTGAATGCTGCGTATTCTTTCGGTGGTGCAGAGTTATTGATGGAAACCATTGAGAAAAATTTTGACATTTCCGTGAACCGGTATGTGCTGGTGAATTTTGAGGCTTTTGCCGGTCTGGTGGATGCCGTGGGAGGGATAGAGCTGGAGCTGACCAGCGAAGAAATTGAGTATGTGAATGGATATCTGGTGGAATATAATATGCTGACCGGAAGGCCTCAGGGGACGGATAACATGGATACATCCCTGAGCGGGCTTGTCCACTTAAATGGTCCTCAGGCGCTTGCGTACAGCAGAAACAGATACCTGGGAACGGATTTCGGCAGGACAGAACGGCAGAGGAAGGTGCTGGCCGCGGTGATTAAGAAGCTGCCATCCGCATTGCTTACCAATGCAGGGAATCTGATGGATGGGCTTCTGCCAAATCTTACCACAAATCTGACCAGAAATGAATGTTTTCGTCTGAGTCTGATGGCCGGTAAACTTCTCACTTATGAAATAGCGTCAGATAATATTCCACAGCCCGGCACTTATAAAAGCGTTATCATTCGCAAGATGGATGTGCTGGAAGTGGATTTTGAGGCCAATATAGAATACTTGAAGAAGAAATTGTATGGTGAATCATAGCAGATAGGAGGAAGAAATGGATACTATATTGCTTGTATTTGTAGGTGTTATGTGTCTGTGGGTTGGTATGAAGATACTTTGCAGTGAAGAGAGGAACAAGGTTTTCAATAAGCGGCCGATTGAAGTGGTGGATGTGAAGAAATATAATCAATTCTGCGGGTATCTGGTGATTGGATTCGGTATCGTGGCGGAGATTACCATATACTTTATGTGTAACGTAAGCGGGCTGCTCAGTGGCTTTTTTACGATACTTTTGATTGCAGAAGCATTACTGGTTGTGATAATTTATAACAAAGTCGAATTTATAATGCTGAAAAAGAGATAGGATGAACAGGTGTGTCTGGAATATTTGACAGATGCGTTAAAGTATGTGACAATAGGAATGGAAGCCGGAGCAGACAATGTATGTCAAAAATGGCAGATGTCTGAGGAACCATGGCAAAAACAGGATAGGAGGCAGATATGGAAAAGAGAAGAATGGATAGGCTTGGGGTGGAGACTTCACTTCTGGGATTTGGCTGTATGCGGTTCCCGGTGACAGCGGAGGGGAAAATTGATGAGCCGCTGGCAGAACAGATGATTCATAAGGCGATTGCGGCAGGGGTAAATTATTTTGACACTGCATATCCCTATCACAGCCAGGAAAGCGAACCTTTTGTAGGAAGGGTTCTGAAGCAGTATGACAGAAAATCATTTTATCTGGCCACAAAACTGCCCTGCTGGAAGGTGGAAAAAGCGGAAGATGTGGATGCAATATTTCAGGAGCAGATGGAAAAGCTGCAGACGGATTACATAGACTTTTACCTGCTGCATGCATTGAATAAAGAGCGGTTTGATGTGATGGTAAAGCTTGGCGTCATCAAAAGGCTGGAATCATTAAAAGCCCAGGGCAGGATACATCATCTCGGGTTCTCATTCCATGACAGGTATGAGGTATTTGAAGAGATTCTGTGTTACCGGGATTGGGACTTCTGCCAGATTCAGCTGAATTACATGGATGCAGAGGAACAGGCAGGCTTAAAGGGGTATCGGCTCACGGAAGAGAGACAGGTTCCTCTGATTGTAATGGAACCGATTAAGGGCGGTTCGCTGGCAACCTATGCGGACGATATTGCGGATAAGTTTCATGCGCTGGATGCGGAAGCTTCCATTGCGTCATTTGCTTTGCGCTGGGTGGGAAGTCTGCCCAATGTAAAAGTAGTCCTGAGCGGCATGTCCAATATGGAGCAGGTGGAGGATAACCTGAAGACATTTGCAGAATTTAAGTGTTTGACGGAACAGGAGTATGAGGTGATTGAAGAGGTTGTGGAGCTGATTAACAGCCGTGTGAAGAGCGGATGTACAGGCTGCCGATATTGTATGCCCTGCCCGGCAGGAGTGGATATTCCCGGAAATTTCAGAATATGGAATACTTATCATATGTATCAGAAATACAGCATGGTTAAAAATGGCTGGGAAAAGGGTCTGGGCAGTGAAAAGCAGGCGAAGAATTGCGTCAAATGCGGCAAATGTGAGGCGGCCTGTCCCCAGAAACTGCATATCCGGGAAGATTTGGCAAAAGTGCAGGAAGACCTGGATAAGAAAGAGTTTATGCTGTAAAAGTAACGGTTTAGACAGGTCATTGAACTGTTACAGATAAAATGATTCTGTGAGGGAGTAATCTGCCCTATGGAAAAAGCGTTTAAGCTTGATTTTGAAAATGATAAGATGGGGAGTTTATATGTAAACTGCTGCGGATGTTCCCGGACCGAAGGACTTCATAGTTTCGGCCCGGCCTCCAAGCCCCATTACCTGATACATTATATCTTGAGCGGCAAAGGGCTGTTCCGGTTTCATGATAAGGAATACAGGCTGGAGGCAGGGTATGGTTTCTTGATACAGCCTAATGAGCTTGCCTTTTACCAGGCGGATGAAAAGGAGCCATGGAGTTATCTGTGGGTTGGATTTGGCGGCAGCCGTGTGGAGGAATATTTGAATTCCATGGGGCTCTCTGCCAGGCATCCGGTGTTTTCCTGTGATAAGGATCAGGAATTATATGCCATTGTGCGGGATATGATGGAGCATAACACTTTCGGTATTGCGGATGATTTGCGCAGAAACGGGCAGCTGGGGGTTTTCCTGTCTGTTTTGGCCGAAAGCGCCGGTGTGGTTGCAAAGGATGAGGGTGACAAAGGGAACCAGTATGTGAAGAAGGCAGTTTCCTTTATCCAAAGCAATTACTGCAATCCGATTAAAGTAACCGATGTGGCGAATTATGTATGTATTAACAGAAGTTATCTCTATACCTTGTTCCAGAATTATCTTGGGATGTCTCCCCAGCAGTTTCTCACAACTTTCCGTATTACCAAGGCAAGAGAATTGCTGGATTCCACTTCTTATCCCATAGAAAGTATTGCCCTTTCCTGCGGCTATAGTGATGCTCTGGTATTTACCAAGGCATTTCGGGCCATGAAAGGGATGTCGCCGTCTCAATACCGCAAACAGAGCCACCGGGAGAACAGCCGGGAACAGCTGCAGGAGGTGGAACATCTGATTGCGCAATTGTTAAAGCCCTGATGGGGATGCTGCAAACCAAATCATCCTTATTTCTGCATCCCCATAGTGTCTGTGGATTCTATTACTGCTCTGTTTCAGCGCCTGCAATCGTCTGGGCATCGATGGATTCTATGTTGTGTATAATTATTTCTTCTTTCAAAAAGTAAATCGCAGAAACAATCTCCAAATGTTAATTTATCAGTGCCATTGTAAAAATTATCTCTTTTTTTAAAACCTTTTCTGCATGAATTGGGTTATATTATATGAAAATGGCCGTTGGAAATGTAACAGCCGTAACAAAAGAGCATTATGAGGGAGCCGTTGTGAGTGAGCGCCAGTGGATACATGTGATTCAAAAAGGGAATAGGAGAGGGGCGAAGGGGAATCCTCCGGTTTTAAAGGAATGCCTTCAGGATATCGCGGAAACATATTATGACGATATCTATCGTTTTTGTGCTTATCAGACAGGCAGCAGGGAGGATGCATATGATTTGGCACAGGAAACCTTTCTCCGGTTCATACGGTATGTGGAAAGTTATCACGACCGTAATTTAAAGGGATATCTGTTGACCATTGCCATGAATGTGTGCCGTAATTACATGACAGAGCAGAGAAAAGAGAATTTCAGAAGGGTGCCCTTTGAGGAAAGTCTGCAGCAGGAGAGAGAAATATCAGGAGGATATCATAAGTGGAAAGGGGGGCATGGGCCTCAGAGAGAGGAAGGGATGTCTGCAGGTATCGTGGAGGAAATTGTGAATAAAGATAAGTTTTCGGACATGTGTGTGGATATGTCTGAGAAAACAGATGTGCCGGGGGCATTGGGTGGGAAAATTTCTGTGAGGCGGTGTACCGCGGAGTTATCGCAGCAGGAATGTCATGTGATAGATGCAGATATCCATGATCGGTTGATGGGGGCATTGGCAGCGCTGCCGGAAATGCAGAGGGAAACAATACTGCTTCATTATATGTATGACATGAAATATTGGGAAATAGGCAGACGGATGGGAGTAAGTGTTTCTACTGTGAAATCCCGTATCAGACAGGGGATGGATAAGCTGCAGAGGATATTGAAGAGGGAGGATTTCTAATGCCAGGGTGATAAAACGATGCATGGAGATTGGTGGACAGGGAAGAAATGGATGAAGAAACAGCGGATGGGAAGACAGTGGGAAAGGTAGCGGCGGGAGTGAAACGGTGGACAGAGAAACAGCGGATGGGAAGGCCGTGGGGCAAGAAGCAGTGGGGAGTGATATGGTGGGCAGAGAAACAGCAAATAAGGAAGCAGAAAATGTAGAAATGAACAGGACGGCAGATAGGAAAATGATGAATAAGGGAGATTGCAGGAAGCATTACAGCAAAAAAGATAGGCCGGAAGGGGCCGGCAGGGAGCTGTGGGAACAGGCCGGGAGTCTGCTGCCTGATGATGCTGGCAGAAAACGGGCCATGGATGTTATACGGGCAGAAATTGCCGGTAAAAATATTCGGCATGTTCCTTCCGGCCGGGAACTGATTGTGATTGAACTGCAGTATATTTCCCCTTTTTTCTGGCTGATGCAGGGAATATTAGTCATGGGATTGCTGCTTTTATTTATCCTGAATCCAAACCAGGAACGGAAGTTTATGGATGATATCAGATGGATTTCCATAGAGGCGGCATGGATGGGCGTGATAACATGCAGTGACCTGAGCAGACATATCTCCAGGGGAATGGCAGAATTGGAACAGAGCTGTTATTTTAATCTGCCTCAAATGTGGACAATGCGGATGATTTTCACAGGAATTGTGGATATTCTGCTTTTGGCGTTTTGCAGCGGCAGAATTGCGGAGACGGCTGCTGTGCCTTTTGTGCAGGTGTGTATTTATGGATTGGTGCCTTTCGTGCTGTCTAATATATGCTGTTTGCAGTTATTTACATTTATGAGGGGAGGCAGGGGCCGTTACGGGCAGCTGGCCATGGCTTTTCTGGCAGGTATGATAGCGATGGTTCCAAGTGTAACGCCGTCATGGTATGAGATTGAGTTTCTGGGATTATGGTCAGGCGTATTGCTTACAGGCGTATTACTGCTTTTATGGCAGATATGGATTCTATATGGAAAAATGAACAGGGGGGAGATACTATGCTGGAATTGACGGAAGTGACAAAAAAGTACGGACATAAAACAGCGGTAAACGGAATTTCCTGCAGTCTTAACAAGGGTGTGTACGGTCTGCTTGGCGCCAACGGCTCCGGCAAGACCACGCTGCTGAGGATGATCTGCGGTATCATGAAGGTATCAGCAGGTGAAATCCGTTATGGAGGTAACCATATAAAAGAATTAGGAGCCGGGTATCGACAGGTTCTGGGCTATCTGCCGCAGAATTTTGGTTATTATCCTGAATTTACGGCCAGGCGGTTTCTGCTGTACCTGGCAGCGCTGAAGGCATTGCCCAGGAATGAGGCAGAGGCGAAGGCGGATGAATTATTTGAATTGGTGGGGCTTACGCAGGATCAGAACCGCAAGATTAAGACTTTTTCAGGGGGGATGGTGAGAAGGCTGGGAATCGCACAGGCGCTTTTGAATGATCCTGAGATATTGATATTGGATGAACCTACGGTGGGGCTTGACCCCAAAGAGCGTATACGATTTAGGAATATTATCAGTTCACTCTCCAAGAAACGGATTATTATTCTGTCCACCCACATTGTGTCAGATGTGGAATATATTGCGGATGAAATATTGCTTATGAAAGGAGGACGGCTGCTGGCATCAGGAGATATTGCAAAAATGCTTTCCATGGCCAGGGGGAAGGTGTGGGAATGCTGTGTGAAGCCGGAGGAAGCCGAGAATTACCAGGCGTTGTATCATGTGAGCAATCTGCGTAATACGGAGGATGGTGTAAGGCTGCGGATCGTATCGGACACCAGGCCCATGGAAAACGCACAGCCCGTTGATCCCGATCTGGAGGATGTGTATTTGTATTATTTCAGAGAGGAGGCCGCAAATGTTTAGGACGGAGATTTACAGGATTCTATCACGGAAAATGGTAGTGGCAGCAATGACCGCGGCATTTCTGCTGGTTATGTATTATGGGCTGGGTAATACTGTCTGGCGTGAAGGTGTGATTGACGAGGGGAAAGTATATGACAAAACGGAAGCAATAGCAAGGGATAAGGAAATTACGGCGGAATTTTCCGGGGTACTGACGGAAGATACTGTAAGGGCTATTTGGGATAAATATGGAGCGCCTGCGGACGAGGCGAAACGGGGTACATATGATGTCATGGAACAGCGGGCGGTTCAGGGAACTAAGGAGAATTACTGTAATCGGTTTGTAGCCCGGACTTTTGCAGAACTGATTCAGGGGGAGGGAGGCGATGCCGTTTATGTGCTTCCGGAAGATTTATCTCAGAGCCCATACCTGCAGGGTGAGTACTATTTTGGATATGCCGGGAACGGATGGGATGGATATTGGGATATGTATCTGGTGGCGTATGTGCTGACCTGTATTGTGATTGTGGTAGCGTTGGCGCCTATGTTCGCAGAGGACTATGCCTGTGGCGCCGCAGATATTATTCTGCCAACGGTGAAAGGACGCGGCAGGCTCTGGCTGGTGCGCAACGGTATCGGCTGCTGCTTCGCAAGTCTCTATTATTGGCTGCTTTGCGGAGGACTTCTGCTGGAACAGTTGTATTTCTATGGTACGGAGGGGTTACAGGTCAGCTGTAAGATAGCATATATGCCCATGTTTTTCCCGGAAAATGCAGCGCCATTGGGGAGGGGGCTTGTGATGCTGTATCTGGCAGGGTGGTTTGCCGTTCTGGTATTGGTTGGGGTGGTACAGTGTGTCTCTGCAAAAAGCAAACAGTCCTTTGGGGCATTGGTGTGGTCGGTACTAATTTATATAGGACCGTTTGCAGTCATGAGAGTAGTGCTGGATGCTATGCCCATGGAAATGGTAAATGCTTTGGGGATGGTGAATGTCATATTGCATTATATATGTTATAGTACGCCTTTTAGCTATCCTGGGTCATTTATGCAGGCACCCGGAAATGCCAGGCTGCTGCTTACGGGTATTGCCGCAGCAGCAGCGCTGGCAGGAGCATTGCTGGGGAGTTACAGTTATTGCCATCATCAGGTGGAAACAACCAGATGATGAAGTAAAGCAGTGCGTGAAAGGTGTGATTACCGGCTTATAACAGTCCTCTGGGTCTAAAATTCATCATCCTGGAGACAGCGGTCGGCCAGTTTCCTCAGCGTTTTGGCACTTAGAAAAGGAGCCACCGCAGTAATGCCGCTCATATCCTTTTTGGGGTCGGCCTGAAGAGCCAGCTTATCCAGGGTATCTTCGGATAAAAACGGAGCCAAAGGAGCCAGATCGCGCAGACTGTTCCAGTGGAAATTCTCTGTAACCAGCTTGTCCAGAGTATCTTCGCTGAGAAAAGGAGCCAGTGCGGTAATGCCCTTCATATCTGTATGAGGGTCGGCCTGAAGAGCCAGCTTATCCAGGGTATCTTCGGATAAAAACGGAGCCAAAGGAGCCAGATCGCGCAGACTGTTCCAGTGGAAATTCTCTGTAACCAGCTTGTCCAGAGTATCTTCGCTGAGAAAAGGAGCCAGTGCGGTAATGCCCTTCATATCTGTATGAGGGTCGGCCTGAAGAGCCAGCTTGTCCAGAGTATCTTCGGATAAATGTGGAGCCAAAGGAGCCAGATCGCGCAGACTGTTCCAGTGGAAATTCTCTGTAACCAGCTTGTCCAGAGTATCTTCGCTGAGAAAAGGAGCCAGTGCGGTAATGCCCTTCATATCTGTATGAGGGTCGGCCTGAAGAGCCAGCTTGTCCAGTGTATCTTCACTTAAAAATGGCAGCAGGCCAGTCAACTCATTCAGACTGTTCACAGGGGTATCCTTTACTAAGGCATCCAGATAATCTTCATCCAGAAATGGCGCAAGAGGAATGATGGATTTCAGGTTGAGATCCTTTCCATTTTGCTGTTTCATGTTGTTATCCAATAAGTTTTCTACCTCGTCAGGGGGGAGAAGAGGGGCAATTGCCCGCAGTTCTTCTAATGTAATGGCGTCATTTTGAGATATTGTATCTGATTCGGCCGTGATTATAGAATCAGATGCAATATCGGCTGCCGCATTGGCGGGATTTGCCATAGGTTTAATGCCTGCACCGCTTTCTGTATTTGCAATTGTTTCAATGGCAGAGTCATTTTCTGCATTAGCGATAGATTGAATAGCAGAGTCATTTTCTGCATTAGCGATAGGTTCAACGGCAGAATCATTTTCTGCATTAGCGATAGGTTCAATGGCAGAATCATTTTCTGCATTAGCGATAGGTTCAACGGCAGAATCATTTTCTGCATTAGTAATAGGTTCAATGGCAGAATCATTTTCTGCATTAGTGATAGGTTCGGCAGCAGTATCAGGTGCCGTATCTGGTGTAGAATGCATTGTGTCATGGGATGATGCAGGAAATTCTTTGTGGTAAATAATTTTATTCAAGGTACGGGTGGCGCTGTCTGAACCTAAAAGTTCATCCATGGTTATTTGAAGGATCCTGCATAGTTGTTCCAGCTTGGATATGTCGGGCATGGAATTGCCGCGTTCCCAGTTGGATACAGCCTGGTAGCTGACTTCCATAGCATCAGCCAGATTCATTTGTGTCATATTCTGCGCGATTCTTGCCGCTCTGATTTGTTTCGCTGTTTTCATTGTATTAAACATTTTTTCTCCTTTTCCATTTCTGCTTGCAGAAATTGTTCTGCTTGCAGAAATTGTTCTGTTTACTGAAATTGTTCTGTTTACAGAAATTGTTCTGTTTACAGAAATTGTTCTGCTTGCAGAAATTGTTTTGCCTGTACAAATTGTTCTGTCTGTAGAAATTATGTTTTCTGCAGAAATTATGTTACTTGCGGAAATTTCTGTCGTTTGTGGTTATTTGTTTTCTTCCACGCCTATCATCACCAAATTACACAGAGAAAATTCTGATTATCAGAAGTCTGAGTTCTGATAGATAATGAGTGTGGAGGGCTGCAGCCGGTCTGTTACTGTACAACTATAGTATATAGGATTTGAGCCGCTTATGGAATAAAGAGTTTCTTGAGTTGACGGTTTTGAGGGCTAAAGGAACGCTTGAGTTGTACTTTTGGCTGTGGAAATATACTTATAAATGAAATTTGGATTATTGATTTAACATTTTGACAGGTTCAATAAACAAATACATGTAGCATTTTTGTTCATTTTTCCTATATAATAAAGATATATCTGCTTGTTCCAATGCCAGTGTGAACGGAATGAAGAGTATTGTGACGGGAAGTGTGGGTGTATCAATGGGACAGCAGTCAGGGAAAGAACAGTTATTTGGAATATAATTGTGTTGTGGGGCGGTAATGGAGCAGCACAGGAACGGAGGGTGCATGAAAGAAACAATTTTAAAACGATTTACAGAGGTATTCGGGGATGCGGAAGGCGTAAAGGTTTATTTTGCGCCGGGCCGGGTAAATTTAATCGGAGAACATACGGACTATAACGGGGGGCATGTGTTTCCCTGTGCATTGACCATTGGTACTTATGGTGCGGCACGCAGACGGACAGATAATAAGCTTTGTTTTTATTCTATGAATTTTGAGAAGCTGGGTGTGATTACGTCTTCCATGGATGAGCTGACGGCATCAAAAGAAGCGGGCTGGACCAATTACCCTAAGGGGGTTATGTGGGCATTTGGGGAAAAGGGATTGAAGATTCCCTGTGGTATGGATTTGATGCTGTATGGCAATATCCCTAATGGTTCGGGACTGTCGTCTTCTGCCTCAGTGGAGGTATTGACAGGGTATATATTGAGGGATTTTTATGGATTTGATGTGAGCAATCAGGATTTGGCATTGATTGGACAATATGCGGAAAACAATTTTAATAAAGTCAATTGCGGCATTATGGATCAATTTGCCATAGCAATGGGAAAGAAGGATCATGCCATTTTCCTGGATACGGCGGATTTGTCTTATACATATGCACCGATTGCATTGGAAGGAGCGAAGATTGTCATTGCCTGCAGCAATAAGAAGCGCGGCCTGGGTGATTCCAAATACAATGAGCGCCGCAGCGAGTGTGAGAAGGCATTGGCAGAACTGCAGGAGAAGGTGGAGATTAAGAGTCTGGGAGACCTGGACGAGGAAGCGTTTGAGAAGTATCAGTCTGCCATTGGGGATGAGGTGCGCAGGAAACGTGCCAGACATGCCGTATATGAAAACCAGCGTACCATTCGTGCCGTGGAGGCTTTGCAGAAAAATGATGTGATTCAGTTCGGGCAGCTGATGAACGCCTCCCATGTGTCTCTTAGAGATGATTATGAAGTGACTGGCATTGAACTTGATACTCTGGTGGAAGAGGCTTGGAAGGCTGAAGGTGTCATCGGTTCCAGAATGACAGGCGCAGGTTTTGGCGGCTGTACGGTGAGCATTGTAAAGGATGCGTTCATAGATGCCTTTATAGAAAGGGTGGGGACGGCTTATCAGAATAAAATCGGATATCAGGCAGACTTTTATGTGGTGGAAATCGGTGACGGACCTAGGGCGCTTTAATCTAAAATAGGAGTTCATTATTGCTTAATGAGGGCTATGAAGATTATTTTTGCCGCAGGTTTGGGTGCTGTATGGTAAAGCGGCAAGGAATACGGGGCAGTTTGTGGTGCAGACATTCAGGCATTTGGAAGAGAGGAAGAGACAGGATGATACAGAATGATATCAGGGAACTGGTTGCTTATGGGGTGCAGACAGGGCTTGTACCCATGGAAGATGTGGTCTATACAACAAATAGACTTTTGGAACTTTTTGAATTGGATGAAATGGATGTATCTGAAGAGGGTACAGGCAGCGGGCCAATAGAAGCGGCAGCAGCGGATGCACAGAGTGCAGAGATGGCACAGGCAGTTATGCTGGAGGAGATTCTGGGCAGAATGTGCGATTATGCCTGTGAGCATGGCTTAATTAAAGAAGACAGCGTAGTTTATCGGGATCTGTTTGATACCAGGATTTGTGGAATGCTGATGCCCAGGCCCAGCGAAGTAATCCGGCGTTTCCGTGAACTGTATGAGACAGAATCCCCCAGGGCTGCTACGGATTATTACTACAAATTAAGCAAAGATTCCGATTATATCAGAAGATATCGTATTTGCAAGGATATGAAGTGGGTTGCGCCTACCCAATATGGAGATTTGGATATTACCATTAATCTGTCCAAGCCGGAGAAAGATCCCAAGGCCATTGCTGCCGCCAAAAATGCAAAGCAGTCAGGATATCCAAAATGTCTTCTGTGCCGGGAGAATGAGGGATATGCCGGCAGGATCAATCATCCGGCCAGACAAAACCACCGCATTATACCTGTGACGATTAACGGAAGCCAGTGGGGATTTCAATATTCGCCGTATGTATACTATAATGAGCATTGTATTGTGTTTAATTTCCAGCATGTGCCCATGAAGATTGACCATGCGGCATTTTGCAAGCTGTTTGATTTCGTGAAACAGTTCCCTCATTATTTTGTAGGTTCTAATGCGGATTTGCCCATAGTAGGCGGTTCTATCCTGAGTCATGACCATTTCCAGGGCGGACATTACGAATTTGCCATGGCGAAGGCGCCTGTGGAGAGGAAGTTTACGGTGCGGGGATTTGAAGACGTGGCAGCAGGTGTGGTCAAGTGGCCCATGTCGGTAATCCGTTTAAGCGGTAAGGACACAAATCGTATCATTGCCCTTGCGGATGTAATATTGGATAAATGGCGCGGCTATACGGATGAAGAAGCATTTATTTATGCTGATACGGATAATGAACCCCATAATACCATTACCCCCATTGCCAGAAAAAGGGGAGAGAATTTCGAACTGGATCTGGTGCTTCGCAATAATATTACGACAGAAGAACATCCTCTCGGTGTGTATCACCCTCATGCGAAATTGCATCATATTAAGAAGGAAAATATCGGACTGATTGAGGTCATGGGATTGGCTGTGCTGCCAGCACGATTGAAGGATGAGATGGCACAGTTGAAGGCGGCCATGCTTTCAGGTGCGGATTTAAGAGAAGATGCCGTATTGGCAAAACATGCGGACTGGGTGGATGAATTCAGCGCCAAATATGAGAAAATAGATTCCGGTAATATTGACAATGTGATTGAAACGGAGATAGGCCTGGTATTCATGGAAGTGCTGGAGGATGCAGGGGTGTATAAGAGGACACCGGAAGGCCAGGCGGCATTTGACAGGTTTATACAATGTGTAAGCAATGAGTAATGACGGTAATCTCCAGGCAATTCCCTTTATTGCCTTACTTTCATGCATGGTGGTGCGGCCGGGATGCATGAAGGTTTACTGTGAACACCGCCTTGCAATTTTGCGAGACTGATTATGAATATCATAAAGGGCGTTTGCAGAAATGGGAAGTGCGGCATAATTAAGGAAGATGAAATGTTGTGAGGAAAAGGGAGGAACGACTTGAAGTTTAAATTTTTACTGGCGGCAGTGAATGCAAAGTATATTCATTCTAATCCTGCCATTTACAGCCTTCGGGCCTATGCGGGAGAAGAGCTGCAGCAATATGTGGATATAGCGGAATACACCATTAACCAATCCATGCAGGAAATCCTGGCGGATATTTACCGCAGGAAACCAAATGTGATTGGTTTTTCCTGTTATATCTGGAATTGGCGGTTGATACAGGAATTGCTTGTTGAGCTTCCGAAGATTCTGCCCCATATTGTTATATGGCTGGGAGGGCCGGAGGTGTCATATGATGCGGATGCAATTATGAAGCAATATCCATGGCTGGCAGGAATTATGACAGGAGAAGGTGAAGCCGCTTTCCGGAAACTGCTGATGGATTATGTGGCATCCCATTCAGAGAAAATGCTGCAGAATGGAGAGGGGGCGGAGCCGAAGGGAGAGATTTTGGAGAGTGCGCTGACAGATATGAATGCGCTCCCTTTTTTATATGATGATTTGGCCCCCTTTGAAAACAGGATTATATACTATGAGACCAGCCGTGGATGTCCCTTCCGCTGCAGCTACTGCCTGTCTTCCATAGAAAAGACAGTGAGATTCCGTGATATTGACATTGTAAAGAAGGAACTGCAGTTTTTCCTGGATCATCGGGTGAAGCAGGTAAAATTTGTTGACAGAACCTTTAACTGCAATCATGAACATGCCATGGCCATCTGGCAATATATTCATGAACATGACAATGGCGTTACCAACTTTCACTTTGAGATTTCAGCTGATATTTTGAGGGATGATGAAATTGCATTGCTGCACCGTTTCCGGCCGGGGCTGGCACAATTGGAGATCGGAGTCCAATCTGTGAATGTACAGACCTTAAAAGCGATAAAACGCGTATCGAACCTGGAAATTTTAGAAGAAAAAGTGGCAGCTGTCCGCAGGGGGAATAATATACACCAGCATCTTGACCTGATTGCCGGGCTTCCTTATGAAGATTATGAAAGCTTTAAAATATCTTTTGAGAAAGTCTATCATATGCACCCGGAGCAGCTGCAGCTTGGGTTTCTGAAGGTGCTGAAGGGTTCCGAAATGTGGGAACGGGTGGAAGAGTATGGTATCCGCTATTTAAAGCAGCCTCCCTATGAAGTGCTTTCTACAAAGTGGCTCTCCTATGAGGATGTACTGCGGCTGAAAGAGGTTGAAGAAATGGTGGAGCTGTACTATAACAGTGCGCAATTTACATATACTCTGCCTTTTTTAGAGAAGGCATTTCCGAATGCCTTTGCCATGTATGAAGCATTGGCTGAATTTTATCGGAAGGAAGGATATCTGGCAGCAAGTCCGGCACGTGTCCGCCGTTATGAAATATTACTTGCCTTTGCAATGGAGTGGGATGAAAGCAGGGCGGCAGTGTATCGGGAACTTCTGATATATGACATGTATCTGAGGGAGAATCTGAAGACCCGGCCGCAGTTTGCCAGAAGTTTGGCGGAATGGAAAGACGCGATTCGGGATTTTTATCAGGAGGAAGAGCGAAGCCGCCTTTATCTGCCGGACTACGCAGGTTATGATTGGAAGCAGCTCAGTAAAATGACGCATTTGGAGCCTTTTACATATCCGGTGTGGGATGTGGAGCAGATGGTTAATGGGTATGAGGGCCGGGACAGCGAGGAAGGCCAAGGGAAGGCTGTAGACGTAGACAGGTTTATTTTATTTGATTATCAAAGAAGAAACCCTCTAAATTATGAGGCGGCTGTGAGTGTGGTTACGCGGTGGGTATAGCGGCAAGGGCTGTTTTTCATTTCTTTATCAGCTTGCAATTCCTAATCTTGAAATCCGGCAGATTTTCATAGAACAGGTTATGGAATGCTATTGAGAGCTTTGAAAAAGGTTTCGGGGCGGTGGTAGAAATCAAATATCCCGATGCAGGGGATTTTGAGGATGGATGCCGGCTGCGCTTGTACAAGTCAAGGAAAAAGGATATGAGGAAAAGCTTAGACTGATGGCCTGGAAGGGGGGGAAAATTTGGTATTGCCTGTTTCAGGAAGAAATGAAGGGTATGTGTGGAAGAATAAATTGAGCCGCCCCGGCCTATTCGTGCAGGCGGGGCGGTACCAAGAAGTGAAAGGACTAGATTCGCCATTTTTCCTTTCAGGTGCATCTGGGCATGTGTATGTAAAACTGTATTCATAGTTTTGGATGAAGCGTCTAACAAATTATATAGAGAAATCCATATTTTCCATATCTTGGGCGGTTCTTTGTGCATCTGGGTACAAATCGCTGCTTTTATGGCCGATTTTTCGCATCTGTTCTGCAATCTTACCAGGATTAGTCAACTGTATTTCAAATAGACAGTCTTGACATTGGGGCGTATATTCCATAGCCATGGGATTAAATCCTGTATTCATTCCCATAATTTTCTTTGCCATGGCATTAGGAATATAGTATGGAGACACTGTAAAAACGCCCTTCTGTGCTTGGATTCTCTGACTATGGTAGGGGTGAATAATGGCCAGAGGAGGAACTGTTCCATAATCGATTGGTACTCCGTCGGCATATATTCTTAATAGTATATAAAAGAAAGGATTAAACTCCATATTCAACAAAGCTTCTTTTTCGCGTCCCAAGTAGGAACGCTTTAAATCTTCCAAAGCCGTTATGCTCACTATATTGCTTAAGTTTTGTTCCTTTTTATCTTTAAGCTTAAAATAGATGTCTTTATTCTGCTTAAGACTATTTCCAATGAAATTTATATCGGAGGGCTTCATCTTAGGCAGTACCTTTTTCAATATGGGGTAATCATTCGTTTCTGACAGCGTATCATAAACTTTTTCGTTAAGCTGATTAGGCTGTAAAATCCATAAAACCGGTTGCATTTTACGTCTTTTATTTAAAATGTCTAAATTCTTATATGGAATCAAAAAGCCCTCCATGGAAAATTCCAGAGCTGAAAATAAAGATTCGCTCCAGTCCATAAGCCGGGTTTTGGAAAAAAAGTGCTGCATGATTTCCTGCCATTCAAAAACCGAATGCGGCTCACGGTATTCGGTTTTATCAAAATTTCTTGACATGAAGTGCTGATATCTGTAATCTTCTCTCAAATGATTGCTGCTGTAGGTTTTTTGGTCATTATACTGATAATCGGCCTGTCTAAAAATATTAGGCTCTAAATTATAATGTGCATATTCATGTCCACGAAACCATAATGGTTTTAAAATACCATCCTGTTTGCATACATCGCCAATTTCGGTAACATATTTCAAAATATCTTCAAGAGAATCTGCATAGTATTTATGAGTATGTTCTTTTTCCATTTGTGCTACTCCCCTTTATTTTCGTCAGACAGCATAATTTTAAATCGGTTCTTGTAGTAATACGTCTGGATAAACTGTATTGTATCCTCCAGCATTTCTTCTGCTTCTTTTTCAAATGCAGACTGAGGAGTATTATAGTAATCAGCTATTGTTTTGCAAATATTTTTTTCTCGCAGATCCTTACATTTGGCCCAATGTGCTTTATACAATTTCCATAAATGGTGGTATTCCTTTTCTTCTACAATAATATATCCATTTTCCCCGACCATACTTAAAATAATGATGAAACAGCGAATTCGATATATAACATGTTTGCAGCAGTCTAATTCTTTTTGAATTGACCGGTATTTTTCCAGAATAACTTTTCTCTCTGCGGCTGCCTCTGGCTCATCAAAATAAAAGGGTTCATCCGGGGTTAAATAGATTGTAAGTACAGAATCTGCTATCACTTCTTTTATTGGAACACCGTGGTCAAATGCTTCAAAAATATAATTAATATTTTTACTCAATATTCTAAAGAATTTATCAATTTCCTGCTGCTTTTTGGAAATTTCGCTTTCGTTTCTCTGAGCCACCATATCCAGTATACTTTTCCTGGCACATTCAAGTGACGCAAGGCAGTATTCACGCCCGTTTAAAAGTAAAGTATCCATGGGAATATACCTTTTGTTATCGATTACTTTGCTTTCAGGCAGACATTCCTGACCCAGTAAGACAGCAGCAACACTTCGGAATCTATGTATATTGATTGCTTCTGCCCATTTTGTATTATCTTCTGTGGTTGCATCGCTTGACATTTGAAATATTTGTCGACAATATCCAAATGAGCTTAATCCTAACGCAGCAGCCATAAACAAATCTGCATAAGACTCTCTATAAATAGTAATTTCCCTTTCTGCCAATTCATTCACTTCTTCTTGAAGCAATATATTAAATTCTGTTTTTATACTTTGTATTTTTTCATCCTCTATTTCTTGTCCTGTTCCAAATATCATGTTAAAAATGCGATATAGTTCAGTAAACCCTTTTTGATTATTAAAACCTTCCTGTATGATAACCCTTATTTGCTGAGTGCAAGTTTTCCATAAATCTTTCCTGAAGTCTTTGTCATTTTCAGCTTTTTGGCGCTTATTCCATGCTCCATACAAACGACTTAGTTCTCTTATAGTAAAGCAGTAATTCTTACGCTGTTCTTCTGGTATATGCAGTACTTCAGGTGTTTTGCAGATCTCATTTAAATCAGTTTCCAGAAGCCAGCTGTCTTTTCGAATCATTTCCCACACATCTTCGTCTGGTTTACATCCGGTCATCTTCTCATATAAAGTATCATGGATGATTTTTAATAACATGGAAAGTTTGTCAGCACTGTCGGAACACTCTTGTACCCAATCTATTAAATTTTCATTTGAAGATTGCAGCAATCCCAGTTGGCCGAGGAAATGGAGCAAAGCGGTTTGAATTGCCCTGATATTTCGTGCATCTTCATCTACGTTCATTTGATATATCTTTTTATCAAAAATAATGTGTAAAAATTCCATAAGTTCGGTAACCAAATAATCTATACCGATTTGGAGGATATTTACCTTTTCCTTTTTTTCATTACAGAAATTTTCAAATTGCGTGGAAACAACATTAGTGATACAATCTAATATTTCATTTTCAAGCTTACCGATTGTATGATACCCATAGTCGTTGGAATAATGATTTAGTAATTTGTATACAGCCTGCATAAATATAGCTCTAATAACCAGATGAATCACATACCTATTACGGCTAGGACGATTTACCGAACGAATGTAATGAGATGCCTCGTGAAGTACCCATGGAATCATATCATATACTCGGCCATAATATTCAAATGATGGAACCCTGCAGATCAGAAGCCGTGTAGATAGTTTCCGTTCATTCATAAATGCTACCACAACACAAGCTTTTTCAATTGATACATCAGGATATACGATTGGATAAAACATGGTACGTTTATCATCTGAAGCCTCATAGCTCATCTTGTAATGCCGAAAATATTCAAATAGAAACTCTCGATAAGCAATCATCATTTTTTCGGCATCTAATTGTGTTTGAATCTCGTATAAAGGAGATTGCAAAGTTTGAGAATTCACATTCTGCAGAAATTTATAGTATTGGTTTACAGCATCTGTTATCAATCGAAGGTTTTCAAGAAATAGCTGTCTCATTTCCTTGCGTTCCGCGATATCCTTACAGTCCTTGTAAGATTTTTTCCATTCTTCAATGGCATCAAATGTAACTCTTAAGTCACTAATTAATATCTGCCAGTTTACATGTGAATCATTTTCCATTCCCTGGGGTACATAGGTGCTGATTACCTCCCACAATTCTCTGCTGATGTCAATAAAACACCGCCGTTCTTCAAGAAACAATTCTTCCATTTCCTGAAAATTTTTCATTTTATCTTTAAGTTCTTCATTTGCGTTTGTTACAATGCTTTTTAATTTTTTTTCCTTTTCAGCAAACTGCTGGCAGTTGATATCTACATTATCAAAAGTAAATAACGTGTCTGATAAAGGTACCAGAACGCGTTCATTAATGATTTTGATCTGTCCTTCTTCAACTCCGGCCTGAAATAATTGAACAAAAGATTTTTTGTCATCATCCATGGGGTTAGAAGCGTCTGCTGAATAACCAGCAATCTTGCTTCTGCATAATGTGCCATATACTAAGGCAAAGTTTTCCATGGTAAGGTGCAGCAGAAAATCATATCTTCCAAATAGGCCGTTCATGGGTTCAATAGTTACTTTTATCTCATTTGAATTTTTTATCTTTTCAAATATTCTTTTTGCAAAATCGTTGTATGCAGTAATGCGAATGGCAAACTCGCAATGTTGATTTTTTTTAATTGTCGCTTCCTGGAAAGAGCAATAATTTCCGGTTTCATCAGCAATACATTCAATCCCAACATTGGTATAAGTATTAAATTTATAGGACTCTCCTTTATAATGAACCGCAAAATTATTAAGTATAGTTGATATCTTATAGATTTTTTCTATTTCTTCACTTTTGACTGCAAGACAAAAATCCCCAATGGTGCTGCTTCGATAGAGCTGATAACAAACATTTTCAGAAGAAATGTTCGGCTTTAATGCTTCAATTATTTTTTCTTCGCAAAAAGAAAGAACTTCATCTGCGGATAAGTTTTGTTCGTAGAAGTAATGGACAAAATTAATCTGAATAATGCCTAAAAAGGGTTTTGTGGACAAGTGTCCCTCATATGCGCATAATTCAAAAAAGTCGTTGCGTACATTTTCTGTTGTGGCATACAAGCTTAATGTCTTATAAGCGGCTTTATATTTTAAATCTTTTTCCTTTTGGTTTTCCTTTATATTCCAAAATTTTCTGTAATTTTTTTCTTTTCCTGTCAGAGATTTATGAAACAATAAATCAAAGTAGTCTAGCATAAAATAAGTATTATATTTATTCGTGCTGTCTTGTCCGGTTGCGATATTATTGTTTCGTATCATTTCAATAATATCTACATCATATTTTACGGCCGTACTGTTGGTTTTAGTTTGCATGACATCATTCCCCTTTTCTCATGTAATATCTATAAAAATGCCTTTCGAAAAGTATTCGAAAGGCATTTTTGAACCAAATATTTTACAGTTAGTCTATTTCTCTGCACCTATGTTTTTGAGTCATTTTTTTCATCTTCTGCCTCCACTTCTCTATATGCACCTAATAGTTTCAACGCAATCTCTTTTCTTTTTGACTCAGAAGTAGCACTCACCCTGTCTCCATAGGGCATGATTCGATCGCTTGCTAAACAAGTATCCACTCTTGTCACATAAATTGGTTTTTTATACACAAATCACACCTCCCACTTAATATAATAGAAAGCGAGGAAGATTTGGCATAACCTTCCCTTCCCTCTGATAATCTCTCTCTTAATTTACCATAAAATTTATGATACTGCAAGTTATTTTTGAAAGATTTTGCATAATTCTGCTGCTTTTGAAATGGCATTGTAACAGTTCCAAGTGGGTTGAATTAGTACAAAGCATTTCAAAAGCTTGTATATCATTATTATTTTCATAGGAATACAAATATATACACCAGTTTGCAAATTTGCAAGATTTTTTCCTTAATGAAATACTATTTTGCCAGATATTTCCAGAAGAAGCTGTCCGGATTACCGCATACATTTGATCCTTGGTATAGTTTTTCTTCAGAAATGGTCTGCAGCTCATAATAGGAGAGGGTATTGGTATAAGTCCGCTTTATTTCATGAAAGGGTGTTGCAGCGCCGAGCAGCAGAAGGACGGCCAGGAGGCAAATCTGCAATTTTTCTTTCCAAGTATATCTAAGGGAAGAGGGGTGGGCAGTCCGCATCATTTGTGCTGAAAGGTCATGCATACCTGGCTGTGAAGCTGTCTCCATAGCTCCTGATGAGGCATCCGTCTCACTTTGCTGTGAAACAACTGTTATGGCAGATGATGAAGTGCCCACTCCCAGTGCACCAGTACCTGCTTTCGGCATAAAACTATCAAAGGCATCAATACACCACAGCAGAATCAACAGCAGTCCAGGGATAGAGGCCCGCATACAGAAATCAAAACCATACCCTACACACACCAATGGAATCAGATAGAGCCACAGGGTATTTAACCAGAAGAGCATTTTCTCCTGGACAAAAGGATACAATACTGCTAAGAATACCCCGGCTTCCAGAAAATAAAATACAGTCAGATGAACCCACAGAAAAGCCGCATACCACCATCCGACAGCATCAAAAGCAGAGAGAAGATACAGGAACAGAACAGCCAGTGCCAGAA
>CAJUAP010000008.1 GCA_910584435.1 uncultured Acetatifactor sp.
GATAAACTGGCATACTCCTATGTGAAGGTCAGAGCTTATCAGGACGGAGGGGTATTTAGAAGAGAAGGCGAGCCGTATAATTACTCCGGCTGGAAGAACCTTATATTAATGACACAGGAAGAGTACAACTTGCTGGAGGGAACCAAAGAAGCGCTGCAGCCGGGGGAAGTCCTGCTCTTCTCAGAGGGAGCCGATTTCGGCAGAAGCAGTGTTATGTTTGAAGAACTGGAATATCCCATTGGCAGAGAGCTCCAGGAAAGTAAAATCGGCAGAAAGCTGCCGGAAAACGGTTTTGCGGATGCATATTTGATTGTCTTTGCAGACAGAGATACGTTGGATAAAGTAAGTCAGGTATATGGGGTGGACGGTTTCCAAAGCGGGTCATATTTTTATGGATTTTTACCGGAAGGGACGCAGGAAAATATAGACAATTTTTCCGGAAAACTGGAAGCTTATGTGAGCGGATTGACAGGTTTTGCACAGTATAAGGATTACAGGGATAATATGAAGGATCAGGAAAGTATGTATGGAGGACTTTTATTTATCGGGATTTTCTTTGGTTCCATCTTCTTAATCTGTCTTCTGATTATTATGTATTACAAGCAGATTACGGAAGGATATGAGGACCAGAAGAATTTCGAGATTATGCAGAAGGTAGGCATGGGCGATGGGGAGATCCGCCGCACCATTAAGAAGCAGATCCGTATGGTATTTATTCTGCCGCTGATGGGAGCTGTTCTGCACACGGCAGTGGGGATGCAGATGGTGTATATGCTGATGGGGGCAATCGGCTTCTTTGAAAAAGGGCTGCTGGCGGCCTGTACCCTGGGAGGATGCATGGTGTTTGCCATTGTATACATTCTGAGCTACCGCAGGACTTCTTCGGCATATTATCGAATTGTAAGAAAGATGTAACAATTCATACAACCCCTGCTGTTCTTTTCGCGTTTTGTGTGCATTCCTGTCACAGTTCAGTGGCCTGTCCGGTTACTGTTCACTCGTCACTATCGCGAGGTGTTTTCATGCGTATTTTGCATGAAAATCCCAAGCTGTGCGCGAAATCGCCGTTTTTGCGATTCCTGTGCCTAAAGCCTTCTGCGAAGGCTTGTTACCGTGAACGGAGTGAACAGTAACCCTGTCTGAACTGTGACAAACAGATGTTGATTTAGCCATTGTATTTTTGTTGCGGATGCTTTATAATAGAGTGCAGCATACAAATCATAATATGTCTTACGACATTATAGGAAACGTTGCGGATATTTTCAAGTAACAGTTCAGACAGGCTGCCGAACTGTTACATTTTTAGTTACTGTTCACTCCGTTCACAGTAACTAATGCACACAAAACGCAAGAGCAGCGTTTTGGCGCACGCTGTCTCGGGATTTTCATGCAAAATACGCATGAAAACGCCTCGCGGTAGTGATGAGTGAACAGTAACCATTTTTTACATTGTTCAGAAGCCGTAGTGACAGGAACCATGAGCATACTGCACCAGCACCAATGGCCGGGTGCGGTGAAGGTGGACATTGGGAAAAAAGTTATCATTTAAAAAAGGTATCATTTAAAAAGGTTATCATTTAAAAAAGGTTATCATATGAGAGAAAAGGTTGTGGTAGGTATGTCAGGAGGCGTGGATTCCTCCGTGGCGGCCTGCCTTTTAAGGGAGCAAGGATATGATGTCATAGGTGTCACCATGCAGATATGGCAGGATGAGGACAATGACATGAAAGGAATCAAGGGGGGGTGCTGTGGGCTGACCGCAGTGGAGGATGCGAGGAGAGTGGCGGAAGCACTGGAGATTCCCTATTATGTGATGAATTTTAAACAGGAATTCAGGCAATATGTGATGGATTATTTTGTGGATGAATACCTGCAGGGGCGCACACCAAACCCCTGTATTGCCTGTAACCGGTATGTGAAATGGGAGGCATTGCTGAAAAGGTGTCTGTCAATGGGTGCGGATTATATTGCCACAGGGCATTATGCCAGGATTGCAAAGCTGGAGAACGGCCGGTTTGCGGTCCGCAGGTCCGTCACGGCTGCGAAGGATCAAACCTATGCCCTGTATGGTCTGACCCAGGGACAGTTAGCCCATACCCTGATGCCTGTGGGAGAGTATGAGAAAAGTGCTGTCCGTGAAATGGCGGAGAAAGCAGGTCTGCCCGTGGCACATAAACCGGACAGCCAGGAGATATGCTTTGTGCCGGATAAGGATTATGCCGGTTTTATTGACAGGTCGGCAGAAGGGCGTGTTCCCGGAGGGGGAAATTTTGTGGATGAAGAAGGGCGCATATTAGGGCGTCATAAAGGCATTACACATTATACCATCGGGCAGCGCAGGGGGCTGGAGCTTCCTATGGGGGAACGGGTCTATGTGACAGGGATACGGCCTGAGACCAATGAGGTGGTCGTTGGAAGAAATGAAGATTTGTTTACGAGAAGAGTGCTTTGCCGTAAAGTCAATTATATGTCAATAGAAGATCTGACAGAACCCAGACGAGTATTTGGCAAGATACGTTATAATCACAAAGGGGCTTATTGTACCATTGAGAAACTGCCTGACGGTTCTGTGGCTGCTGATTTTGAGGAACCTGTACGGGCGGCTGCGCCGGGGCAGTCAATCTGCTTCTATGACGGCGAATATGTACTGGGGGGCGGCATTATCGAGTAAATGCCATAAGATTTATTATATTGTATCCTTTGGCAGTATTGCGGCATATTATAGATTGATATTTATTATAAAATGGAAGACTCGTATTCCATAGGAGAAATTATGGATTTTGTTTTTGAGCAGAACAGACCTTTTAAACGCAGCCGATTTGGCTCTGTCACGGGCACTATTGTGGACATTGTTCCTGCCAGGATCGGCAGCCGCCGCGCCAATGGCTGTATTATGTTTGTCACTTTGGAGGATATGGATGGCAATACGGTCAATTTTATGATGACTCCTTCCACCTATGTGCTGGATTTTGATACCCTTTCCGTAGGGAGGATGTGTACTTTCTGGTATTCTACGGATGCACCCATGCCGCTTATTTATCCTCCTCAGTATAATGCAGTGGCAGCGGCGGAGGTAAAGAACGGGCAGAATGTGGATGTGGACTTTTACAATGCATCCCTGGTAAATGAGAGCCAGACGTTGAAGCTGAACATGGACGGCAGTGTGGATGTGAGAACTACAAACAATCAATATTTTCAGGGGAATCCTGCCAATCATAATCTGATGGTAGTGTACAGCAGTTCAACCAGAAGCATACCGGCACAGACAACACCTTCAAAGGTAGTTGTGCTCTGCGATTGATGAAGTGTTCCGGGGAGTGTGAGATTACAATAGTCCGCAACATATGGGGGGTGATAGTCCCTTTTATGGAGGTATTAGAAGGTTATGAGGTGGAATTGGATCAGCCTTTTCCAGTTGATTTCAGTAATATTGCTATTGGTTCCTGATCTGATATATGCTGTAAAATGCGGCAGAGAAGAGAATCTGTGTAAAAACAAGCTGATGAATGTGATAGAACGTGCGGGACACTATGGCGCTATGTTCTTTATGATTATTTATGTCGGAAAAGAGAGAAATTTCGGGTTTTATTCCATGGACCAATTTTTGGTATGGGGATTGGGAAGCGAAGCATTGCTTTTGGCATATTGGATTGCATGGATGATATATTTTCGGGTCATGGGCGTAAGGCTTTGGAGCGGACGTGAGGCTTCGGCGGTTTTTGCTGCAGGACATGAAAATGTAAGGCGGGCGGCGGTACTGAAAGCAGCATTGGCAGTGCTGCCATCCTGCCTGTTTCTGCTATGCGGCATTACACTGCAGTATCTTCCCTTAATTATTTCAGCAGTGCTGTCTGCCATCGGGCATAGTTATGTGAGCTGGGAAAACTGGAAGGAACGTGTGGTCAGAAATATCACATGAAGGAGTGGGAGTGGAAAATGATTTTCAAATGTAGGAATTGCGGGGGCAATGTGGTATATAGTCCTGAGAAGCATGGCATGTATTGCCCCTTTTGTCAAAGTGAAGGAAGTCAGGAGCGTCAGGAAGCCCGGACAGGATCATTGACAGTATGTCCCAATTGCGGTGGTGAGGTGCCGGTGGAGGTTCATACTTCGGCGACACAATGTCCCTATTGTGACAGTTTCCTGATCTTCAATGAAAGGGTGGAAGGGGAGTATACACCGAAAATGATGATTCCCTTTCAATTGGGAAAGGAAACCTGCAAGCAGTCTCTTCGTGAAAAGTTCGGAAAGTTCCGTTTTGCCCCCGCGGATTTCCTCTCTGAGGTGCGGTTGAACAGTATGCAGGGAATCTATGTACCGTATTGGTTCTATGATTATGAGACTGGGTGCTATTTTCAGGGAGAAGGTGCCACGGTGAGAATCTGGCGCAGCGGCAATACGGAGTATACAGAAACGCAGTATTATGCCATTTCGCGGAGTATGGATATCACTTTCCAGAAGATTCCGGTGGATGCTTCGGAACAGATGCCGGATGATGTGATGGACTTAATCGCACCTTTTGATTATGGCCAGATGATCGATTTCTCACCGGAATATTTGTCAGGGTTCTATGGGGAGAAATACAATATGGGTTCCGGTGCAGTGGAAAACCGTGCCAATGCCATAATGAAAACAGATGCGCTGAAACTTTTGAGGGACAGTTATGGGGGGTATCGTTCTGTGAAAACGCTGCAGCAGGATGTTACGGTGAGAGGCTGTAAGGCTGTATATGGTCTGCTTCCTGTGTGGAAATACATATATCGTTACAAAGAAAAGGAGTATCCTTTTTATGTCAACGGGCAGACGGGGAAGATTGTGGGAACAGTACCCATATCTTCTGCTAAAGTGTGGGGGTATACAGCTACATTGTGGGCTTGTCTTACGGCAATATCTGCATTAGTGAATGTATTGCTGGGGTTATTATAGGAGCAGGACAACAGTGCGCCGAACGTGAGACAGGGGTAATAATTTTGATGAATATGCCCACAACAGGCGGGGAGATGGGAGTTAAAATGGAGACTGATTTCAAAAAAGAAGCGAGAAAGCAATATCTGCATTATTTTAGAATCTGGTTTATGATCATAGGAGCGATGACAGTACTGTGTATTGTATTGAGGATTATGAATTTGATGAGGCATGATGCACCCGCAGAGCGGGTATATGATTATGCAGATGTACTTACCGATGAGGAAGAGGAGAATCTGCGCGTACATATCGCCCGGAAGGAACAGCAGATGCGGATTCATATTGTTCTGGTAACCATGGATTTGTCTGTGGAAGGAGCGGAAGCCAGGGAGCAGTATGGATACCGTTATACGGATTGGGAACGGAACATGCAGGATATCGCAGATGATTTCTGGGATGAGAACCATTATGGATACAACAAGGGATTTGAAGGTGACGGAGTGCTGCTTCTGCATAATTGGTATCCGGGGCAGAATGGGGAGCACCTCAGCACCAGCGGAAAAGTGGAACGTGCTTTCAGCGATTATGATATTGACAGGGTGCTTTATGCGGTGGATGCTTATTATGCGACAGATCCCTGCAGGGCATATACGGCATATGTTGACAGGGTGTGTGAACTGCTGGAAAATTCCTCCAATGTGCTCATACCATGGCCGGTGGTACTGATTGTACCTTTGCTGGCTGCCGGTATTTATGCTGTGGCCAATCTGAGGCAGCAGAAGGCAGAGAATACCACAGCAGTAAATGCTTATGTGGCCGGAGGCAAACCGGACCTGAAGGTGAAAACGGATGAATTTCTGAGAAAAAAGGTTACTACGAGGAGAATAGAGACACAGAGCAGAAGCAGCGGGGGATATCGCAGCAGCGGCGGAGGAGGCCATCATCACAGCAGAAGCGGGGCCAGCCATGGCGGCGGCAGCCACAGGCATTGAGAGACAGAAAAGAGGCAGATAAAGCAAATAGAAAAGCACCCACATGACGGTATGGGTGCTTTTAACTGCATGTCTTTATATTGAAAGTTAAGCCATCTTGTTTACGGCAGTGCTGATACGTGAAACCTTGTGGGCAACATTGTTCTTGTGATATATGCCCTTGCTTCCGGCCATCTCAATGGTCTTGGTGGCAGCAGCCAGCTGTGCTTTTGCAGCAGCCTTGTCACCGGTTTCGATAGCTGCGTAAACCTTCTTGATTGCGGTCTTAACACTGGATTTGATCGCTTTATTTCTGTCGGCTCTGGTACGGTTTACCAAGATTCTCTTCTTAGCGGATTTAATATTAGCCAAGTCTTACACCTCCCATTTGTTATAATTGTAATTACACAAGCCAGACACGGAGGACTTATGTAAACATACTTCTATAGTTTAGTAAAATATAGAAAATTTGTCAAGACATATTCGAGAAAAAATTGGATAAAATGATAATATTGTTGACAGTTCAATCATTTCCATATGGCGGACGCCCGACATGAATTAAGTCGCCGGTAAAGGCCTGGCATTACTGGTGAAAATATACATTATGGCATGGTTGAACCGTTACGAATATTCGGGCGGCGTGCTGCCTTGTTATTTTGAGAGAGCTTCGTTTTTTTAGCAGAATAAGAAAATGTGAGGGTGGATATGGGAAATTTTCAGATGAGAACGGATTTGGCGCTTGAAGCCAGAGAAAGCATCAGTGAGGCGGACAGTGAGCTCCGGGGTGTCAGGGTGGAAGAATATGATCTGGAAGAAGATGATATTCATGTCACAAAGGTAATGATTGATACGAAGAATGCAGCGAAAGCCATGGGAAAACCCATTGGCATCTATGTGACCATGGAGGCGCCTGCCATGGTGGAGCCGGATGAAGATTATCACAGGGAGGTATCCAATTGCCTGGCGAAAGAGCTTCTGGAACTGCTGCCGGATATGGACAGGGAACAGTCCATTCTTGTAGTAGGGCTGGGCAACAGGGAAGTGACAGCAGACGCATTGGGTCCCCAGGCAGTGGACAATCTGTTTATCACCCGGCATATTGTGAAGGAATATGGAGCGGCAGCCTATAATTGTGAGAAAATGAATCAAATCAGTGCGCTGGAGCCGGGGGTCATGGCAAAAACGGGGATGGAGACGGCAGAAATTGTCAAGGGTGTGGTAACAGAGACCAAGCCGGATGCGCTGATTGTCATAGATGCTCTGGCCGCACGCAGTACAAGGAGGCTGAATCGTACCATTCAGATTACTAATACGGGAATTCAGCCGGGTTCCGGTGTGGGAAATCACAGGAATGCCCTGACCCAGGAAAGCCTTGGTACGCCGGTAATAGCCATTGGGGTGCCCACCGTTGTAGATGCGGCAACCATTGTGGGAGATGCATTGGAGAAAATGCTGGAGGAAGAGAAGGATTTATCCAGCGTCAGATATAAGGAAAAACAAAAGCTGAACTTTGCGGAACTGAACAATATGTATATGACAGGAAAGGATATTGATGCCGTCATTAAAAGGGTGAGCTTTACCGTGTCAGAAGGAATCAACATTGCCATTGGAGAAACGTTTATGCAGAAGTGACAAATGAACAGGGAAAAATTGCAATGTGAAAAATTATAAAGTGAAAAGACAAATGAACAGGGAAAAACTACAATGTGAAAAACTACAATGTGAAAAATTACAATGTGAAAAGACAAATGGACAGGGAAAAATTACAAAGCGAAAAACTTCAAATTGATAAAAATTAAAACTGCAAAATGTTGAAATCATAAGAATGGGAAGTTCTTCATGGAATGGGAAGTCTCTGCATATATTAGACATGGAGTTGGGATGACAGGATAGGATCAGAAAGGAAGTGTGTTGCTGTAGATAGAAGGATATTTGCAGGGAGTCTGAAAAAGCGCCTGTTGATGCTGTCAGCTGCGTTTTTAGGAATACAGGTTGCTGCGAACAGCTGCGGCGCCGTTACAGATGGGGAACAGACAAGAGATACCATTGGAAGTACCATGCTGATAAGCTTTGCGGAAGAGATGGAATCCATGGTTTATGGACAATTCCTGCCTGGCTTTGCGTTTCTGGAAGAAAGCGGGAGTGGAAGCTGCTGGCTGCTGCAGGCACAGATTCAGAGTCTGCTGCCTTTTTACGGGTTTGCGGCAGACCAGGCTGCGGAAGAGGACCAGGTATCCACGGATTTCAGAACAGTGTTGTTGGCAGAGGCAGAAGAGAGGGAATACGGCGAGGCTGCTCAAGGGGAATATGAGGCAAAAGGAAGCGCTGCAGGGGAAACGGGGACAGTCGGGACGATTGGAGCAGGTCAGTGGACAGAACAGGGAAGCGGAAATAGCGGAGCCGATTCCTGGATGACAGGCCAGGGAAGTACAGATGAGGGGGCGTTTCCATGGACGGATGGGTCAGACGGCAATGGCGTAATGGATCATACCATGGGGGAGACGCTGGAAGAGCTGCTGCGGGCGGAAAATGAGGCGGCGCTTCAGATGCAGATATCATCCTTTATTCCTCACGGACTGCAGAGCCGGATCAGCCTGGAGGAACTGAATGATTATAATACGCTGATTCAGCAGTTTTATTCTATTGATGCCAATACCATGGCAGGCAGTGACCAGCTGAATGTAAGCAGATTTCTGCAGGAGGATATGAGCATTCCCAAGGATAGTCCGGGGCCGCAGATTCTTATATATCACACCCATTCCCAAGAGGCTTTTTCCGATTCATTGCCGGGAGATGAGTCCACCTCCATTATGGGAGTGGGAGATCGTCTGACGGAGATATTGACACTGGATTACGGATATGAGGTACTTCATCACAGAGGGAAGTATGATGTGCAGTCCAGGGATAATGCCTACGCAAATGCGCTGCCCGATATTGAACAGGTATTGGAAGAGAATCCCACCATACAGGTGGTGATTGATTTACATAGGGACGAGATGCCCCAGGGAACCAGGCTGGTCATGGATCTGGACGGCAGGCCCACAGCCCGGTTTATGTTCTTCAACGGTTTGTCGCGGACCAGGAAGACGGGCAATATCGCCTATTTATATAATGAAAATCTGGACAGCAACCTGGCGTTTTCTTTTCAGATGCAGCTGAAGGCAATGGAGTATTATCCCGGACTTACAAGAAGGATTTATCTAAAAGGGTATCGGTATAATATGCATCTAAGTCCGAAATATCTGCTGATTGAATTGGGCGCACAGAATAATACGGTGGAGGAAGCCATGAACGCCTGTGATCCGCTGGCGCATATTCTGGATATGGTGCTTTCCGGTGAAGGATAAATGTCAATACAAACGACTGGACAATCCTGTTAAATTCTGATACAATCGTAACAGTTCAGACGGGCTGCTGTATATGCGTACCGTTCTTCGGAAGCTTGCGCAGTCAGACATAATTGTTTTGACTTGTAAGCGGCAGAGCGGGTGCAGGGGCGGATAGTGCATGCAGGGACAGTGAAATGAGCCCGGATTACGTTGGAGAGGAATGAGGAAGAGAACATGGAAGTCACAGGACAGAGAATTGATCAAAGTAAAATCCGCAATTTTTGTATTATTGCCCATATAGATCATGGAAAATCAACACTGGCTGACAGGATTATTGAGCATACCGGTCTGCTGACCAGCAGGGAAATGCAGGCACAGGTTCTGGATAACATGGATTTGGAGCGGGAGCGGGGAATTACTATTAAGGCACAGGCAGTCCGTACCGTATATAAGGCCGGGAATGGGGAAGAGTATATTTTCAACCTGATTGATACGCCCGGCCATGTAGATTTTAATTATGAAGTCAGCCGTTCCCTGGCCGCGTGTGACGGTGCGGTTCTGGTGGTAGACGCAGCACAGGGAATTGAAGCGCAGACATTGGCAAATGTCTATCTGGCGCTTGATCATGATCTGGATGTGTTTCCGGTGATTAATAAGATTGATCTGCCCAGCGCCGAACCGCAGAGGGTCATAGAAGAAATAGAAGATGTGATTGGGCTGGAGGCACAGGATGCCCCCTTGATCTCTGCCAAAAACGGTATCGGCATTGATGAGGTGTTAGAGCAGATTGTGGCCAAAGTTCCGGCACCCAAAGGAGATCCAAATGCGCCATTGCAGGCTCTTATTTTTGATTCACTCTATGATTCCTACAAGGGTGTGATTATTTTCTGCCGCATTATGGAAGGAAGCGTGAAAAAGGGAACGGTTATCCGCATGATGGCCACGGGCGCCAGGGAAGAAGTGGTGGAAGTGGGATATTTCGGCGCAGGACGTTTTCTGCCCTGTGATGAGCTGTCTGCGGGTATGGTGGGGTATATTACGGCATCGATTAAAAATGTAAAGGAATCCGCAGTCGGGGATACCGTAACCGATGACAATAATCCCTGTGCCGCGCCGCTGCCGGGCTATAAAAAAGTGCAGCCTATGGTGTATTGCGGATTATATCCTGCGGATGGAGCAAAATATCCTGATTTGAGGGACGCGTTGGAGAAGCTGCAGTTAAACGATGCTTCCCTGCAGTATGAACCGGAGACCTCCATGGCGTTAGGATTCGGATTCCGCTGCGGATTTCTGGGACTATTGCACCTGGAAGTGATACAGGAGAGATTGGAACGGGAATACAATCTGGACCTGGTAACTACGGCGCCAGGAGTGGTATATAAAGTGTATAAGACCAATGGGGAAGTGATTGAATTGACCAATCCATCCAATCTGCCTGATCCGTCAGAGATTGAGCACATGGAGGAACCTGTGGTAAGTGCGGAAATCATGGTTACAAGTGAGTTTATCGGTTCGATTATGGAACTCTGTCAGGAGCGGCGGGGGCGTTATCTGGGTATGGAATATATTGAGGCGAGCAGAGCGCTGTTGAAATATGAACTGCCTTTGAACGAAATTATATATGACTTTTTCGATGCGCTTAAGTCCCGTTCCAGAGGATATGCTTCCTTTGATTACGATATGAAGGGATACGAGACTTCCAAGCTGGTGAAATTGGACATCCTGATTAATAAGGAAGAAGTGGACGCGCTGTCGTTTATTGTCCACGGGGATTCCGCGTATGAGCGGGGGCGCAGAATGTGTGAGAAACTGAAGGATGAGATACCCAGGCATTTGTTTGAAATCCCCATACAGGCTGCCGTGGGCGGCAAAGTCATCGCCAGGGAAACAGTGAAAGCCATGCGCAAGGATGTTCTTGCAAAATGTTACGGCGGCGATATCACCCGTAAGAAAAAGCTGCTGGAAAAGCAGAAGGAGGGAAAGAAGCGTATGCGCCAGATTGGCAATGTGGAAATTCCCCAGAAGGCATTTATGAGTGTTTTGAAGCTGGATGATGACTAAAATGGGTTCAATGTCACATGATAAGCCAAGAAAAGAGGACTTGAATTAGAAAAAAGAACCAGAATTAGAAAAAGAGAACCTGTCTTAAAAAACAGGATTTGAATTTAAAAAAGAGGACTTGGAATGAAAAGGCCGGAAAAAAACGAATTGGAACTGTATTTCCATATTCCTTTCTGCATTCGGAAATGTCTCTACTGTGATTTTCTGTCCGCACCGGCGGAGGAAGAGACGAAGAAAAAGTATATGGGGGCGCTTCTTGCCGAAACGGCAGGAAGTGCTTTTCAGTATGCAGATTACAGAGTAGCCACTATCTTTATCGGCGGGGGGACGCCTTCCGTGGTATCGGAGGATGAGATAGCATGTCTGCTTGGGGCAGTTAGAAGCAATTACCAGGTAACGCAGAATGCGGAAGTGACCATAGAGGTCAATCCCGGAACGGATGCTTCAGGGAAGCTGTCATGTTACCGGCAGGCAGGCATCAACCGTCTGAGCATCGGCCTGCAGTCAGCGGACAATGGGGAGCTTGCAGCCCTCGGCAGGATACATACATGGGAGCAGTTTGTGCATACTTACGAGGAAGCCAGAAAAAACGGGTTTACGAATATCAATGTGGATATTATGAGCGCCCTTCCGGGGCAGGATATCAGGGGATACAGGAAGACATTGGAGAAAGTGCTGGCGCTGGTTCCGCCTCCTGAGCATATTTCCGCATACAGCCTGATATTGGAGGAGGGAACTCCCCTGTATGATTCTTATGAAAAGGGAGAATTAAAACTGCCGGATGAAGATGAGGACAGGCTCATGTACCAGGAGACTAAGCGTATCTTTGCTCAAAACGGATATGACAGGTATGAAATTTCCAATTATGCAAAAAAAGGATATGAATGCCGTCATAACTGCGGCTATTGGCAGCGGAAAAATTATGCGGGCTTTGGCATTGGAGCGGCTTCCATGGTAGGGAATGTCCGGTTTAGAAACGGTACGGATTTGAGGCGTTATCTGAGCAGCCCTCTGGAATGCAGGGAGGATATACAGCCTTTGTGCAGACAGGAGCAGATGGAAGAGTTCATGTTCCTGGGGCTTAGAATGACAGAAGGGGTGAGTATGGAGGAATTTGAACGTCTCTTTGGCTGTACGGCGGAAGCGGTCTATGGCGATGTGATGAAGAAAAATATGGAGGACGGACTTTTGCAGGAGAAGTGCGGCAGGAGGATTGCACTGACAGACAGGGGGATGGATTTGAGCAATTATGTGATGGCACAGTTTCTGCTGTAATGATACTATGGAATAAGTGCATTCCAATGTGGAAGTGTATTCTGCGAAACAGTTCAGGCAGGTGACGGGACTTTTACTATTTGGCTGCCGTACAGAGCCGGAGGGTACAGGGAATATTCCCCTGCGGAATAAAAGGACATATGTTTTACAGCCATGACAGGCACATGGATAGAATTATGACATAAAATAAAGGTAAGAGTAATCCATGGGGGTTGGTTTGGAAACATTTCAAAAGCCGTTGACCCAGGAGGAAGAGGCAGAATATATCCGTTTGCTGCGAGGGAGCTCCCCGGAGGAAGCAGCACAGGCACAGAAAATATTGGTAGAACGGAATTTGCGTCTGGTAGTGCACATTGTCAAAAAATATCAGAATGCGGATGAGGATATAGATGATTTTATCTCTATTGGTTGTATCGGGCTGATTAAAGCAATCAAGACTTTTGATGATAAGAAAGGAAGACTTGCCACTTATGCCTGCAGGTGCATTGAGAATGAGCTGTTGATGTTTCTGCGTGGAAAAAAGAAATCCTCCCGTGAGGTATCGTTATTTGAACCAATCGGACAGGATAAAGAAGGAAATGAGATACATTTGGTGGATGTGATAGAGCAGAATCAGCCGGACATTGTGGAAAACATGGAGTTGAGCGGGAATATCAAACGATTATTTGTCCTGATGGATGCCAGTCTCACGGAGCGGGAACGGAAGATTCTGATCATGCGGTATGGACTGTACGGAAACAGGGAAGTGACACAGAATGAAATAGGGGAAGCATTAGGAATATCACGAAGCTATGTGTCAAGGATTGAGAAGAAGGCGCTGGGGAAGCTAAGGGAGAAGTTTGAGCAGGGGTGAGTCTGTGGGAAAGATAGGGAAATTTCAGGATGGGACAGAGTCAGTCTGCCGGGAAGGGCCGAAGAGATTCTGTCCTATTTTGTCTGGTGCGTCTGTATAATTATTATTCTATATCATTATTGCGGAAATTTGATGTAATTTTCTTGTAGGTTATATGAGAAGCATGTATAATAAGATTACTATGAAAGAAAAGGAAGACTTATACTTAAGAAAGCGGTCTAAATTCTATAGCAGGGGTACGATCGAACCGATGGATGTGGTTTCTGATATTGATAGAAGTAATTTTGTAAAAAGGGGTATTATTTTGATTACAAAGTAAAGCAAATGGGAATGGGTAAAGAGGCATTAAAGCAGATATTTAATTGGCTTAATTCCGAAATGAGTTTGAACCTAAATAATGATGATATATTTAGAAGTGATGCAGGAAAGCGACATTCTAGTGCTTGGGTCGTTGGATTGAGATGCATATTTATGGTAGAAATGCAGATATTTTGAGTATGGAGGATTATTACCATGGCGAGAACTGTAGGAATAGGAATTCAGAGTTTTGAAAAGCTGATAATAGAAAACAGCTTTTATATAGATAAAACAGATTTTATCAGACAGTGGTGGGAAAACAGAGACGATGTGACGTTGATTACCCGTCCCCGCAGATTTGGGAAGACCCTGAACATGAACATGTTAGAGAGATTTCTTTCGGTAAAATATACAGGTCAGGGAGAGGTTTTTAAGGGGCTGTCCATATGGAAAGATGAGAAGTACCGTAACCTTCAGGGAACCTACCCGGTGATTTCCTTAAGCTTTGCCGGGATAAAGTCGTCTTCCTTTGATGAGGCCAGAAAAAGCTTATTTTATCTGATTGAGAAATTGTATAACCGATATGAATTTCTGCTGAAGGATGACAGACTGAATGAAAAGGAAAGAGATTTCATAAAAAATATTTCTGTCAATATGGATAATTATTCTGCTATTTCATCACTGGGGACACTATCAGAGTTCCTGTATCGTTACTATGGGAAAAAGGTGATTATCCTGCTGGATGAATATGACACGCCGCTGCAGGAGGCTTGGGTGTACGGCTACTGGAAAGAGATGGTGGAACTGATACGGGGTCTGTTTAATTCTACGTTCAAGACAAATCCATATCTGGAGCGGGCGGTTATGACCGGGATCACCAGAGTCAGCAAGGAGTCCATTTTTTCGGATCTGAACCACTTGACAGTGGTGACGGCTACTTCCGAGATGTATGCGGACTGCTTTGGTTTTACGGAAGAAGAGGTATTTGCCGCACTGGGCGAGCACAGAATGCAGGATAAGTGTACTGAGGTAAAAATGTGGTATGACGGTTTTACCTTTGGAAAATGTAAAGATATCTATAATCCATGGTCTATCATAAATTATTTGAAAACAGGAAGACTTTCCACCTACTGGGCCAATACCAGCAGCAACAGCCTGGTGGATAAGCTGATTCGTGAGGGAAGCGCAGACATAAAAATGTCCATGGAGAACCTGCTGAAAGGCGAGCATCTGTACAAGGAAGTGGATGAACAGATCGTTTTTGACCAGTTAGACGAGGATGAGAACGCCATCTGGAGCCTGTTCCTGGCAAGCGGTTACCTGAAAGCGGAGAACTACGAATTCAATGAGGACACGGGAGCAGACTTGTACGAGCTGGCGCTGACGAATAAGGAAGTACAGATCATGTTCCAGAAGATGATTCGGAAATGGTTCACTCGTTCCGGGACAGTTTACAATGGGTTTATTAAGGCGTTGTTGCAGGACGACGTAAAGTCCATGAATGCCTACATGAACCGTGTGGCTCTGGCTACGTTCAGCTATTTCGACAGCGGAAGAAATCCCTCCATGGAGACGCAGCCGGAGAGGTTCTACCATGGCTTTGTGCTGGGGCTGGCCGTGGAACTGGCAGACCGCTATATTATTACCTCCAATCGGGAGAGCGGATTCGGAAGATATGATGTGATGATGGAGCCGAAGAACAAAACGGACAATGCCATAATAAATAATTGCGATAGGAATGCAATTATTATAGAATTTAAAGTCAGGGATTCTGGCGAAGAGAAATCGCTGGCGGACACTGCGGATGCCGCACTGAAACAGATTGAGGAACAGCGATATGAGGCGGATTTGGAGAGCAGGGGATTTTCTGGCGACCGAATCCGGAAATATGGCTTTGCCTTTGAAGGGAAAGAAGTTCTGATAAAAAGTTAATGTGAATTTTTAGATGTTTAGATGAACTTTTAGCCCTGACTTGACAGTAGAGTATGTGTCACGGATTGAGAAGAAGGCTTTTGGGAAGTTAAGAGAGAAGTTTGAGCAAGGGTGAAAATGAGAAAATAATAGAGAATATTAGAATGTGGGATGATTAGTGTCAAAACCTTGCGGTTTACTTGTACATTGTAGGGAAAGCATATATAATATAGGTAAAAATATAAACTTGGTATGATGCAAGGGAGTATTAACATGGCAAGAACCGTAGGGATTGGCATTCAAAATTTTGAGAAATTAATAATAGAAAACAGCTTTTATATCGATAAAACAGATTTTATTAGACAGTGGTGGGAAAACAGAGACGATGTGACGTTGATTACCCGTCCTCGCAGATTCGGTAAAACCCTGAATATGAATATGCTGGAGAGATTTCTTTCCGTGGAGTATGCAGGGAAAGGGGATGTTTTTGAAGGACTGTCTATATGGAAAGAAGAGAAGTACCGTAATCTTCAAGGCATCTGGCCAGTGATATTTTTGAGTTTTGCAGATGTAAAGGCGAATACCTTTGCACTGGCAAAGGAAAAGATATGTATGCTTATCAAAGAAGTGTACCATAAGTTTGATTTTCTGTTGGCCGAAGGAACATTAAAGGAGGGGGAAACAGATTCTTTTCGTAATATTCTGACAGAAATGACAGAATCAGAGGCGGCTTATTCCTTAAAAAATATGTCCGGCTATCTGTCACGTTATTATGGAAAAAAAGTCATTATCCTGCTGGATGAATATGACACGCCGCTGCAGGAGGCTTGGGTGTATGGTTACTGGAAAGAGATGGTGGAATTTATCCGAGGGCTGTTCAATTCCACGTTCAAGACGAATCCACATCTGGAACGGGCAGTTATGACCGGGATCACCAGAGTCAGCAAGGAATCTATTTTCTCGGACTTAAATAATCTGGAAGTAGTGACCGCTACATCGGAGAAATATGAGGACAGCTTTGGTTTCACAGAGGAGGAGGTATGGGCGGCATTGCAGGAATGCGGCCTGTACGAAAACCGAATGGCCGTAAAAGACTGGTATGATGGCTTCACATTCGGAAAAAGGAAGGATATTTATAACCCATGGTCAATTATTAATTATCTGGACAAAAAAAGACTTTCCACCTACTGGGCCAATACCAGCAGCAACAGCCTGGTGGATAAGCTGATTCGTGAGGGAAGCGCAGACATAAAAATGTCCATGGAGAACCTGCTGAAAGGCGAGCATCTGTACAAGGAAGTGGATGAACAGATCGTTTTTGACCAGTTAGACGAGGATGAGAACGCCATCTGGAGCCTGTTCCTGGCAAGCGGTTACCTGAAAGCGGAGAACTACGAATTCAATGAGGACACGGGAGCAGACTTGTACGAGCTGGCGCTGACGAATAAGGAAGTACAGATCATGTTCCAGAAGATGATTCGGAAATGGTTCACTCGTTCCGGGACAGTTTACAATGGGTTTATTAAGGCGTTGTTGCAGGACGACGTAAAGTCCATGAATGCCTACATGAACCGTGTGGCTCTGGCTACGTTCAGCTATTTCGACAGCGGAAGAAATCCCTCCATGGAGACGCAGCCGGAGAGGTTCTACCATGGCTTTGTGCTGGGGCTGGCCGTGGAACTGGCAGACCGCTATATTATTACCTCCAATCGGGAGAGCGGATTCGGAAGATATGATGTGATGATGGAGCCGAAGAACAAAACGGACAATGCCATAATAAATAATTGCGATAGGAATGCAATTATTATAGAATTTAAAGTCAGGGATTCTGGCGAAGAGAAATCGCTGGCGGACACTGCGGATGCCGCACTGAAACAGATTGAGGAACAGCGATATGAGGCGGATTTGGAGAGCAGGGGATTTTCTGGCGACCGAATCCGGAAATATGGCTTTGCCTTTGAAGGGAAAGAAGTTCTGATAAAAAGTTAATGTGAATTTTTAGATGTTTAGATGAACTTTTAGCCCTGACTTGACAGTAGAGTATGTGCCACGGATTGAGAAGAAGGCTTTAGGGAAGTTAAGAGAGAAGTTTGAGCAGGGGTAGTCGCGCCTTATTATTGTAATATCAGCGCAAGTTCTACCAATACGTTTTCTATGGCGTTATATACTTTTTTGGTTCTGCGAGGGAGCGTTTTCCCCTGTAACAGAAGTTCCTCACAGTTACATTTGTCGTAAGGGAACACTTCTGTGTGATATGGGCCGTTGTCAAACGGTTTACTTCTGCTTGCACGGACATCTTTCATGTTTTGCAATAATTTCGGTGAAATCGTTTCGCCTAAGTATTCCTGATAATGATCTAAAATATAGTGCGGACGCTTTTCGTGGTTCATGGAATATGCTTCTTTCGCATATCCGGTCCATCGTACTTCCTCGCTCTTTTCCGCAAACGCCGCTGCAAGAAGTCTAAGGTTTAGCAGTTCAAGCAGGATTGAAATTTGCACCCGGTTAGACCAGGCAGGCTGAACATAGGAAAGCCGGGTAAATTCCATTTTCATTCCGCTGAGTAAATATGCTTCATATAAGGTAATTTCCTTTCCGCGCAGACCTTGTGAAACAAACACCCCTATTTCGAAACTTCGGTTTCCGGGAGTAGTCTGTAATTTAACATTTTCAATAAGAGCTTTTGCTTTCGCTTCCAATAACTTCATGTGTCATCCTCCTCCGGCGTTGAACTGCCTGTATCATTATAGCCTTTCCGGCGAATCTGCACAAGACTGTTTCCTACAGAACCGGCAAAAAAGTGCATTCTCGCAGCAGTTCAGACAGGGCATTGAACTGTTGCCGGGCCGTATAACTATTTCGCAAATTTGACGTAATTTTCTTGTAGGCAATATGAGAAGCATGTATAATAGAATCCAGGACAGGATTCTGTTATCAAAATTCTATCATAAGGGATGAGGCTGACTTTGATGTATAGAGTATGGAATTGTATGGATAAAGACATTTCTGTCAATATGGAGTGAACAATAACGCGTATTGAGAAGGGGTGCTGAATAAGCCCATATTTTTGTTGTAATGGGCAGTGGAATCCGATATAATAGTGAAAATAGAGTAAGATATTGCAGGGAATAAAAGCGGAAAAAGAGGACCATATGGAGAGATTTTCTGATAATTATATTGACAGCTATGAAAAAAAGATATCCATACAGCAGATATATCTGATGTATCAGGAAAAAAAATTGTATTTCCCACGGTTCCTCTGATGAAGAAATCCGCGAAGGTAGAACGTGCTTCAGGAATCGTGGAGATCATTCTGCTGGGATTTGCCTTGCCGGTTATTTATGTATCAGAGCGGCAGGATGGGAGTCTGCTTGTTTTGGAGACAGATGATCGGCTGCGGTGCCTGATTGAGTTTCTGGAAGGACACTATCCGCTCAAAGGGCTTGAGTTCTATCCCGAATTGAATGGGTATGGAATAGAACAGTGGGAGAGACAGTTCCCCAGAAGGACATCCTGGTTATACGATTACCGGCTTGCCTTTCAGATTATTGAATATACAACGCCAAGGTATATGCATCTGCAGATGGGAAATTATATTGAAAGATGGAATTTTACCAGGGAGCAGGGCATAAGGAATGAACTGTATGGTGGAAATTTAGCGCGGCGTTTGGCTTTTTTAGAGCAGGAGGGGGGACAGGAGGCTGTCTTTTTCAGCAGAGTTCCCTTAAATCGGCAGTATATGGTATTGCGGATTCTGATGTATCGCTTTGTGCGTGCAGGAGAGGTATGGGGGAGACGTGGAGAAAACCTGACTTTGCAGCAATTGTTAGATCGGACGGCAGCGCTTATTTTGAATAAGGGAAGCGAGTGGGTAAGCGAAACAGCCGATGATCTCCGGAAAGCAACGGAAGAGCTTCTGTACTGGGACGGCATCACCTATTATGGTTTGGAGAGGGATAAGGGGAAAGAACCGCAGGCCAGAGTTCTTGGTTATCTATATAATGTGGTTTGAATGTGCCGGGAAAAAGGATGTGCGGTACAGTGGGGATTAGAGCAGATTGCATGGGATGACAGGCTTTGGAAAATGATTAGAAACCAGAAGATAGATGCAGACAATATTCAGGCGCATTTTGGGTCAATAGAAGAGAGGTTGCAGTAGATGCCGAATTGTATCAAAATACAGGGATTTAAGTGTTTTCAGGAAGCAGAAATACAATTTTCAAATTTTACCTTGCTTGCAGGAAAGAATTCCGCAGGAAAATCTACAGTAATTCAGGCTGTGCTGGCGCTGTATCAGAATAGCGCCAGCTCACTTGCGGGAAGGTATATGAATATTGGAACTGTAAATGAAGTAAAAAACTGGATTGCAGGAAGTAAAAAAATATTTCTGGAAGCAACGTATGAGTATAGCGGAGAGGATTATTTGTACAGCAAGCTGTTTGACGACGAGTATGAGAAAAGGGAAGGAATGGAATTCCCGGATAATATAAATGTCCGTTATCTGACGGCGGACAGAATAGGTGTGGAGGACACATATCAGAAATCGCTTGAGGGGAAGGATAAAATCGGAGTCCGTTGTGAATATGCGTTTTTCTACCTGGCCGGGCATAGGGACGAGGAAGTGCAGGAGAAGGGATTTATATATGACAGTACAACGAAGATGACACTGGGAGGTCAGGTGGATTATTGGCTGGAGAGGATTTTAGGTTATCGTGTGCTTGCTGAAGAAATTCCGGGAACGGAGCTGATCAGGGTATCTTACAGAAACCGGGAACTTGGAAGGGATATCCGGCCTAAAAATGTGGGAACCGGTGTCAGCTATATTGCGGAAATTATTATTGCAGCGTTTTCGTGTGGAAAGGATGATATATTGATAATTGAAAACCCGGAGATACATCTTCATCCGTCCGGCCAGTGCGAGCTGATGGAATTTTTAGTATTTTTGGCCGGACAAGGACTGCAGGTGGTGATGGAAACCCATAGTGATCATATTTTTAACGGGTTACGCAGATGTGTCAGCAGTGATCGGATAAGCAGTGATAAAGTGAGGCTTTATTTTTTCCGGCAGGATAAAGACAAGATAAGTACACCTATAGAGGTTCTTCTGGATGAAGGCGGCCGTGTGAAGAATCAGCAGGATGGGCTTTTTGACCAGATCGAGAAAGATTTGGATGTGATTTTGGGGTGGTAAATTTTGAATTTTATATTGAATGAGAGATCTTTGTATGGACAGTTTGGATGCGTGGAGGAATTTTTGAAAAGTCTGGGGGCTAATCTGCAGTGCTTTCATCTGGTGAGAAACCAGGAAGAAGGGGAAAACAGAAAAATTGCATTACAAAGGAATTGCGCCTTGGGGATTTAAAGCAGTATCCAAAGTCAGATGAATTGAGCCGTTTCAGGATTGCATTGGATAAGGAGATGCGGACGGAACCTTACTGGGATATGGCACCAGCACATGATTGCGGAATACCCTGCTGGATGGGGGAGGAAGATATGGCGGCTACGGCAGTGGCAGAGGCTGCTGCACTGGGGGAAAACCTATTGTCTTTTGCTTCGGCTGTCTATTCGGATTGTAAACTTTGTATCAAATGCGAAGGGGAGGAATATTCTGTTATTTCCATATATTCTCCGGCATATCTGGCAGAGTGCTTCGGTGAACAGATGGGGCTGGAACGAGATGAATGTCTGAAGGCACGCTATGCCGGAACGCGTCTGGATTGTTCGCTTTTGGAAAAGGAATATGGGGCAGGATGTCTGGAGAAGGAAGAGTATCTTCTTCTTGTGGGAACTTTGGATAAATTTGTGAGACATGAATTGTGGGAAAGCATTGGTCTGGATGATGGATTGGAATATAAAAAGTATGCGCCGTCTTCAAGCGCGGAAGACTGGTTTCGCAATCCGGTTTATCGCGATAAGACCATTATGAAATTCCGTTTCAGCAGCAGAATGAGATGTTTCGGGTATCGTAAAGAAGATCGCTTTCGGCTGCTGCGCATTGAGAGGGATCATGAAAGGAGCAATAAGGGGTAATGAAGGCGAGAAGAATTTTTATTGCAGTGTCAGTGCTGATCATAGGAGCAAGGGTATTGTTTATGGCGGCAGGGGGTGTAGTATTCATGGCAGAAAGAATCAAAAGAGACGCTCCGCCGCAGATACATACGGAATCGGATCCAATCTGCCATCATTTTCCGGAATTGCCGGAGGCGACAGAGATACAATGGTGCAGCCAGACCTCGGATGGAATGGGGCTGACAACAATAAAATTATATTTTTTTGCATTTTATGATTATGATGTCAGCACTGAATTACAGGATATGGGGATGGAAGGAGAGGGAGAGCATATAGAATTGTACTTTGTTCCGGATGGTATTAATGCAGATGAAGAATGGAGGCTTGTTGAAAATGCGGGGCTTGTTTTTCAGACAGGGATTAAGGACACTCGAAAATTGTATGCCAATGCCTATATCAATGAAACAGGAACAATTCTTTACGTTGAGGCAATCGGGGGAGGGTGAAGGGAGATTGAAAATAACGGACAGGAGCGGGATATGAACTTAAGAAAAAAATTATTTGGAGACAGGGCTTTTTATAAAATGGTATTGACGGTGGCGGTTCCTATTATGATACAGAATGGAATTACCAATTTTGTCGGCCTTCTGGATAATATTATGGTGGGCCGGGTGGGGACGGAACAAATGTCCGGCATAGCTATTGTGAATCAGCTGCTGCTGGTATTTAATTTAAGCATTTTCGGCGCAATTTCCGGCGCAGGTATTTTCTGTGCCCAGTTTTTCGGATGTGGGGATCAGAAAGGAGTCCGGCATACCTTCCGGTTTAAGCTTTATATCTGCTTGCTGCTATTACTGTCAGGCGTTTTGATATTAGCGGTATTTGGGAAAAACCTTATCCTGATGTATTTACATGGGGAAGGACAGGAATCCTCATTGACAGCCGCACTGCAGTATGGGCAGGAGTATCTGTGGATTATGCTTGTGGGTCTGCTGCCGTTTGTAATGGAACAGATTTATACCGGTACCTTGCGGGAATGCGGGGAGACTATGGTGCCTATGAAGGCAGGTGTCATTGCGGTTCTGGTGAATCTGGTGCTGAACTGGCTGTTGATATTCGGTTCTTTGGGTTTTCCGAAGCTTGGTGTGGCCGGCGCAGCCATTGCCACCGTGATTTCCAGGTATGTACAGGCGGTAATTGTAATGATCTGGACACACAGGCACAGTGAGCGTATGCCGTTTATTGCCGGGGTTTATAAGAGCATTGGTATCCCTGGGGGGCTTGTGGGGAATATATTGCGCAAGGGGACGCCGCTGATGATAAATGAGGTCTTGTGGTCTGCAGGAATGGCTATGCTGATGCAGTGCTATTCGGTAAGGGGATTGTCCGTGGTTGCAGCATTAAATATTTCCACCACCATATCCAATGTATTTAATGTGGTATTTATTGCAATGGGAAGTGCTATCTCAATTATTGTAGGACAGCTGCTGGGGGCGGGGAAGATGGATGAGGCCAGGGAGACGGACATCAGGCTGATTGCATTTTCCGTTTTCTCCTGCTTTGGAATCGGAACCATATTGATTATATGTGCGCCGCTGTTTCCCATGATGTATAATACCACATTGGAAGTCAAGACCTTGGCAGCAGATTTTATACGGATTGCCGCGCTTTGTATGCCTCTGGCGGCTTTTATGCATGCTTCATATTTTACATTGCGTTCCGGTGGTAAGACAGTGGTTACTTTTTTATTTGACAGTGTATTCCTGTGGTGCGTGAGTATCCCTTTGGCGTATGTGTTGAGCCGGTTTACCGGTATGCCCATTGTGCCGTTATATTTGTGCTGCCAGCTGGTGGATATTATAAAATGTATTATCGGCTTTATTCTGGTGAAAAAGGGGGTATGGATTAACAATCTTGTGGATACTAAAAGTTAAATAAAAGAAATATGAAAAAGTACTTATTTTTTATTTGTCTTTTACCGATGTATCATATATAATGGTCTGTGGGATAAGAAATATTTTACAGAACTATTCGGCTGGACAAAATTATTCTGCAGGGTTCAGAGAGGAACGGCAGAAAAAGGTAGGAGAGCATATGAAATTTATTGAAGTATCGAATTTGAAAATAGGAATGCGTCTTGCACGTCCAATTTACAGCGAAAAGGGCGTGTTATTGTTTGAGCGTGATTCCAAATTGACAAAACAGGCAATTGAAAGTGCAGGAAACTTTGGCTTGCTGGGAGTGTATATCCTGGAGCCCGCAGAACCCCTTCCGCCTGTTTCGGAAGAGGATTTGGAGTTCGAGAGATTTCAGATTATGTCAGTATTTTCTATGCAGGCAGAGCTGGAGAAGATTATTTCTACCAAAAAGCAGGGGAAGATGGAATCCATTGTCGGCACAATTACCAAAAAATACGGGCATGTGAACGGAAAGGTGAATTTTTATCAAAACCTGCGCAGCAAGGATGATTACGTGTGCAGACATACTTTAAACACTGCAATTTTATGTGCATTGATCACGCATACCATGAATCTGATGCCGGAAGAGCAGGGGCACACCGTTTTAGCTGCTTTGGTGCATGAGATTGGCAAGGCAACAATTTCTAAGGAGATGCTGTTTGACCGTGAGGATGCGGCAGAAAACAGAGAGCGGCTTTATCAGGTGCAGCTGCAGGGATTGGATATCCTGGAAGAGGCATTTCCTGAGGGGAAGACCTTGAAGAGAATTTGTATGCCGGCGCTCCGCTCGCAGTATGATTTTACCGTATATAACAAAGTAGACCCCAATGTAAGGCTCTCCAATGCCACGAAGATATTGCTGGTTGCCAACCGATATGATGAGTTGACAGCGATGGATTTACAGGGAAAGTCCGAGTCAGAGATTAAGGCAATCTGGGAGTTCCGCGATCATCCGGAACTGTATGATATGCGAGTGGTGGATGCGCTGCTTAAGTCCATTAATATTCTGATTCCCGGTGTCAGCGTTGAATTGAGCACGGGGGACAAGGCATTGGTGCTGGTGGAAAATGAGGCGGATGTGCTTCGGCCTGTACTGCTTAATTTCCGTGATAATTCTATTCTTGACTTATCATTAAAGAGGAATAGGGATATTCGGATTATGGATATTATGAAGACGCTGGATAACAGGTATGTGATGGATATGGAAGCAATGAAAGAAGCTATGGCACAGACAAAGCTGGGGGCATCATAATATTTTCCAGGTCTGAATTATACGTTCAGTTGATGAAAGGTATTTAAATCAGAAGCATTAAAATCATAGGTATGAAATAAGAAATGGGGGAAGCGCACAATGCCAGCATCCACATACATATTAGAAGAAATATTGTGTGCAGCCAGAGCAGCCGGAGCCAGCGATGTGCATCTGACAGCGGGCAGTCAGCCAAGAATGCGTGTGGGCGGAGAACTGTTCCCTATGGGGTTCGCAAGACTGCTGCCGACAGATACATTGGATATTCTGCTGCGGATTCTGCCAGAGGGACAGAGGGAACAGTTTGAAGAGCAGGGAGAATATGATTTTGCATTTTCGGTTTCCAGAGGCGGACGCTGCAGGGTCAATGCGTATAAGCAGAAGGGGAATGTGGCGTTGGCATTGCGGCTGGTGGAAGAAAATGTTCCTTCTGCGGAATCCCTGGGTCTGCCGGAAGAGGTAATGGCATTATATCAGTTGAAACAGGGGCTGGTGCTGGTAGTGGGAGTTTCCGGAAGCGGTAAATCCACTACACTGGCAGCCTTGATTGATCAGGTCAATACATTTAGAAATGCGCATATTATTACATTGGAGAATCCGGTGGAGTATCTGCATTCCCATAAAATGTCCATGGTGAACCAGCGCGAGATTGGTCTGGACAGCAGGGATTATGTCAGCGCGTTGAAGGCGGTGTTGAGAGAGGATCCGGATGTGATACTGGTAAGTGATCTGGATGACTATGAAACGGCTGCGGCTGCGGTTTCGGCGGCTGAGACAGGACATTTGGTATTAGCCGGGGTGTATGCTTCCGGGGTAGAGGATGCAGTGGAACACATCCTGGATGGTGCTTTGCCGCACCGGCAGGCGCAGATGCGATTGCGGCTTGCCAATGTGCTTGAGGCAGTGGTGTATCAGCACATGGTGCAGGAAGAAGGAGGCAGCCGCAGGGCGGAGTATGAAGTCCTCCGGGGAAGAGAGGATATATGGAAATTTCTCGGTGAGGGTATGCATCAGGAACCGGATGAGAAGTAAAAAGGTTCTGCACAATGTCATTGGCTCAGGGTTTTGCTGTCTTAATCATCGGCTTAGTATTTTGAAGTCTTGATATGAATTATGATACGGGCTGTTTGTGGGGGCGGATCAGACAGCAGCATTGAGCTTAATGACATTGGCATGTTTTATTGGTATGGTTGAGAGTATTTTTCGTTATAATTCTTTATGAAACTGCAGGGCGTAACAGGCAGTTCAAGTGTTTGGAATTTCTGATAGTTCTTTCCCAAAATGTTCGGGATGTTTTCTTTTTTGAAAGTGTCATAGTACATCATTGATGTGTAATTTATGTGCAATTGTTGTTTTTCCGTAACAGTTCAGACAGGTAAATGAACTGTTATGAAAATGCGCGCAATAGCATGCGTTTTGGCACACGCAATAATTGCAGGGCGGTACGCTGGCGTTGGAGCGAAAATGTCAGCGGCTTCCGTCCGAAAACAAGGGAAGCCAATGAATGAACAGCGCTGTATTAAAGGTACAGAATGGAATTAAAATGGAGGCAATATAGATGTTTACTACAATATTTTCAGGAGCGCTTCTTGGAGTCAGGGCATATCCTGTGTCCGTGGAAGTGGATATTTCCAGGGGGCTTCCGGCTTTTTATATGGTGGGGTCTCTGAGCACGGAGGTCAGGGAATCCAGGGAAAGGGTCACTGTGGCGTTAAAAAATGTGGGATTAAATATACCGCCCTGTCATGTGACCGTGAATCTGTCTCCGGCGGACAGGAGAAAGGAGGGGACGGCTTTTGACCTGCCCATTGCGGTGGGAATCCTGGAAGCGGCTGAAATGATTCCCAAGGAATCAACAAAGGGAATTCTCTTCCTGGGAGAATTGGGGTTAGACGGGGAGCTGAAGCCGGCAAGGGGTGTACTTCCCATAGTACAGGAAGCGGCCGTATGGGGAATCAAAGAATGCATAGTTCCCAAAGCAAATGAGAGAGAAGGGGCGGTGATTCCCGGAATTATCGTCAGAGGTGCACAGAATATATTGGAAATTATGCATTTCCTGAAGGCGGAAAAGGAAGAGAGGGAGTCGGTCTTACAGGCTGTCGGGGTGGATGGGAAGCAATTCTTTGAAGGCGGAGGGGATGTGGAAGGAGAAAAGCCGGATTTCAGCGAAGTGACAGGACAGGATACGGCCAGGAGAGCAGCGGAAATAGCGGCGGCAGGGTTCCACAATCTGCTTATGGTCGGTCCCCCGGGGGCGGGGAAGTCCATGATAGCCAAGAGGATACCCGGCATTCTGCCCACGCTTACTTTGGAGGAAAGCCTGGAGGTGACTTCCATTGTCAGTGTGGCAGGGCTTATGAAAGAGGGGGAAGCGCTGGTGGCAGAGCGGCCTTTCAGAAGTCCTCATCACACCATTTCACAACCTGCGCTGATTGGCGGAAATGCGGTGCCGAGGCCGGGGATGATCTCTTTAGCGCACAGGGGTGTTCTGTTTCTGGACGAATTGCCGGAGTTCCAACGGAGCGTATTGGATGCTCTGCGTCAGCCTATAGAGGACAGACTGGTAACGATTGCCAGGGCAGGAGGCAATGTGACGTATCCCAGTGATTTTATGCTGGTATGCGCCATGAACCCCTGTCCCTGTGGATATTATCCTGACAAGAACCGCTGCCATTGCACAGAGACACAGGTGAGAAGGTATATGGGGAAGGTGTCGGGGCCGATTTTGGACAGAATTGATCTCTGTGTGGAACTGGAGCCGGTGGATTTCTTCTGCCTGAAAGAAAAGACAGGAAATGAGAGCAGCGCGGATATCAGAAAACGGGTCAGCAGGGCAAGACAACGTCAGAAAGAGAGATTTGCCGGAACAAATTATCGGTTTAACGGAGATATCGAGGCGTCTGTGATTGAAAAATATTGTCATCTGGGAGCGGAAGAACAGCATTGCATGGAGCAGCTTTATCATTCGCTGCAGTTGAGTGCAAGAGCGTATCACCGCATTCTGAGAGTGGCAAGAACCATAGCAGATCTGGAAGAAGCGGAGCAGATTAAAACGGAGCATTTAATGGAGGCTTCTTTTTACAGACCTTCGCTGGAATATTGGGGGCATTAAAGTGGGAGGGAAAATCCCGCAGACGGTCAAGACTGCCGTAATCAGCAAATGTTCGCTGGCGGAAAAATATGTGATTATGGAAAAATTTCCACAAGCGGAAATGGGATTGAGAAGGGATGGGATGGAATGAATTGGGATAAATGGAATGAAAGGGAGAGCATGTATGCCTGCTGGCTGTGTAATTTCCCATATATCAGTAACAGGCAGCTGCACCGCTTGTCGGAAGTCTGTGGAGGAGCGGAGGGTATCTACCTGGCAAGCCCGGAAGTATGGGGAAGTGTGCTGTCGCCGGAACAAGTGGCAAGGTTAAAAGATTATACTGCGAGGTGGATTCCGGGGGAAGCGTATGACAGGATGCTGGAGAGGGGAATCAGGATTGTGACTGTCAGGGATGCAGATTATCCTAAGCGGCTGAAGAATATTTCGGATGCACCCTATGGTTTGTTCGTTATGGGGCAGCTTCCGGACGAAAATGTGCCGGCGGTTGCCGTAATTGGTGCAAGGGATTGCTCCGAATATGGTAAATATGTGGCAAAGCAGCTGGGAGCAGTGCTTGGAAGATGCAATATTACGGTTATCAGCGGTATGGCAAGAGGGATTGACTGCATTAGTCAGGAGGCTGCGCTGGATGCAGGAGGGAATTCCATCGGGGTATTGGGCTGCGGTGTGGATATCTGTTATCCGGCGCAGAACAGGGAACTGTACAGGCGTCTGGCGAAAACAGGGGCAGTGTTTTCGGCTTATCCCATGGGTACTGCCGCGCTTCCGCAGAATTTTCCTCCAAGAAACCGTATTGTCAGCGGATTGGCGGATGCTGTGGTTGTAGTGGAGGCCAGGATGAAGAGCGGAACATTGATTACCGTAGACATGGCATTGGATCAGGGCAGAGAGGTGTATGCAGTGCCCGGACGTGTGACGGACAGACTGAGTGACGGCTGTAATCGTCTGCTCAGGCAGGGGGCGGGGGTATTGCTGGAGCCGGAGGGATTCGTGGAAGAAGTGTGGGAGCTGTACCAGAGAAAAGGCGGCGCTGGCTGTGCGGGAATGCCGCAGGATGTATCCGTTCCCGATTCCGCGGCTGCGGATGTATTGCAGTTATCCCCTGAACTGGCGGCTGTATATAAAGCGCTTGATTTCAGCCCCCGTTCTGCAGAAGAAATCAGAGGAAAACTGCCGGAGCAATATCGCGGACAGCAGATAGTTTCCCGGCTTATGAGGCTGTGTGTGGAAAAACTTGCCGTACAGGTCAGCCCGGGGCGTTTCTGCAGAACAGGTGAATAAAGTTACGAATAAATAATGATAGGCAACCATTGCGATATGTGATATGATAGATAGGGCAGATAGGATAAATTGTCCGGCTGAGAAATGTCAAGAGGAAATTTGAACACAGTTTCGGATCATAGGCGCCCGGAAGGAAATTTCAGCAGCGCCTTCTGCAGGTAAAATTTTCTTCCCTGGTTGGGGCGCCGGGGCGGAGAGACGGAACTGGAATAGGAGAAAAAGGAATGTATGTGTCCCTGCAGGAGGTGCCGATGTGTAGGGCAGCGGAAACAGGAGGGTATTATGCATAGAGAGCATACGAAAACAGTGCAGATAGGTGATAAGATAATCGGTGGAGGCAATCCCATACTGATACAGTCTATGACAAATACGAAGACCCAGGATGTAAAGTCTACTGTGGCCCAGATTCTGGCGCTGGAACGGGCGGGCTGTGAGATTATCCGCTGTACGGTGCCGGATATGGAAGCGGCAGAAGCATTTGCAGAGATAAAAAAGCAGATTCACATTCCGCTGGTGGCGGATATCCACTTTGATTATAAGCTTGCCATTGCTGCCATGGAAAACGGTGCGGATAAGATACGCATCAATCCCGGTAATATCGGCGGCCCGGAGAAGGTGAAAGCAGTGGCGGATGTGGCAAAGGAGAGAAATATTCCTATCCGTATCGGCGTCAACAGCGGTTCCCTGGAAAAGGCTCTGCTGGAAAAATACGGCGGCGTCACTGCAGAGGGGATTGTGGAAAGTGCGCTGGATAAGGTACATATGGTGGAAGAGTCCGGCTATGATAATCTGGTAATCAGTATTAAGTCTTCAGATGTACTTATGTGCGTGAAAGCCCATGAGCTGCTGGCGGACAGAACCAGTTATCCTCTTCATGTGGGAATTACGGAATCGGGGACAGTGCAGAGCGGTAATATAAAATCATCTGTCGGATTGGGCATTATTTTATATCAGGGGATAGGCGATACCATTCGTGTGTCCCTGACAGGCGATCCTGTGGAGGAAATTAAGTCGGCAAAGTTAATCCTGCGCACATTGGGATTGCGCAGTGGCGGTATTGAAGTAGTGTCCTGTCCTACCTGCGGCAGAACCAGAATAGACCTGATTGGCCTTGCGGCACAGGTGGAGAAAATGGTGGAAGCATATCCTTTGGACATTAAGGTGGCTGTGATGGGATGTGCGGTAAACGGGCCGGGAGAGGCAAAGGAAGCTGATATAGGCATTGCGGGCGGTGACGGAGAGGGGCTGCTGATTAAAAAAGGCGAAATTATCCGCAAGGTGCCGGAAGAGCAGCTGCTCAATGTATTAAAGGAAGAGTTGGATAACTGGAAATGATGACAACACAGAAACCTTTTTTTGAAGTTTTTCCCACTTTGGACATTCAGGGGACATTGCATGATATGCTGGAACAGACAAAGATAGAAAGGGTATCCGCTACGAAACAGAAGGACAGGCTTTCGGTCTATTTGTTCAGCACAAGGCTGATATTGAAAGAAGATATCAGAGCGGCAGAGCGGGAGATAAAGAAACAATTGTTTCCCAACGCTGCATTGGCGGTGAGAATACGGGAGCGTTTTGAGCTTTCTTCCCAGTATACCCCTGAAAACCTGATGGAGGTATACAGGGAAAGTATTTTATTTGAACTGCAGGAATACAGCCATATCGAGTACAATGCCTTCCGGACGGCGGATATTTCCTATCCGGAAGGTGCAGGGATTCTTCTTACACTGGAAGATACTGTATTAAACAGGAGTAAGGAGGAGGAGCTTGTGCGTGTGCTGGAGAAGATACTGGTGGAACGCTGTGGGCTGCAGACGGGTATTGAAGTGGCTTATAAAGAAGCGCATACTGGAAGATATGCCGAAGATGATGCGCTGCGGATTCAAATGAAGGTGAATGAAATATACCATCGTGCGAAAAAAGGCCTTATGAAAGGGGAAGGGGCGGAAGGGCAGGCATATGGTGATGCCGGCCAGGGACATGGGAGTGATGGTCCGGGTTACGGCAGTACAGGGCAGGAAGCAGACGGTGCACAAGAATATGGAACAGCAGGCCGGAGTGCCGGCGGAGGTGCAGGACAGATAGAAGGCGGCAATGGCGGCAGGTCCGGAGGTGCAGGTCAGGGCGGCAACAGCGGTGCAGACGGCACAGGTCAGGGCGGCAACGGCGGTGTATATGGCACAGGCCGGGGAGGAAACAGCGGTGCAACGGCGGCCGGTAATCGTGCAGGTACAGGTATTTCCGGTGCGGATAGGACAGGAGGCAATGGGACACAAGGCGGCAAAAGCGGTGCGGACAACACAGGGAGCAGTATGCCCCAGGGTTATAGCAGCATAAAAGGCAAGCAGGGAGGTACGACACAGAGTTACGGAGGTAAAACGGGGGGCTTCCGGCGTGGAGAATTTCGCAGAAGCGGCGATTATAGTCATTCTCCGAAGCAGTCCGATAATCCCGATGTTATTTATGGACGTGATTTTGAAGAAGATGCCATACCGATCGAAGATATCGTTGGAGAGTTAGGGGATGTAACCATACGCGGTAAGATACTGAAACTTGACAGCCGTGAGATTAGAAATGAGAAGACCATTATTACCTTTGACGTGACGGATTTTACGGACACCATTTCCATAAAACTGTTTGCGAAGAATGAATTTGCCAAGGAGCTGATGGGAAGCCTGAAGCCTGGGACTTTTGTGAAGATAAAAGGTGTGGCCACACTGGATAAATTCGATCACGAGATTACCATAGGCTCCCTTGCAGGTATCAAGAAAATATCCGATTTTACTACAACCCGTATGGATATGGCGCCCCATAAACGTGTGGAGCTTCATTGCCATACGAAAATGAGCGATATGGATGGCGTGTCCGAGGTGAAGGATATTGTAAAACGGGCGTATCAATGGGGACATCGAGCCATTGCTATTACAGATCACGGCGTAGTACAGGGATATACGGACGCCAATCATGTGTGGGATGATCTCTGGGGAGCGGAAAAGGCGAAACGAAAAGAAGCTGGGGATGAAAGTCCTGATAAACAGGATTTCTTTAAAGTAATATATGGCCTGGAAGCTTATCTGGTGGACGATTTGAAGGAGATTGTCACCGGCAGCAGAGGACAGAAATTAAATGAAGATTTCGTGGTATTTGATATTGAGACAACCGGTTTCTCACCTGTAAACAATCGGATTATAGAAATCGGCGCGGTGAAGGTATGCGGCGGACAGGTTACGGAACGTTTTTCCACATTTGTCAATCCGCAGGTTCCGATTCCGTTTGAGATTGAGAAGCTGACGAGTATTCGTGATGATATGGTGCAGGATGCCCCTTTGATAGAGGAAGTGCTTCCTGAATTTCTGGCATTTGCCAGGGGATGTGTGCTGGTGGCGCATAATGCCGGTTTTGACATGAGTTTTATTCTTGAAAATATCAGGCGCCTGGGAATCACGGTCGCGGCGGAGAACACAGCTTCCGGCAAACCTTCATCAGGGCCGTTTACCTATGTGGATACGGTGGGAATTGCAAGGGTTCTGCTTCCGGATCAGGCCAAGCACACCCTGGACGCAGTGGCGAAGACGCTGAATATTTCACTGGAAAATCATCATAGGGCTGTGGATGATGCGGAATGTACCGCACTGATATTTGTGAAATTTATTAAAATGCTGGCGGAACAGAATATACATACGCTGTCGCAGGTCAATGAATTGGGGGCCTCCAGCACGGAAGCAGTAAAAAAGATGCCTTCCTATCATGCGATTATTCTGGCAAAAAATGATCTGGGGCGTATTAATCTGTATCGATTGGTATCAGAATCCCATCTGAATTATTTCCACAGAATGCCGAGGATTCCCAAGAGTCTGGTGATGAAATACCGGGAGGGGCTTATTCTGGGCAGCGCCTGTGAAGCGGGAGAGTTATACCGGGCGTTATTGGACGGCCAGAGTGATATGCAGATTGCAAGGCTGGTACATTTTTATGATTACCTGGAGATTCAGCCGGTGGGGAATAATAAGTTTATGATTGCCTCTGAAAAAATCCGGGACATCAATTCCCTGGAGGATATCCGGAATGTGAACCGGCGCATTGTGAAATTAGGAGAGCAGTTTCACAAACCTGTGGTGGCCACCTGTGATGTGCATTTCCTTGACCCGGAAGACGAGGTATACCGCCGTATTATTATGACGGGAAAGGGATTTGCCGATGCAGATGAACAGGCGCCGCTGTACCTGCACACCACGGATGAAATGCTGGAAGAATTTGCTTATCTGGGCAGCGATAAGGCGTATGAAATCGTGGTTGAAAATACCAATATGATTGCGGATATGATAGAGACCATTGCGCCTGTGCGTCCTGACAAATGTGCGCCGGTGATTGCGGACAGTGATAAGACGCTGACGAAAATCTGCTATGACAAGGCACACGAGATTTACGGGCCGGAACTGCCGGAAATTGTAAAAGCGCGTTTGGACAAGGAGTTAAATTCCATTATTAAGAATGGATTTGCGGTGATGTATATTATTGCCCAGAAGCTGGTGTGGAAATCTGTGGAGGATGGATATTTAGTCGGTTCCAGGGGGAGTGTGGGCAGCTCTTTTGTGGCTACCATGGCAGGGATTACGGAGATTAATCCTCTAAGTCCCCATTATTACTGCAGCAAATGCCATTATGTGGATTTTGACAGCGATGATGTGAAAGCATACGCAGGTAAGGCAGGGGTTGACATGCCTGATAAAATCTGTCCCCAATGCGGAGAGAAGCTTCACAAAGACGGCTTTGACATCCCTTTTGAGACGTTTCTTGGCTTTAAGGGGGACAAGGAGCCGGATATTGACCTGAATTTCTCAGGGGAATACCAGTCCAAAGCACATAAGTATACGGAAGTTATCTTCGGCGCCGGGCAGACATTCCGGGCCGGGACCATTGCCACTCTGGCGGAGAAGACGGCATTCGGATATGTGAAGAGGTATTATGAAGAACACGGCCAGCACAAGCGCAACAGTGAAATCGACCGTATTGTCATGGGATGTACCGGTATCCGCAGAAGCACCGGCCAGCATCCCGGCGGCATTGTGGTGCTGCCCATCGGCCAGGATATCAATTCCTTTACCCCAGTGCAGCATCCGGCCAATGATATGACAACGGATATTGTCACAACCCATTTTGACTATCATTCCATTGACCATAATCTGCTGAAGCTGGATATTCTGGGACACGATGATCCTACCATGATACGTATGCTGCAGGATTTGACCGGAGTGGATCCTTTGACCATACCTTTAGACGGGCAGGACGTTATGTCATTGTTCCAGAATACGGATGCCCTTGGCATTACACCGGAGCAGATAGGGGGTATACGGCTGGGGCTGTTGGGAATTCCGGAGTTTGGTACAGAATTTGCCATGCAGATGGTTATTGATGCGAAGCCCCAGGCATTCTCGGATCTGGTGCGTATCTCCGGGCTGTCCCATGGTACGGATGTATGGCTGGGCAATGCCAAGGATCTGATTATGAGCGGTACTGCCACCATTTCCACGGCGGTCTGTACCCGTGACGATATTATGCTGTACTTGATGCAGATGGGGGTGGAACCGGGGCTTTCCTTTACCATTATGGAAAGCGTCCGCAAGGGCAAGGGATTGAAGGATGAGTGGATTGCGGAGATGAAGGCCCATGATGTGCCGGATTGGTATGTGGGTTCCTGTAAGAAGATAAAATATATGTTCCCCAAAGCCCACGCAGCAGCTTATGTTATGATGGCATGGCGTATCGGATATTGCAAAATTCATTATCCGCTGGCGTATTATGCGGCATTTTTCAGTATTCGTGCGAAAGCCTTTTCTTATTCGATGATGTGCCAGGGACAGGCCCATTTAGAGTCCCTGATGGGAGCATATAAGCGCCGCATGGAGGCGGTAGCCAACAAAGAGCCGGGAGCGGAACCGCTCTCCAACAAAGAAGAACTTTCTTATAACGATATGAAAATTGTTCTGGAAATGTATGCAAGAGGATATGAATTTGTGCCCATTGATGTTTTTACGGCCAATTCCCGTTCGTTTAAAATTGTGGACGGGAAGTTAATGCCGTCTATCAACAGTATAGACGGGCTTGGAGAAAAAGTGGCGGATTCCATTGTGGAGGCAGCAAAGGACGGCCCCTTCCTGTCAAAGGATGATTTCAGGGAACGGGCCAAGGTATCCAAGACGGTGGTGGACTTGATGGCTTCTCTGGGGCTGTTAGGGAATCTGCCGGAGTCAAACCAGCTGAGTCTGTTTGATTTTTAGAAGGAGGCGGCTGTGGTCTCACTGGGCGGAACTGCCGTACAGGTGATTTTAGGATGGAATCAGGGTATATATGTCCGGACATTGAAGCGAGGACTAAGATGGCTGGTACAGCTGAACGCAGGACGGAATCAGGGGATGAGCTTTCGGCGCAGCCAGGCAGAGAGCTTTTTTTCAAAAAGGAACCAGCCCATGAGAGCAAGAAATGTACTGACGGCAAGAGCCGCCGCCGCACCCAGAAGCGTACGGGGGGTGCAGACAGAGAAATCGAATACGGCCCGGTCCAACAGTATCACGGGATAATAGTGTACTAAATACAGGGAAAAACTGATGTCGCCCAGCCGCACCAGGGCGGCAGGTATTCTGCGCAGGTACAGTCCTGCTGTGAAGGCGCACAGTACGATGAGCAGGGCAGGCAGCCCCCACAGGAGAGGGCGGCGGAAGCCGAGAATATTGATTCCCGGCTTGGTGATGAGCAATCCGGTAAATCCGCCCACAAGTCCTGAGATACTGAGAGGCAGACTGATTCCCGGCAGCCGGGAAGTCTGTTGTAGACGATATAATCCCCAGGCGGCATAATAGCCGAGAATGCCGAGGATAAACTCCAGCATGACCGGGCTGCCGTAAAAGGCAAGAAAGGCTGGGGGAGAAGGCAGCAGGCTTGCGGCGGCAACGGTTCCTGACAGTAATATGCTGCAGAAGAAGCCTCTGTATTTATGATTGATTTTCAGCGCAATTAGAAACAATATATAGAAAAATACCTCGCAGTTTATAGTCCAGCCCACACGCATCAATGGCTGAAGCACACCGCCGCCAATGTCAAAAGGGAGGAACAGGAGACTCTTTAAGAGAAATACGGGGTCGGCCTTGCTCTGCTCAAACATTCCCGGAAACAGAACCAGAAGGAAAAAGGTTCCCAGGGTCATAAAATAGTACAGGGGCAGAATGCGTATCAGCCGTTTCCTGAGGAAATATCGCGTATGGGAATGGGTGGAATACATGATCATAAAACCGCTGATGCAGAAAAAGATGTCCACGCCAAAAGCGCCGCAGTTTAGAAAACGGATATGCTCCAATACGATGAACAGGGCTGTGATACCCCGTAAAGCCTGGATGCTGTCAAAATGCCGGCTGTGAAAATCTGTATTTTTTATGCTGATGTCTGTGCCGATGTCGGTGTTCATGCCTATGCTCATGCCTGTCTTCTCCTGATTTGTAATAATTCCACTATCTACCAATTATAACAATCAGAGGAAAAATTGCAATGTGTTTTGGAGGGAAATCTGCTGCGGAAATTGAATCGTAAGAATTTTCAGAAAAAATAAATGCTTTACTTTGGAAGAAAGATATAATAAAATAAAAATAATAAAGGAAAATAAGAATGGTATTTAAGATAATTACGTAACAGCGGCATTGGGCATATTTGGTATAAAAATATGTTTTGAACGGGAAAAATATGAATCTGCGGACTCCCGGCGCTGGAAGGACAGATGCGGAACTTATTAACAGCATCTGTCCGGACAGTACCCAGGACAATGCTCGACAATGCTTTTTAGACGAGCGTTGTTCTGCCGTTGATGGTACTGGAAGGACAGATGCGGAACTCTAAATAGGAGGGAATGGTATGAAGCTGATTTTTGTGGGTGCTGATCATGAAGTAACAGGTAGCTGCCATTATCTTGAAACGGGAAATAAGCGTATTCTGGTGGATTATGGTATGGAGCAGGGAGTCAATGTGTTTGAAAATGTGCCTCTCCCGGTAGATGAGGCACAGATTGATTATGTATTTCTGACCCATGCGCATATTGACCATTCCGGTTTGCTGCCGCTCTTATATGCAAGAGGATTCAGGGGACAGGTGTTTGCCACAGATGCAACCTCGGATCTGTGCAGTATTATGCTCCGTGACTGTGCTCATATCCAGATGATGGAAGCAGAGTGGAAGAACAGGAAAGCCAAGAGGAGCGATGCGCTGAATGAGATGGAACCGCTCTACACTATGGAGGATGCAGAAGGTGTAATCAAGTGCTTTGTACCCTGCCATTATGACCGGGAAGTGGAAGTGTGCGAAGGCATTAAGATTCGTTTTACGGATATCGGGCATCTGCTGGGTTCTGCAAGTATTGAGGTGTGGCTGACGGAAGAAGGCCGCACGAAAAAAATCGTATTTTCAGGGGATATCGGCAATAAGAATCTTCCCTTACTAAGGGATCCGGCGTACACCGAAGAAGCGGATTATGTGGTGATGGAATCCACCTATGGCAACAGGCTGCACGCTGCGGAAAATCCGGACTATGTGAAGGAATTGGCGGCAATTCTGCAGGAAACTTTTGACCGGGGCGGCAATGTGGTCATTCCTTCTTTTGCAGTGGGCAGAACCCAGGAGCTGCTTTATTTCCTCCGCAAGATTAAAGTTGGGCGCATGGTTAAGGGACATGAGAATTTTCCTGTATATGTGGATAGCCCTCTGGCCGTGGAAGCAACGGGAATTTTCCAGGATAACAGAATGGAGTGCTTTGGGGATGAAGCCATGGATCTGGTGAAGGAAGGAATCAATCCCATATCCTTTGCCGGTTTAAAATTGGCGATTACAAGTGAAGAATCAAAGGAAATCAACTTTATTGATACCCCCAAAGTTATCATTTCTGCTTCCGGCATGTGTGAGGCAGGACGTATCAGACATCATTTGAAGCATAATCTGTGGCGGCCGGAGTGCACAATCCTTTTTGTGGGATATCAGGCGGTGGGAACGCTGGGCAGACTGATTGTGGATGGAATCGATGAGGTGAAGCTGTTCGGGGAGTCCATACATATACGTGCACAGATTAAGAAGCTTATCGGTATGAGCGGTCATGCGGATAAGGATGGGCTGATTGAGTGGCTGTCGGGGTTTGAAGAAAAGCCCAGGAAGGTATTTGTAGTACATGGTGAGGACAGTGTATGTATGGAATTTGCAGAATGCCTGAGAGTGGAGTATGGGCATAATACATATGCACCTTACAGCGGTACGGAATTTGATCTGCTTTCCGGCAAACTGCTGTATGAGGCTGCACCGATGCCGGTGAGGAAGAAAGCGAAATCTGTTGCCTCCAGCGTTTATGCGAGACTGCTTGCGGCTGCGAAGAGGCTGCTTGCGCTGGTGCAGAAGAGCGAGGGAATGCCCAATAAGGACATGGGTAAATTTGCAGATCAAATCAATTCTCTGTGTGATAAATGGGAGTGAGGACAGCGCATATGAATATCATTGCGGCAGTGGATAACAATTGGGCGATTGGCAGGAAGGGACAGCTCCTTGTCCGTATTCCCAATGATCATAAACAGTTTCGGCAGGAGACCATGGGAAAGGTCGTGGTCTACGGCCGCAAGACCCTGGAAACATTTCCGCAGGGAATGCCGCTGGAGGGCCGTGTCAATATCATTCTCTCCAGAACGCCCGACTTCAGGGTAAAAGGTGCGGCGGCGGCTTCTTCTGTAGATATGCTTTTGGAGATGCTGCGGGAGTATCCTTCCCAAGATGTGTATATAGCCGGGGGGGAGAGCGTTTACCGGCAGCTTCTTCCCTATTGTGACACCGCGTATATCACGAAGATTGACCATGTATATGAGGCGGATGCTTATTTCCCTGATTTGGATCATCATGCAGAATGGAAGCTTACGGCAGACAGCGATGAGCAGACCTATTTTGATATTGCGTATACTTTCCTGCGCTATGAAAAGTGTGAGAAGAAAATCTAATCCCTTGCGGCAGAGGCCGCTTCGCGAAGATTTTCTACGGCGCAAGAACAGCGTCTGCTCACACTGAAGAATGCCAAATGCGGGCATTCGTCTCATTGATTGTCTGTGCCGCTCAAAGAGGTGGGATCCGTCCCCCTCTTGTCGGCATGTCTGGAAGTGTGAAGGAAATGAAGATTATTTTAAAGCATGCTCTTTGGGCATTTAGACTGGAAAGTATGACTGTATAATAAGATAGCAATAATATACAATATAGTACAATTAATATACAATATAGAAAGAAGGAATCAGAAATGGAGAAGAAAAATATCGATTGGAGTAATCTTGGATTCGGATATGTGCAGACGGATCAGAGGTATGTTTCCAATTACAGGGATGGCGCATGGGATGAGGGTGTTCTTACGGAAGATGCCAATATTGTCCTGAATGAATGTGCGGGTGTTCTGCAATATGCGCAGACGATTTTCGAGGGGTTGAAGGCATATACCACGGAAGACGGGCATATTGTGGCGTTCCGCCCTGACCTGAATGCAGAGCGCATGGAGTCTTCGGCAAAGCGTCTGGAGATGCCGGTGTTTCCCAGGGAGCGTTTTATAGATGCCGTTACAAAGGTGGTGGCGGCAAATGCTGCCTATGTGCCTCCTTATGGCAGCGGCGCTACACTGTATTTGCGTCCTTATATGTTTGGAACAAATTCCGTTATCGGCGTAAAGCCTGCGACAGAGTATCAGTTTCGCGTATTCTGTACACCTGTGGGGCCTTATTTCAAGGGAGGCGCGAAACCTTTGACCATTCGGGTCAGTGATTTTGACCGGGCAGCACCACATGGAACAGGGCATATTAAGGCAGGTCTGAATTATGCTATGAGTCTGCATGCCATAGTCAGTGCTCATGAAGAGGGTTATGATGAGAATATGTATCTTGATCCCGGAACGCGGACCAAAGTAGAAGAGACCGGGGGCGCGAATTTCCTGTTTGTCACGAAGGACGGGAACGTAGTCACACCGAAATCAGACAGTATTCTTCCGTCTATTACACGCCGTTCTCTTGTGTATGTAGCAAAGGAATATCTTGGACTGAAGGTGGAAGAAAGGGAAGTGCTGTTAAGTGAAGTGAAGGATTTTGCAGAATGCGGATTGTGCGGTACTGCAGCTGTGATCTCGCCGGTGGGGAAAATTGTCGATCATGGCAGGGAGATTTGTCTGCCCAGCGGCATGGAGGAAATGGGCCCCGTGACCCGAAGGCTTTATGAAACCCTGACTGGAATTCAGATGGGCCGGATAGAAGCGCCTGAAGGCTGGATACATGTGATAGAGTGAGGGGCGTCTGCATGAGAAGAAAGCTGCCATTAGGCGTCTGCAAGCGATTTGCCCGTAAGATAGCAATGATGTTACGGGATGCATCTGCCGGACATACCCTGCTGCGTCTGGGAAGAACAGGGGCGGCGGTGTGTGTGTTGTCAGCAGTGCTGCTGACAGCGTGCGGCGATGAAGGTAACAATGCGAAGGTGATTTTTACCACAGGTTTCGGCAAAGAAGATGTATTCCGAGTTGGAAACGGCGTCTGTACTGTTCCGGAGATTATGGTGTATTTGACCAATACCGGTAATCAGTATGAAAGTGTATATGGGCCGGATGTGTGGAATGTTTCCCGGAACGGTATCACATTGGAGGAGAATGTTAAGGAAACCGTATTAGCGAAAATGGCGCAGATTAAGACCATGTATCTGCTGGCGCAGGATCGGGGTGTTACACTGGAGGAAGAGGAGAACCAACGGGTGGAACGGGCCGCTGCCGAATACTTTTTGTCATTGAATGATACGGAAAAGGAGATGATGGGTGTAAGTGCGGAGCTGATAGAACAGCTTTACCGGGAGTATGCTCTGGCAGATAAAGTTTATCAGTTTATCATTCAGGATGTTAAGCCGGAGATCAGTGATGATGAAGCGCGAACAATCATGGTACAGCATATTCTGCTTCGTACCGATACCATTGATAATGCGGGGAACAGAGTTGCATATTCGGATAAAGTAAAGCAGTCTGTCTATGAAAAAGCCTGTGAAATACGTCGGAAGGCGGTGGAGGGTGAAGCTGATTTCGTAGAACTGGCGTCCAGGTTCAGCGAAGATTCTTCCATTACTTATTCGTTTCGTAAGGGAGAGGCGGATGCGGCTATTGAGGAAGAAGCTTTTTCGCTGGAAACCGGAGAGATCAGCCAGGTGATTGAAACGGAGAAGGGCTATCATATTATGAAGTGCATCAGTACTTTTGACAGGGAACAGACTGACAGAAATAAATTAGTGATCATAGAAGAGAAGCGCAGGGAAATATTTGGTCAGGAATATGATGCCTATGTGGAAACGCTGGCACGTCAGCTTAACACCAAATTGTGGGAAGAGATAACGCTTTTACATGATGAAGATGTTACTACGACAGAATTTTTTGATGTCTATGCCAAGTATTTTCCCCGTTGAAGGAAATGAAGATTTCGCCCCCCCAAAGAGGTGGGCTTCGCCCCCTAAAGAGGTGGGCTTTGCCCCCTCTTGGCGGTGTGTGGAAGTGTATGGCAATAGGGCAGAAAGGAAAAGCAAAATGAGCATTTTTAATATGGAAAGTCCTTTGATGCGTGCTCTGGGCAGAGTAGCTGATTTGATGATATTAAATTTTCTTACATTGGTATGCTGCATTCCTGTTATTACTGCAGGTGCTGCATTGACAGCATTGGATCATATGTGCCTGAAGATAGTAAGAGATGAGGACGGCTATCTGTTGAGAGGATATTTCAAAGCGTTTAAGGAGAATTTCAGGCAGTCTACTATAATCTGGCTGCTTCTGCTGTTGGCAATAGCTGTGGTTGGCGCGGATGTTGCAGTGATGTATTATGCAGTCATAGAGTTTCCGTTTGTCGTCAGAATTGCGATTTTAATTATGGGAATTATCGTACTTTGCACCTCTATGTATCTGTTCCCGCTGCAGGCGAAATTTGCAAATCCGGTGGTGAGAACCATAAAGAATGCTTTTATGGCCAGCATGATTCAATTTCCTAAGACATTGTTAATGATATTACTGCTGCTGACAGGGCCGTTAATGGTTCTGGCATCGGAGAGATTCGTCCCGATTGTGCTCTTATTCTGTTTTTCGTTTCATGCATATCTTTCTGCATTGCTGTATAACAAGTTTTTTCAGAGGCTGGAGGCAAGGAATCCGGTTGGTCCATCCGCTGATGTTCAAAATGAAGACGGCAGAATTTTTCATGATGAACTGGATGCTTCTCTTGCGGATGAAACTGTCAGGTAAATTCTTATATTTTCTTTCTGAAGTAAAGAAGTCGTCACAAATAAATAAAAAAATAGCAAAAATACAAAACTAATAAAAAAACTATTGTAAAAAGTTTATGAAAATGTTACAATGAAATGGTTAAGGAAGTAGTTAAACTGCTTATCTGGAATCACCAAAATCCAGGTCCATATGTAAAAATACACCAAAAGGAGGAAGGTAAGCATGAAAAGCAGCGGGGTAAAAAGACCAACACACCGGTGCAAAAAGGGCATAGCACTTCTGATGATGACTGCGATGATGGCAGGGCAGGCTGTATCCGGTTCTTCTATTCCGTCCCAGGCGGCACCCGGGGTGGCATTGAAGGATAAATATGTCGGTTTCGATGGAGTGGATATCGTATGGAAATACGGAGGCTCGGAAGAGACAAGCGATTATAAAGCTTATGCGGAAAAGTATGCAGATGTTCCAAACGCATCCCAGACGATTGATGTGCCACTGAAAAGCATTAAAAGTGAGGAGGGAAATTTACAGACACAGGAATATGAGGGCAGGACAGCAATTTTGTCCGGAAAAACCGGAGAGTTTATGGAATTCACAGTCAATGTGCCGGAGGCGGGCATGTATCAGCTGGAGATGGATTATTATCTGGCAACAGGCAGCTCTGACTCGGCGAAGAGGATTCTGTACATAGATGGTGAGGCCCCTTTTGATGAAGCCAGTGACATTGAATTGGATCGTTTCTTCAGAGATGAAGGTGATCCTGTTGTAAACAGTGTGGGCGATGAAACCAGGCCGGCTCAGATTGAGATACCAGGGTGGAGAACGATGCGGCTGAAGGATACATCGGGTATTTATCCGGAACCCTTCAGCGTATATCTGGAGGCTGGCAGCCATAACATACAGATAATTTATAATAAGGTAGATATGTATGTTTCCGGTCTCAGGCTTGTACCCCCGAAGGAGTATAAAACATATGAAGAGGTGAAGGCAGAGTACGCAGCAAACGGATATAAAGCTGCCGCTGTGGACAAAGTACATATTCAGGCTGAATTGGCCACGCTTGAGAAGAATGATGTCACATTAAGGCGTGACAATGACGGCGATCCTTTAGTGGAGCCTGCTTCCAGCACCAGCCGTAAGCTGAATGTTATGGGCGGTTACCGCTGGCGTGCCGGGAACCAGAGTATTACATGGGAATTCGATGTGCCGCAAGATGGCCTGTATAAGATAGGCTTGTATGTAAAACAGTCCTGGAATGATGGCCTTCCTTCCTACAGGCAGATTGCCATTGACGGTGAAGTGCCTTTTCAGGAATTGCTGGAGTACAAGTTTGATTATAATAAGAAATGGTCTCTGGTGGAGCTTGGAGATGAATCGGGCAATCCCTATGAGTTTTATCTGACTGCTGGCACTCACACGCTTACCATGACTGTAAAACTGGGGCAGATTGGAGAACTGCTGACATCGATTCAGACGGATATCGAAGTCCTCTCTGATATGCTGTTGAATATCAATCTCATTGCAGGAAGCTCTCCTGACCCGAACTATGATTACGGCTTCTTTGAAAAGATTCCGACTCTGCGTTCCCAGATGGAGTTTATCGTTGAGAGCATGGGTGAAAAGAGTGAAATGATAAAGCAGATGGCAGCGAAGACACCTGCTATGGCAAATAACTTCCTGACGATAAAAGCACAGGTGCAGGAGATGCTGGATGATTCTTACAGTATTGCCAAGAAAGTAGGGGATCTGACCAACTCTCAGAAGAGCCTGAGCGAGTGGTATCTGTCTCTGCAGAGCTGCCCTCTGACCATTGACTGGTTTGATATAGGGAATCCTGAGGAAGAGTGGAAGAGTGTTTCTTCTAATATTTTCCAGAGACTGGCAGCTACGGCACAGCAGTTTATTGTTTCTTTCTCCAAAGATTATGATAATGTAGGTGGCGTTTTGTCAGAGGACGTAGTGGTTACGGATACCATCAATGTCTGGATTGCAAGAGGTACTGAGTGGGCTGAAGTGATTAAGGAGCTTGCGGACGAGAGCTTTACACCTGAGAGCGGAATTGCAATCAATGTAAATGTCCTCCCTGCTTCACAGTTAAACGCCGGTAATGTCAATGCACTTATGCTCTCCATTACATCGGGCAAGGCTCCGGATGTGGCATTGGGTGTGGATATTACATCACCTGTGGAATTCGCTATCCGCGACCAGGTATATGACTTGTCTGAAATGGACGGCTTTGACGAGGTAAAGTCCCGGTTTGTGGATGCTACATTGACGCCTTATGAGTATATGGGCGGAACATATGCAATCCCTGAGACGATGAACTTTAACGTTATGTTCTACCGCAAGGATATTTTGACAAGTAAGGGCATTCAGCTTCCGAATATAAGGGCAGACCTGTATGATTATGTGCTTCCTGCATTGTATCAGGCGGGATTGCAGTTCTACTTCGGACGTGATTTTACGCAGTTCCTTTTCCAAAACGGCGGAAGTTATTATACGCCGGATGGTTTGAAGTCAGCATTGGATACACCGGAAGCGTACCTTGCATTTAAGGAATACACAGAATTATTCACGAATTACGGTGTGCCTGAGACGGCTAACTTTTACCAGTATATGCGTTCCGGTATTATGCCTTTGGGCGTGGGCGATTTTAATGTATATATGCAGCTTTCTGTTGCGGCACCCGAAATTGCGGGTAAGTGGGGAATTGCACCTTTGCCGGGCGTAATGCAGGAGGATGGCACAATTAACCGTGCGGCCGGAGCGATTACGGATAAGGGCGATGTCATTATGAAACAGAGTGAAAAACCTGAGCAGAGCTGGGAATTCCTGAAATGGTGGAGCAGTGCTGAGACGCAGGAGCAGTTTGCCAAGGAAGTGGAGGCGCTGATGGGTGCCGAAGCGAGATGGAATACCGCCAATAAGGAAGCCTTTCTGAGCCTTTCATGGAACGATGAGGATATTGCTACATTGGAGGCAATGTGGGATTGGGCACAGGAAACGCCTACTGTTCTGGGCAGTTATATGACCACCCGTCATATGACGAATGCATGGACCACTGTGGTTATCAGCGGCGGTGATGTCAGGGAAGCATTGGAACAGGCTGTAAAGGACATCAATCGGGAAATGCGTTCTAAACAGGAAGAATACGGGGTGATTAGCAATGAATAAAAAACTTACAACATCGGAAGCAATTAAGCGCTTCTGGCACAGGCATTGGATGGGATATGCATTCCTTGCCCCTTTCGTGATATTGTTCACTATATTTATTGTAGCTCCTGTTGTAACTGCAATAGGCTTAAGCTTTACCAATTATAATATGATGCAGACACCCAAGTTTGTGGGGCTGAATAATTATAAGCTGTTGTTCCTGGATGATGAAGTATTTATGATAGGTTTGAGCAATACAATGAAGTTTGCGATTTTGACAGGACCTATCGGATATTTATTATCATTCTTTGCAGCGTGGGTTATCAATCAGCTGAAATTTAAACGGGCATTTGCTCTGGCGTTTTATGCGCCGTCCATTTGTAGCGGTATAGCAATGTCAACCGTGTGGATGGTTATTTTCTCCAGTGACCGTATGGGCTATCTGAATAATATTCTGCTGAATATGGGGCTGATAGATGAACCGATTCTGTGGAATACGGATCCCAATTATATCATGGGCGTTGTAATGTTCATTTCACTGTGGATGAGTATGGGTACCGGATTCCTGGTATTCCTGGCAGGTCTTCAGAACGTGTCGAGATCCTATTATGAAGCCGCAGCAATTGACGGTGTGAAGAATAAGTTCCAGGAACTGTTCTATGTGACGCTGCCGATGATGAAGCCGCAGCTTCTGTTTGGTGCAATTAATGCAATTACAGGTGCATTCGGCGTGTTTGATATTGCAGTATCCGTAGCAGGTATGCCCAGCCCGAACTACGCAGCGCATACTATTGTGTCCCACCTATACGATTATGCGTTCATACGATTCCAGATGGGATATGCATCGGCGGTAGCCGTAGTGTTGTTCGTTATCACTTTCGTGCTTGGCAAAATTGTTATGAGAGCATTGTCAAGTAAGGACGAATAAGACAGGAATCAGGACGAAAAATATGAATGAAAGAGAGGGACTACAATGTTAAAGATTAGATGGTTCAGAGGCCAGTGGCTGCACGTCACCTTTGCAAGAGTATTGCTTTATGTGGTTATGATTGCGCTGGTGTGCTTTACCGCCCTGCCTTTGGTATACCTGATTAGTACCGCGTTTAAGCCGCTTGATGAACTTTTTGTATACCCGCCGCAGTTTTTTGTGCGTAACCCTACTACTGCGAATTTCAGTGATTTGGTGGTTTCGCTGGGAAGCTCTACCGTACCGTTTACAAGGTACGCATTTAACAGTATTGTTATCACGACTATCATTGTACTTTGTACCGTGATTGTGTCCTGTATGGGTGCTTACTCTCTGGTAAAACTGAATCCGCCCGGAGGAAAGTTCCTGTTTAACTTGATTTTGATTGCGTTAATGTTCTCCGCCCATGTTACTAAGATTCCCAGTTACATGGTGGTGAACGGTCTGGGACTGATCAATACATATGGCGCTTTGATTCTGCCGAATATTGCAGTGGCATATAATATTTTCCTGATCAAACAGTTTATGGAGCAGTATCCCGATGAACTGCTGGAGGCAGCGAGAATTGACGGCGCCGGAGAGATGAGGGTATTCCTTCAGATGGTTATGCCGGCATTAAAGCCTGCAACTGCCACATTGACAGTGTTTTCCTTTGTAAATAACTGGAATGATTATTTCTCTCCCTTGATTTATGTTACCAGCCAGGCAATGAAGACCCTTCCTCTGGCGCTGCAGACCATCGGCGGCGGCGCTGCCGGAATGTCCGTAGGACGTGCGGGTGCGGTTGCGGCAGCAACCTTCCTTATGACGGCTCCGACAGTGATTATCTTCGTTATCAAACAGGGGCAGGTTATGGAAACTATGACATATTCAGGAATCAAAGGCTAATCGGAACGGAGGGAAGATATGAAGTCGCTGAAGAGAATAGGCATTGGCTTATTGGCCGGACTCACATGTATGTTTTCTGTTTCACAGACGGCATTGGCCGCCGGGTCAGATAATTATGTGACCGGTGATAATAATTATCGTCAGCCGGTTCCCCAGTCCTATAATGTGGTGAAGACGATTAACAATATCGGGGACTATGAAGACGAAAAGCAGTACTTTAGCAATCCACAGGATCTTTTTGTAGATAAAGAAGATAATGTATATATTGTGGACAGCGGAAACAATCGAATTATTAAAATGAACAGTAAATATGAGACCGTAAATATCTTTTATGGTCCCGATAAGGCTTTCAGGAATCCCCAGGGTATTTTTGTGGACGATGACGGGGATATGTATGTGGCGGATACGGACAACAGCCGTATTGTACATATGGACCCCAAGGGTAATTTTGTAGAAGAGTTTACCAACCCTGAGAGCTCCCTTGAGACAGGAACTGCTTTTTCACCTACAAAACTGATCGTAAGTAAGACGGGATATATTTATGTGGTCAGAGGTGAAAATATTATGTCCATTGACGGCAACGGTGAATTCAGAGGCTATTATGGACAGACCAACATAGGTTATGATCTGACAGAGGCACTGATGAGAATTTTCGCATCAGAGCAGCAGAAGAAATTTATTTCAAAGCGTCTTGCTTCTTCATATATCAATCTGACGCTGGGTGATGACGGCATGATTTATGCAACCAGTATGGAGAGGGAAGAAGGAGAGCTGAAGAAGCTGAATTCCATCGGCACTAACATATACAGAAAGTATAAAACCATCGGCAATGCCATCAGGAATCCTATCACGGATTTTATTAACAATAAGATATTGAAAGCCGTAGTGGCGGGCAATACTTTTAAATTCGGTGAGTATTTTAATGATGACGGTATGTATATGGAACCGGAGTTTGCTGATATCTGTGTTGACAGTGAAGGAATCGTTACGGTGATTGAGCGTCTGAACGGCAAGGTATATCAGTATGACCAGGACGGCAGAATGCTGGTGGCCTTTGGCGGAACGGGACAGAGGACGGGAACCTTTACCAGAACCGCAGCCATCGATGTGGACAGTGCCGGAAGGCTGTGGATTCTTGACAGAATCAGCTGTAATATCCAGGTGTTTGAACCTACGGAATTTATCCAGCTGGTGCATGCCGCAACTTCCGCTTATAACGATGGTGATTATACTACTTCTTATGATCTGTGGCGCCGTGTGCTGGCAATTGATGAGAACTATGATTTGGCTCATGTGGGTATTGCCAGAGCTTATTACAAGCAGGGAGAGTATAAGCTTGCCATGGAAGAATGTGAGCTGGTAGGCGACAGAGATACTTATACAATGGCTTTCGATGAGTATAAGTATGTGGTTTTAAGACAGTATTTTGTATTAATTGTTTTCCTGGCAGTGGTCATTATTGCCGCAGTGATCATTCTGTTTAGTGTATTTAAAAAATATGCTAAGAAATGTTATTGGAATTATTTAAACCACAAGGAAAAGAAGATGGGTATCGGACAGGGAATTATGTACTCCTTCTATACACTGCTTCACCCTATTGACACCTTGGAGGGTATCCGGTATAACCGTGCCAGAATTAATATGGCAGTGCCTTTTATTCTGATGATAACGGCATACATAGTGCGGATGGCGTATTTGTATATTGTCCATTTCCCGTTGGCTTCCATAGAGCTTGGAGATGTCAATCCTGTATTTGAAGCAGTGAAGCTTTGGATTGTTCCCATTTCCTGGATTCCGGCATCCTTTATGGCCACCAGTATCTCCGGCGGTGAGAGTAAGATCTCAGAGATTACCTTTACATCGATGCTTTCTTTAGTACCTTATATTGTAATCAATGTGCCTTTGATGTTCCTTTCCAATATTTTGTCGAAGACGCAGAGATCCTGGTATGGAGTGTTCACGGCTTTGGCGTATGTGGGTCTTTTCCTGATATTGCTGATGGCGATGAAGATATTGAACAATTATACCTTAAAGAAGACAATCGGCATGATGTTTGTCTCGGCGTTTATGATGCTGGTTATCTGGCTGGTATTATTATTGTGTTATGTCCTGACAGGCAGAGTGATTCAGTTTGTCGTTGAAATTATGAACGAATTTAAGCTGAATTTCCTATGATAAGGAATGAGCGGCCTGAGATGATACGGCAGAAAGGAGCAGAGGACTTTTATGGTTAAGAAGTTTTTGAAGGAAAGGCTCGGCACCATAATACTCTTCGTAATTGTAATAGTATTTCTCATCTGGGGATATTTCAGTATAGAGGAAGCCAGATCCAATGCCATTACTTATAACGAAGATTATGAAGCACCCGAGGGGGATGTGGATTTTACCATTCCGGGCGAGTATGTGTCTGTCGCCAAAACGGATAGCCTGGAGCTTTTCTATAATGAAGCAAAGGGTGCAATTCAGGTAAAGGATTTGGAGAGCGGATATCTCTGGAAGGGTATCTGCGATGATGAGGTGTATGATTTGGGCACTGGCAGTGTAAACGGTCTGTGGAGAGCATACCTGCAGTCATCCATTACAATTACCTATAACAATCTGAAGAAGCGTGATTCCGGTTCCAAGAAAGAATATGTGGGCAGAGAATGCGGTTCCATAGAGACGGAATATATTACCAACGGTGTTTCTGTCACTTATGGCTTCCTTACACCGGGAATTTATGTTACAGTAGAGTATGTACTGGAAGATGATCAATTTGTTGTCAGGGTTCCGGTTGACAAGATTCGTGAAGAGACGGTATTTGCCGTGTCTACAATAGAGCTGCTGCCTTATTTCGGCGCGTCCCACAGCGATGCTGTGAAGGACGGGTATCTGTTTTACCCTGACGGGAGCGGCGCGATTACAACTTATGCGAAGGCGGATACCAGACCTTCCGATGTGACAGCGGCAACATATTATACTTATACGAACAAAAATGTTAATTTCACAAATCTCTGGCAGTATGATCAATATAACCGTTATACGGCGGCAATGCCCGTGTTCGGAATTAAGAACGGTGACAATGCTTTCCTGGCCGCTTTTACGGAGAATGGGGAGAATGCCGGCGTGACGGTATATCCTTCAGGATATGTGGTGGATTTGAACCATGCGGGCTTTGAGATCTATGTCAGAAACACCTACAATGTAAATATGTACTCCATGTCAACCAGTATTGATGCGTCTGTGACGGGCGGTACAGTGGAGAGAGTGGATAAGACTTTGATTCCGGAGAACAGGGAGGTGCGTTATTTCTTCCTGAACGGAGACGAAGCAAATTACAGCGGTATGGCTAATGTATATCGGGAGTATCTGCTGGAGAACAATATGCTGTCAAATTCCATTTCTGATGGAGCCGGAATGCCGCTGGCACTGAATCTGCTGATGGGTACTACAAAAGAAGGTATGATATTTGATGAGTATATTCCCATGACAGATTTTGAAGAAGCGCAGGAGATTATGGAACGGCTGAAGGAACGGGGCATTTCCGATATGGAAGTGGTGCTGAAGGCATGGATGAAGGACTATGACAATTATGAAGATTGGGGGCCGGCAAAACAGCTTGGCGGTACGGGCGGTCTTAAGGATTTGAATGAATATCTTTCTTCTTCCAATAACATACATACTTATCTGGAAAACTGTATTATGTTTGCCACTTCAGAGACCAGTGGTGTGGATGAGAAGAAGGATGTCGCTTATGACGGTCTGAACCTGGAGATCAGTGCATCGGATTTTGACGGTACAATTTATTACATCATGAATCCGCTGGCAGCGTACAATCGAAATAATAATTTCCTTGATAAATTGGAGAAATATGATATACTGGGTGTAGCATATGATGATGTGGGTCAGTATGCTTATGCGGATCACAATGAGCAGGCGCCCTATTTGAAATCGGAAACGGTTGTACGGCTGAGGGAATTGCTGGGCGCTTCTGAGGGTACCGGAAGAAATGTGGCAGTGTTAGGTGCTAATCAGTATGTATACAGTTATGCGGATTATCTCTATGGCTTGAGAGAGGATAATTACGGTCTTGTTATTACGGATTATGAAGTTCCTTTTATACAGATGGTGGTGTCAGGGCTGATTCCTTATTCTACGGAAGGAGCGGGAAATCTGGCATATGATTTGCAGGTGCAGAAGTTAAAATGGATTGAACATGGTTCCCTTCCTTTCTTCTATCTGACTTATGAATCGGCACTGAATCTGCGTGACACAGGCTATGATGCACTGTTCAGTTCTACCTATGCGGACTGGGAAGACATAGTGGTGGATACTTACAAAGAATTTCAGGAGAACTTTTCCTGTGTCTATGGAGAGCAGATAGTAAGCCATAAGATTCTTACGGATGATGTAAAGTGTGTGAAATACGGCAATGGTGTAAGCGTGTATGTCAATTATGGCGATGAAGAGACAACGGCGGACGGCGTGACGATACCCGCTAAGGATTATGTAGTAGTAAGGGGAGGTGAGCAGTGATGAGCGAAGGCAAAGTGAATAAGGATTCTTCCAAGCCGAATAAAACTGCGGATTCAGCCAAAGAGCCGGCTAAGAAGGGGGGAACCAAGAAATTCAAAATGGATTTGAATGCAAGAAATTCCCTTAAGGGCCTGGTGTTCGTATCACCTTTTATTGTGGGTATTATCGCGTTCTTTGTCTATCCCATATGTCTTTCGATACGTCTGAGTGTGGCTGAATCGGTGGCTATTGTGGGAATGCAGGTTCAGGGATTCACAGTGGATAATTTTGTGAGAGCTTTTGTGGTTGACACGACATTTTTGCCGACTTTTGCCACAGCAGTGAAACAGACACTTACGCAGTTCCCCCTGACGATTGTGCTTTCTTTGATTATTGCGGTGCTTTTGAACAGGGATATTAAGTGCAGAGGTTTGTTCCGGGTGATTTTTTTCATCCCTTTCCTTTTAGGAAGCGGCGAGGTTATGCAGCAGCTTCTGAACCAGGGCGTGGATCGAACCGTTCTTAATGTGATGGACGGCCGGCTGATTCCCTATAATGTATTGAGCTATTTCGGAGATACCGTGATGGAAGTGGTGCAGAATGTCATGGGTGTGCTGGTGACAGTGCTATGGGGCAGCGGCGTGCAGATATTGCTGTTTCTGTCCGGACTTCAGGGTATTTCCCCTTCTCTGTATGAGGCAGCGAAGATTGACGGAGCAACGGAATGGGAGATTTTCTGGAAGGTTACGATTCCTATGATTTCTCCTATGATGCTGTTAAACATTGTATATACAGTGGTAAATTCCTTTACCAATATTTCCAATCCATTGTTGGAATATATTCAGGGATACGGATTTGATAAGGCAGAGTTCGCTTATGGAGCTGCGATGGGATGGATTTATTTTGCCTTTATCGGTGTGTTGGTTGGTATTATATTTGCGGCAATGAAGGGATTTATGCACACCAATGAAGTAGAGGAGGTAAAGAAGCGTGAGCGTAAGCACAGAGTATTCACAATCGAAAAAGCGCCAAAGCGCACTTTTGACTAATTTACAGCTGCGTTGGAGGCTGTTTAAGAGAAAATATGCTACTTCCACCGGAGCAAAGCACATTATTGTGAGGTTGGTCATGTATCTGCTGATATTGGGGCTTGCATTTGTGTTCCTTTATCCGTTCCTCTACATGATAACCACTTCTCTGATGTCCAATGCGGATTTGGATAGTTCCTCTGTCAATTGGATTCCTACAGAGATAAAGTTTGAGAATTATGCGATTGCAGCGCAGCTGATGAATGGTCTTGACTATGCGAGAAATTCATTGTTTGTGACGGTTGCGGCTTCTTTTGGGCACCTGATAGCTTGTTCTTTTATCGGCTATGGCTTTGCGAGATACAATTTCCCTTTTAAAAAGGTGCTGTTTGGCTGTGTATTGCTGTCATTTATCGTTCCGACACAGACAATTATCATTCCTTTGTACCTGACCTATTCCAATCTGGGATGGCTGGATACATATATACCGCTGATTGTGCCTGCATTCTTCGGCTTCGGCTTAAGGGGGGCGTTATATGTGTTCCTCTTCCGCCAGTTTTATCTTACGGTGCCTAAGAGCCTGGAGGAAGCGGCAAGAATTGACGGCTGCGGATTTCTGATGACGTATTGGAGAATTGTGTTCCCGTTGGCAAAGGCTACTTTGGTAGTGGCTTTGGTGCTCTCAGTGGTATGGCATTGGAATGATTTCTATGAATCCGGCCTCTATATCAGCAGCGCCAGCAAGGGATTTCTTCCGCCAAGATTGAGTCTGATTATATCGGCGGCTTCGGCGCTTCCGGAGAAACAGGCGGAGATGTTACGTGCCCTGGGTCTGGATGATGGTGAGGATACTTTGAATAATGCGGTGGTCATGGCGGGAGCTATGATTATCAGCGCTCCGGTGCTTGTATTCTTTGCATTTGCCCAGAGACAGTTCATGCAGGGTATTGAGAGAACAGGTATTACCGGTGAATAATATGGAGAGAGAATGTCTTTAATTTACGACATTCTGTAAAAGTATGGTAGCTGTGCGGGGAGGGATGCTTTCCCAGAAGCGTTCCTTCTTCCGCTGGTTATAAATTATTTATCATGGAGGTAAAAAATGAAAAAGAAGTTAGCGAGCAAGGTGATTGCCGGTGTGTTGACTTCCGCTATGGTTCTTGGTATGGCGGCGTGCGGCAATGATAACCAGGGCAACAGTTCTGAAAATTCTTCAGGCAATAGCCAGAGCAGTACGCCGGACAGCGGCAGTAGTGCTACAACCCCGGAAAATTCAGGAAGTGCTTCTTCGGAGAATCCAGGGGGAGGTGATAGTGCAAATACGCCTATCAGCATTACGGTGTCTCTGCCCGGTGACAATGTACTGGCAGAAGAAGGTACGGATGAGCATTATTTGAAGCTGATCTCAGAGATTAATGCCTATGCCAATGTAAATGCAAGTTTTGATATCAGGCTGGAGAGTACTTATTCAAAGCAGTTAGTATTGCGCTATGCAGCTCAGGATGTGGCGGATGTTATGAGAATCTACACGGATGCCGTTTTCTGGTCTGCATGTGTGGGCGGCGGTACTTATACAGTGGATGAGCCGGAGTTTGATGCGAACGGCGACCCGGTTATGGTGGATGAACTGGATGAAAACGGACAGCCTAAGAAGGATGAGAACGGCAACGTAATTCAGGTACAGAAGACAAATCCGGTAGAGGTTACTGTCGCTGACGGATTGTTCTGGGATTTGACAGACTACATTGATGATTATGACAACCTGAAAACAATTCCGGAGGCTACACGTGCGGCAGCTTCCTACAACGGCAGAATGTATTTTATTCCTTTGTCAAGAACATTGGCACGTAACGGTGTGGGATTCCGGAAGGATTGGTGCGAGAAGCTGAATCTTGCATTCTGGAATAAGATAGAAGCAGGCGAAGATCCTACATGGGATGATTTCTATGACATGCTCTACGCATTTACCTATAATGATCCCGATGGCAACGGCCTGAATGATACCTGTGGTCTGCTGCTTGACCAGTGGATGGGCCAGGATATGTGGAATAACGTAGGCGTATGGTTCGGCGCTCCCAATGAGTGGGGAATTGACGAAAACGGCGATCTGGTTTATAAGCTGATGACTGATGAGTATAAGGCAATGCTGAAAGCTGCACGTCAGCTGTATGAGGATGGTTTGATTAACGACGGTTCTCAGAGCGGTGTACCTGCCTGGTATGAGATCGGCCCTGGTAAATCCCGTAATGAGCTTCAGAAGAGCCTTGGCGGCGCAAGCATCCAGAACCTGGACTACATGCGTAAGATTGAGACGACTCTGGAGAAGGACGGCGTAGGCGGAGCTACAGAAGATGCACCTATTTTCTGGCTGAATGGTTATGTTACCACCGAGTCCGGAAATTATGAGCCTCATTGCTATCCTACAAGCGGTTTCAGCGGCGGACTTGCAATTACCAAGAAAAACATTAAGACAGAAGAGCAGCTCAAGCAAGTTCTTCAGTTCATCAATGACATGGCTGACGGCGAAGCAATGAATCTGATTGAGTACGGCTGGGAAGGCGAAACCTACGAGATAGACGAGGACGGTTATGTTAAGCTGTGGCTTGAAAATGATGAAGAGGCCAAAGCAAAGCTGGAAGCTGCAGGCGTGGCTGACACGAAGTACAGAAATGGTTTCAACCAGATTATCTGCTATTATACTGCAGAAGAGAACGCAAGACCTGTTGAGACAGCACCTGCAAAGGGCGCTATCCAGATAAGAGAGAACGAATTGTATGAAGCAGATATTCCTCTTACAGTACCTAACTATGGCGCTTCTTTCTATCAGACTAAGACTTATGTAAACGATGGCGCAGCTCTTGACGCAATTATCTATGGTACCGATCAGTTGACAGAAGGCTCAAGAGGATGCCAGCTGGCATATATTATGGGCGAAATCGATGACGCGGGTCTTGAGGCAGCAATCGACCAGTGGTGGGCTGCAGGCGGCGAGCAGTGGACAAAGGAAATCAACGAAGCTTATCATGCAGCAGGAAACTAATGTCCAAACATTGAATCTGTGTAATGAAAAGGTGCCATGCAGATACGCTGGGAAGATTCTGCATGATGAGCCTGATAAGGAACAGATATGAAAAGAGGGGCGACCGCATTAAGTGCGGTCGCCCTTTTTAATAAACGGCAGCAGATTGCCGTAACGGTCCGAACAGGGCAGTGGACTGTTAGAAAATGCGCACAAAATGCGAAAAACGCGCCTTTGGGATGTTGGAAAGGAGCTTTCTCAGGGCTTTACTTTTCAGGGGCTTTTTGCTATAATAGAAGGTAACAAAATGTAATGAAAAGTAATCCGAAAGGAAATGATAAAATGAAGATTGAAGTGCGTAATATTGATAAGAAAGAACTGACGATACATTGGGATCAGGTGGCGGATGCGGATAAATATGTTGTGTATTGGGCAGATGCGGATACGCCCAATATGAAGTATCAGAAGATGGGAGAGACAGGGGATTGTACATACACCATACATAAGTCCACCCACATCCATCAGTATATTTATGTGGAAGCGCTGAAGGCTGGCGAGCTTCTGGAGAAGAGCGGGATATTGCAGACACCTGTGCATTATCACTTGAATCCGCAGCTGGAGAAGCTGAACAGAGGTTTAATTGCAGTGAAGGTAAATGAGGGCATTTTCCTGAGCTGGCGTATGTGGCTGGAAGAGGTAACGGGATACAGCGCTACCGGAATGACAGGTACGGATTATGTGCTCTATCGGAATGGCCAGAGGATTGCTCTTGTTACGGACAGCACCAATTATCTGGATAAGGAAGGCGGCATGGAGGATTCTTATACGGTTGCGGCATACAGAGACGGTGTGGAATCCGAACCCTGCAAGGCTGTGAAGGCTTGGCGCACGGGTACGAATTACCTGGAGATTCCTATGCAGGTTCCTCAGGGAGGAGTAACACCTGCAGGAGGGGCATATGAATATTCGGCCAATGATATGAGTGTCGGTGATGTGGACGGGGACGGGGAGCTTGAATATTTTGTGAAATGGGATCCTTCTAATTCCCATGACGTATCTCATAAGGGTTATACAGGAAATTGTTACATAGATTGTTATAAACTTGACGGAAGGCTTTTATGGCGTTTGGACATGGGAGTAAATATCCGGGCGGGCGCACATTATACACAATTTATCGTATATGACTTCAATGGGGACGGTAAGGCGGAAATGTCTGTGAAGACGGCGCCGGGTACCAGGATGATGAAGTATGATGAAAACGGTAATGTGATTTCCGAGAAATATATTACCATGCCGGAGGCAGATATTCAGGCAGGATATTCCCATGAGGATAATTATGTATGTTCCGCAGAGGATTATTATGAATATCTGGTAGAGCTGTTTATGGGCTGGCAGGATCACAGGGAAGTGAAGAACGGTCATTGGCCGGATACGCTGGAAGAGTGCTTTGGTATTTCCAAGGCGTATTCCTATCCCTTGTCGGATGAGGATGCCCGGAAACTGGCGGATTATTTTTTGGACGTATATGCCCCGTCCAGAAGTGAAAAGAACGATTTGCGGAAGTTTGAAGGATTCATTTTCAAGGGACCTGAGTATCTGACAATGTTTTCCGGTGAAGGGGAGGAACTTGAGACGATATACTTCCCGGTGCCAAGGGAGGATGACGGTCTGATGTGGGGGGATTACTCCTGGTTCCGCATTGAACCCTGTAATCGTGTGGACAGATTTCTGTCAGGTGTGGGGTACTTGGATGGGGAGAGACCTTATCTGATTATCTGCAGGGGATATTACACAAGGGCAACCATCACTGCATATGATTTCTTCGAGGGCAGACACAGGGAATATTTTAAAGTTGACAGCGGTTATGTGACTATGAGGAATCCTTTCGCACGTTCTGCGGAGGATGCGGAGCTTGGAACCGATCCGGTATATGGCTGCCTTGTCGGACAGGGGGATCATAGTCTCTCCGTGGCTGATGTGGACGGGGATGGCTGTCATGAAATTATTTACGGCGCAGCGACCATTGATCATGACGGCAGCGTATTATATTCCAGTGCCGATCTTATGCCCGATGGCAGTATGCAGTATCTGGGACATGGGGATTCCATGCATGTGGCAAATATTAATCCTGATAAGCCGGGCCTGGAAATCTTCAATGTATTTGAAGAGGGAAGCAGCGTGCCTTACGGATGGGCATTAAGAGATGCGGAGACAGGGAAGGTATTGTTCGGAGAACCTGCTGACAAGGATCTGGGCAGGTGTATGATTGGGGATATCTGCCCTGATGTGAGAGGGCTTCAGGTATGGGCCGTGGGAGTGTATGACTGTAATGGAAAGCGTCTGGAGCAGGTAAAGCAGCCTGGAACTAATGCATGTATCCGCTGGGCGGCGGATTTATCCACACAGATTACGGATGGGGTTGATTATATCAATGAGAAGCATATCGGTGTGATTGCGGATCAAACCCATGGTGTAATGTTACATCCGGAAGGAACTTCCACCAACAATGGGACCAAGGGAAATCCCTGCTTGATTGCAAATGTGTTCGGAGATTTCAGGGAACAGATAATACTGCGGACGGCGGACAGCCATGCAATCAGAATCTATACCAATACGGAAGTGACAGGCCATAAGCTGTTTACTCTGCTGCATGATACCACTTACCGCTGCGGGGTGGCATGGCAGAACAATTGCTATAACCAGCCCTGTTACACCAGTTTTTATTATGCAAGTGATATGGACTTTAAGAATGTGCTTGGGTATTTGTAGGAAATGTCTGCAAGGGAAATATACGGCAGCCCATGGTATGCCAAATGAGGATATTTGTTACAGGGGTAATATAGGGATAGTATAGGGGATGGCAGAAGTGGAAGAGAGTAATAAATCCAGATATCAGCTGCGTTTTGCAGCGGGGGAGTATTGGATATTGGACATGGTGCAGGAAGGCATTCCCTATATGAAACCGCTTTCTGTCAACGAGGTCGGTGCCGCTATCTGGAAGATGATGGAGCGGGGGATGGGACAGGAAGAGATTGCAGACAGTTTGTGCCTGGAGTATCAGGTTGAACGGAAGATTGTACTGGAGGATATGGGAAATTTTCAGAAGATGCTTCAGGAATTTGGGGTTCCCTTTAGGGAGGTAAAGGGATGAATGTTTTTTTGATCGGCGGCGCCGGGAGCCTGATAGATAACCTGATCATTAAATTGAATAAAGAAGGGCATCGGGTTTATCTCCTGACGGGAAACCGATATGCCAAGCTTCCTTACCAGAAGGTATTCGAACGTTATAATTTTACATATGACTGCAGCTGCCTGATGGAGATTTTCGACAGTGTAAATCCGGATCTGACTATCTTTATGGGTGCGTATGACACGAATTTTAAGTGGCGGGATGAAGAATTGGATGCTGTCAAGTACTCGGCCAGTCTGATGAATATCTTGATGGGATATGCCATGAAGAGCAAGGGAAGGTTTCTCTATCTGTCTTCGGAAGAGGTATACTCCGGCAGTTATCCGGAGAATATTTCGGAGACAGAGCCTACGAAGCCTCTGGGGCTGCGTGGAATGGCATTGGCGCAGGGAGAAGAGATGTGTGAAAGTTACCGGAAGAACCGGGGACTGGACATTGTGACGCTGCGTATGGATCATCTCTATGGCATTCCCAAGACGCGCAAGGATGTTGTGGACATCTGCAGTAAAATGTGTCTTGAAGTCCTGGAAAAGAAGGAGATTACCATTAAAGAGGATTGTCTGTTTTCCCTGCTTTATGAGACAGATGCCATAGAATTTATTTATCGTGTGGCATCCTGCAGGACGCATCAGAGTTCATTGTATAATATATCTTCCTCTCAGGTGATATCCCAGCGCGAGCTGGCGGAGATTGTGTGGGATATTATGGGGGATGCAGATAATCATGTGATATTTTCAAGAGAGACAGATCTGAAGCCTATGGAGGCTTCTAAACGGACTCCGGCCGGGGCGGAGAATACGGAAGCTGCGGCAGCAGAAAAGGAATCTGCGGAAGCTATAGCAGCAGAAAAGAAATCTACAGGACCTGCAGAATCCATGGCAGTAGAAAAGGAATCTGATAATGGGAAGATTTCTGGTGAAGGGAAGGATTCTGTACACAATGAGATGCCTGACAAGGAAAATGAAAAACCTTTTAAGCTGGCAGAATCAGAGGGAGCCGAACGGCGGGTATTGTCCAATGCTCTGTATGACAGTGAGTTTGGCAATCCTTTTTTCTGCAAAATACCTGTTATAGTCAAAAAAATCGCGGCGCAGATGCAGAAGAATCGTTATATATTCCTCACAGGAGAAGCAGCAAAGACTCCTTTGAAGGAACGTCTGTTGAAAAAAGCAGGATGGTTTTTCCGGGCAGTGATTCCCTTTGCGGAAAACTGTGTGTTGTTTATTCCCTTTTTTATGTTAAATAATCGTGCGGTTGGCAGCGAGTATTTCGGAAAGCTGGATTTCTATTTGCTGTATGTACTGCTCTTTGCCATTGTCTATGGACAGCAGCAGGCGACCTTTTCGGCTGTGCTGGCGGTGGCAGGATATTGTTTCCGGCAGATGTATGATCGTTCCGGCTTCGAGGTTATGCTGGATGCCAATACCTATATGTGGATTGCGCAGTTATTTATTCTGGGGCTGGTAGTGGGTTATATGAGAGATCAGATTGCAATGCTGAAAAGGGAGAGCCAAGAAGAGAAGGATTATCTCTCCCTGCAGTTGAGCGATGTGCAGGATATTAACAGCAGTAATGTGCGTGTAAAGGATGCACTGGAAACGCAGATTGTGAACCAATATGACAGTGTGGGCAAGATTTACAGCATTACATCAGCGCTGGATCAATATAGTCCGGAAGAGGTATTGTTTTATGCGGCAGAAATGCTGGGAAAGCTGGTAAAGAGTAAGGATGTAGCTATTTATACGGTGTCCAATGCATCTTATGCCCGTCTGTTTTCCTCCACTTCCAAGAAGGCGCGTATGCTTGGACATTCCATCAAATATACGCAGATGGGGGCAATGTCTGATGCACTGGCGAACAGGAAGGTGTTTATCAACAGGGAGATGAATCAGGAGTATCCGCTGATGGCCCATGCTATCTATGACAACGATGATATGCAGATGATTCTGATGGTGTGGGGAATTCCATGGGAGAGTATGACATTGGGGCAGGCAAATCAGCTGGTAGTGATTAGTGCGTTGATTCAGAATGCAGTGGTCAGGTCTAACAGATATATGTCTGCATTGGAAGATCAGAGGTATGTGGAGGATACGCAGACTTTGGAAACAAGTGCTTTCACCTCTCTGATGAACGCATATTTGACGGCGAAAAGCAAGGGGCTTACAGAATGTACGGTATTGAAAGTAAAGGCAGAGCCTGAGAAATATAAGGAAGCAGGAAAGCTTTTAATGGGGAAACTGCGCCAGACAGATTACATAGGCACGCTTTCAGACGGTGGACTCTATGCTCTGTTGTCTAATACAAATATGCAGGATGCTCAGTTTGTAATAAAACGTTTTGCAGATATCGGCTATGAAAGTCATATTGTGAGGGACGGGGACGAATGACAGTAAAGCAGAAGATGTTTATTGGGGTATTAACGTTGAATACGTTGATAGTCATTTTGTATCTGCTGTGGAATTGTATCAGGGAATGGGCAGACAGGAAGGGGAAGTGTGCCGGGCAAAAGGATAAGAACTGGAAGGCAGAGCAGAAGGACAGCAATGGGAGGCGTACAGACAGAGAAGCAGAACAGAAGGACGGCGATGGAAAGCAGACAGACGAGAAGGCAGAGCGCGAGAGCAGCAATGAGAAGCATACAAAACAGATACGGGCTTCTTCAGATGACAGTGTAACGGATGACATTGGACGGATGGAAGAAGAGCATTCCATGGAAGAAAATGAGGGGAACCATAAGCGCAATGGTGTCTGGATGCGGGCGGTGGTTATGCTGCTTTGTCCGGTGATTGGACCAGGGTTATTCTTTTTTTCTCATGTTCTGTTTCGGTTGTTTTTTTCGGCGCCTGTGGATCTGGAGGATGTCATTTTCAGCAAGGAGCGTGTCAGAACTTTTCTCCATGCGGATGAGGATAGAGAACGTAATATTGTACCGTTGGAAGAGGCAATTGAGATTACAGATGCGGATGAACTGCGGAATTTAATGATGAATGTGGTTCGCGGAGATATCAGTAAATCCCTGGCATCCATTGCATTGGCGCTGAACAGTGAGGATACGGAGACAGCTCATTATGCGGCTTCTGTACTGCAGGATGCTTTAAATGATTTCAGGTTTCATGTTCAGAAGCAGTCTAAGATGGTGCTTTCGGAAGAAGAAGGGGATGTGGATCGAGTCGGACTTGCGGAGGCTTTGATAGATTACATGAACCAGGTATTGGAGCAGAAGGTTTTCACGGATATGGAGCAGAAGAGCTATGTGGAGACAATGGATAAGGTCTGCGGAGTGCTCTATGACAAAGGCAGGGATCACATGACAAGCGCTCAATATGAGGCTGTCAGCTTAAGGCTCCTTGAAGTGGAAGATTATGACAACTGCAGAAAATGGTGTGACCGCGCAGAATATCAGTACCCTAATACTTTGGCTACTTATACCTGCCAGTTAAAGCTTTATTTTAACAGTGGGCAGAAGGATAGATTTTTTGAAGTGATGGAAGCGCTGAAACATTCTGCGGTGGTAATTGACAGTGAAACATTGGAACTAATACGGGTATTTCAGTAGCTGTATAAAGTGACGGTCAGGAATTACTGTTCTAATGATTAGCTGAGGAGGAAAGGAGGTGTCCTCATGAAAATATGTCTGGTCGCAGAAGGCTGTTATCCTTATGTGGTTGGAGGCGTGTCAGGGTGGATTCACAGTATGATAAAATCCTTTCCCAAGGTAGAATTTGTTGTGCTGGCAATTATCTCTAATCGTTCCCAAAGCGGTAAGTTTGTCTATGAGCTTCCGGAGAATGTCTCAGCCGTGTATGAGGCATATCTGGATGATTATGATTGGGGGCACAAACCAAAACACGGCAAGCGGACAGGTCTGGACACGAAAGAGTATCGGGCTCTGCGCAGTATTATCATGAATGAAGAGGTGGACTGGGACACTATTTTCGATATGTTTCAGAAAGGAGACTTTTCCATTGATGATTTGCTGATGGGAGCGGATTTCCTGAATATTGTGAAGGAGTGTTATAATCTCAGATACCCTCATATTGTTTTTTCGGATTTTTTGTGGACCATGCGTTCCATATACCTTCCTTTGTTCCTGATTCTGAAGACAGAACTGCCCAAGGCGGATATCTATCACTGCGTGGCTACAGGTTATGCAGGCGTACTTGGGAGCATGGCAAGCCATTTTTACAGAAGCGGTTTGCTGGTTTCCGAGCATGGGATTTATACCAGAGAGCGGGAAGAAGAATTACTGAAGGCGGAATGGGTAGCAGGTATTTACAAAAATATCTGGATTGATCAGTTTAAGAAAATGTCACGTCTGGCTTATGAAAGGGCGGATGTGGTGACAAGTCTGTATTCTCATGCGAGGGAGCTGCAGATTGGTCTGGGCTGTCCTGAGGGCAAGATCAGGGTAACGCCCAATGGAATTGATGTGGACAGGATGGCGGATCTTCCCGGCAAGAAGGAGGAAGATAAGGGATATATCAATATCGGAGCCGTGCTGCGTGTAACTCCTATTAAGGATGTTAAGACCATGATTCGTGCTTTTGCTTTTGCAAAGGAAGAGAATGACAGCCTGAAGCTCTGGATTATGGGGCCTTGTGATGAGGACGAGGAATATGCCGGGGAGTGTTTTGAACTTGTGGAGGCGCTGCAGGTAAAGGATGTTGTATTTACAGGGCGTATTGATGTGAGGGAGTATCTGGGAAGGATGGATTATACCATTTTGACCAGTATCAGTGAAGGGCAGCCGCTTACCATATTGGAGAGTTATGCCGCACATAAGCCTGTGATTGCAACGGATGTGGGAAACTGCCGTGAGCTCATTTATGGCGAGGGAGATGGATGCGGTACGGCAGGAATTCTGACACATATTATGAATATTGCGGAGCTTTCCTCTGCCATGCTGGAGCTTGCCCGTTCCGGTCAGCTTCGTGCTGCCATGGGTGAATGCGGTTATCAGAGGGTCATGAAGGGGTACCGGATACAGCAGATGAAGCAGTCTTATGAAGACATTTACGAGCAGATCGGCTGGGTATATGGTAAGCTCTGGCCTGCAGAAACCTATCATATGGGCGAGGTACGGGTCGAGAGAAAATACGAAGAGAGACCTTTGGCTGCTGCATTTGGGTATGGTGCAGGTGCTTTGGATGGATATGATATTGAAGTGGAATTCGGTCCCGGCACTGGAAGCGGTTATGATATAGATTTTGATATTGATGCCGAAGGCAATGTCACGGCTGTCAGTACCAAGGGTGATTATGCCGATGTAAGCAGAGTAGAGGGCAGAGATTCAGATATTGGATCGAAGAATGATGAGAAAAAATCAAAAGGCAGTATCAGCAGCGCCTATGGCATGAACAATATTGCAGCGATGGGCAGGGTTGTAGGCATGGAGCACAGCGCCGGGAATGTGGAGCATACCAAGTCAACGGTGGAGGGCAGACTTCCTGATGTGCCGGATGATGGTGGTATTGAAAGCACTGTGATTATGAGAGAGAGCCGGAAAGAGAACGCCGAAGATAACACAATCGTTGCGCAAGATGATAGTGCAGAAACCGTGGTTAATGCGGATACTGCAGATAAATTTGCAGATATCTCCGATGGCAGCGGGAATGGTGTTGTGATAGATTATGAGAATCTGATTAGTCGTCATGTGGGCAAAAACGGAAGAACCAATGTGAGTCCATTGACAAATACCAATGGAGCGAATGGGCTTGCCGGAACTGTGACTAATGCAGGAACCATTGCCGCATCCAGAAACAGCAGCACCGGAGCTGCAGCTGTAAGCACCGGGGCTGGCAGTGACGGTAGTGCTTTGAACAATGTTATAAACAACGCTATCAATACTGCTTTAAATAATGCCATTCAAGATGCCGTGAATCATGCCGTGAACAAGGCGGTGAATAATGTTGACAGTGCGCTGAATGTAATGATTAACAATGCGGTGAACAACGCCCTGAATAATGCCATAAGCAATGTGGTAAACCAGGCTGTGAATCATGCCTTGAACAATGCGGTAAATCATGCCTTGAACAATGCTTTAAATAGTGCTCTGGAAAGTAATACGGGCAATATGACGGCAGATACCATAGGATTGGATGATGGAAGCATGAGCGGTTATGCCAAGGGACAGTGATAATTGCTGCAGATCAGGGTAACAGGATGGAGAAAGCAGATATTTTCACACGGATTGCCGGGCTGTGGGGCATGGGAAATGTATAGAATACTATGGAAACGGAGGGATGGCTTATGGCCGGGATAGGCATCAGGCTGAATAAGATTTTCAGTAAGAATACTATTACCACAAATCTGTTTGGCTTTGGATACAGTATGGTGATTACGATTGCGCCTATGTTTCTGGTTATTATTGCAGTCATGCTGATGCAGGGGCTCCTGGGATTTTCCAGGCTGGGATATGCACCCAGGGAGCTGTATTCCTGTACTGTTCTGTATATTTTCATATTTGCAATGCTGACAGCGTCTCCGTTTAATGCCGTTTTATCTAAGTATTTGTCCGATGTAATTTACAATGAAACCTATGAGGATATAATGCCCTGCTATTATGTGGGGCTGGTGATGAATATCATTTTCAGCTGTGCTTTGGGGATTCCCTTTTGTGTCAGAGAGTATTTTGTGGGCGGAGTGGAATTATTCTTTGTTTTTGCAGGGTACTGCGGTTTTATCGCTTTGGTGCTGGTATTCTATTCCATGCTTTACCTTAATATCTGTAAGGACTATAAGAAGGTTTCCTTCTTTTTCCTGATCGGCATGGGGATATCCATTGTGTTGTCGTTGGTTCTGGTCTATTTGATGAATATGGAAGTTACATATGCCATGCTTATCTCTTTGGATGTGGGGTTTTGGGTGATAGGGTGTCTGGAACTTGCGCTGCTCAAAAGTTATTTCAGAGAAAACAGCGGTAAGTATGGGGCGCTATTGCAGTATTTCAAGAAGCATTGGCAATTGGTTGTAACCAATCTTCTATATACTTCAGGGCTGTATGTTCACAATTTTGTGTTCTGGACTACCGATATGAAAATGGTTGTGGCGGATAGTTTTGTGTGTATGACCACATACGATATGGCATCCTGTATTGCGGTTTTTACCAATATTACTGCAAGTGTTATATTTATTTCCAGGGTGGAAATGCATTTTCATGAGCGTTATAAGGGATATTCGGAGGCCGTAATCGGGGGCAGAGGGATTGATATCGAGAATGCAAAGCAGAGGATGTTCAGCCAGCTGTCGGAAGAGCTGATGAATTTGGTGCGCATTCAGTTTATTATATCTGTGGTAATATTTTTTGTATGTATTATTCTGCTGCCGCAGTTTGGTATGGGTGGTATGGTTATGCGTATTTATCCATGTCTTGCCGCAGGATATTTTATTCTGTTTATCATGTATGCGGCAATCATTTTCCAGTATTATTACAATGATATGATGGGAGCCGTAATGACTTCGGTCAGCTTTTTTGCCGCAACGCTGTTCGGAAGTATTCTGGCAACAAAGCTGCCGTCCATCTGGTATGGTATCGGGCTTGTAATTGGTGCTTCAGTGGGGTGGGGGGTATCTTATTACAGGCTGCGTGTGATGGAAAAAACGCTGGATGTACATATTTTCTGTGCCGGAAATATTCTGATAAAGGGGCGTGGGAAGAAACCTTCTAATAAAGTGTATGAAAAAGAATTCTCCGTACAGGAGAATACGATCCGGCAGAAAATCTGAGCAGGGAAGTGTGAAGTTCCACAGGGAAATATGTAAAACGGCAGGAGGGAGGAGGCGCTGGAAATGTCTATGAATATGCTTACGCTTTTGCAGCTGACAGGGATTTTCTGCGCCTATTTGCTGGTGACGCTGGGGCTTCCGGCTTTTGTACTGGAGCGTAAGCTGCAGGTGCAGCATCGTTTGACAGAGAGAGTTCTGATCTATTTTATGCTGGGGAATTTCTGTATTATGAATTTAGTGTTTGTTCTCCAGCTTCTGAAAATATCTAATTTTTTCACGCTGATTCTTGGTACGCTGGCACCGACGGTATGGGCCTGGGTGGCAGTAAATAAGGTGCCGGTAAAAATCATTTTCAGAAAATGGGCCAAAACCATGCGCAGAGTCAGTGCTGGTTTGATGGGATGGAAGACATTGACTTTACATATATGGGTTATTGTGAAACAGTATCTGTTTCGATTTGGGCGCATGATGGGGCGTTTTCTCTTCAGGCGGACGCTGGACACTTTTCTTGTGCTGGCGATGTCAGCTGCGCTTTTTTATATCTATGGCAGCAATATTTTTCAGTATTATGGTTATAAGGCATCGGATCTGTTAGTGCACAATTATTGGATCAATGCCATGAATGATAACCATATCTTTGTGGCAGGTGTTTATCCCCATGGTTTTCATTGTATTGTGTATTATCTTCATGCGGTTTTCGGATTTGATACCTATGTTATTCTGAGGATATTTGCATTTCCACAGAATGTAATGATTCACATTATGCTGTTTGCCTTTCTGAAGCTTTGCTGTAAAAGTAAGTATATGGCGTATCTGGGAACTTTTTTATATATTCTGGGAGGGTTTTTCGCGGAAAATACATATGCGCGTTATTATGCCACGCTTCCCCAGGAGTTTGGTATGCTGTTCATTTTGCCGGCTGTTTATTTCGGCTTTGCATATTTTGCAGCGAGGAAGGATGAGCTGGCGGAAGAAATCCTCGTGTCAGGCGGAAAGAAAATTTCGAGAAGAGAACGGAAGATTGCAGAAAAAGAAAGGAAGGCTTCAGAAAAAGAAAGGAAGGCTTCAGAAAAAGGAGAGAAAGGTTCCGGAAAAAGAAAGAAGTCTCATTTGTATCTTGCGGAATTTGCCATGAGTTTTTCAATGACATTGGCTGTTCACTTTTACGGTACTATGATTGCCGGTTTGTTCTGTGCGGCAATGGCATTGGGGTATGGATTTTTGTTTTTTCGTAAAAAGTACTTTCGGGAGGTGGTGTGTACTTGTGCAATCAGTGTGGCGATTGCAGTGATGCCTATGCTGCTGGCTTTTTTAGGAGGTACTCCACTGCAGGGTTCACTGGGCTGGGGGTTGAATGTAATCACGGGAGGAAATAACCGAACCACAAGCACAGATAACTCTGACACCGCAGGGAAAGAGGCAGACGGTTCTCAGGCAGGTGTATCGGTAAATGCCGGAGACGGTGCACAGGGCGGCGCATCAGGAAGCGGCGGAAATAGTGCACAGGGCGGCGCGTCAGGAAGCGGCGGAAATAGTGCACAGAGCGGCGCATTAGGAAGCGGCGGAAATAGTGCACAGGGCGGCGCATCAGGAAGCGGCGGAAATGGTACCCAGACGGGCGCATCAGGAAGCGGGGAAAACAGTACGCAGGCTGCTTCAGATGGCGGACAGACGTCAGGAGAAGCAGTGACTACTAAGGTGAGCTTTGGCGAGAAGCTGCAGAATTTGGCAGCAAAGGTGAAGGACAAGCTTATCTCAGGCTGGCGGGATATCTATCGTGCAATCAATGCATCCGTGCTGAGGATTAAGGTAAAAGAGGGAACCTATGGAATTATGTGTGCATTCCTGGGGCTGATTGTCCTGGGACTGGTATATTTTCTGCTCAAACAGAACTGCTATGGAGCAATGCTGATTTCAACAGGTATTTACATGTTTTTCATCAGTATCATGATGACCGCGCGTTCCTTTGGACTGCCGCCCTTGATGGATAATAACCGGGGCAGTATATATTTTGCGTATTCGCTGCCCATAGTGGTTTCTTTTGCGGCGGATGCCGTATTGAACTTTTGCTTTCTGCCAATGAAGCGTAAGTATGTGATGAATTTTCTGTCATTTGTATGTGTAGTTCTGGCTATGGGTTATCTGTGGCAGGAACAGCGGTTCAAAAGGCCGAGGAATTCCCAGGCACAGATTATGAACGAAAATATTGTCTGTCTGACAAATATTATAAAGTCGGAAGAGGATTATACATGGACCATTGTTTCCGCCAATGATGAAACGCAGATGGGAATAGATCATGGCTATCATTATGAGACCATCGTATTTTTGGAAGCCATGGAAGAATCTGTTTCCCAGGCGATGATTCGGATTCCCACCAATACAGTGTATTTCTTTATAGAGAAGTGTCCTGTAGATTATTCGATCAGATATGCGGAATCCGGTCAGTATGTATCGGAAGAGGGGGCTGCAAATCCGCTGCCGGCTAATAGCGGCATTGAAATGTATCAGGGAGAGAAAAGGTGGATTGTCATGTCCCGCATGTATTATTGGGCACAGGAATTTCAGAGACTTTATCCTAATGAAATGGAGGTGTACTTGGAGACGGATCAATTTGTGTGTTACAGGATAGAACAGAATCCTTACCGCCTATATAATTTTGCCATTGATTATGGTTATAATATGGCCGGAGAAGCTGCGGAATCCTTATGAAGTTCCAAGCCGTACAATAGAAACTATTTAATAAAGTAAGGGATATGGCGTGGAAAGAATATAGGATAGAGAGAAGATGGGATATAGATGAGAAAGGATAGAGCGGAAGTAGAATAGAGATGAGAAAGGATAGAGCGGAAGTAGGATAGAGATGAGAAAGGATAGAGTGGAAGTAGGATAGAGATGAGAAAGGATAGAGCGGAAGTAGGATAGAGATGAGAAAGGATAGAGTGGAAGTAGGATAGAGATGAGAAAGGATAGAGCGGAAGTAGGATAGAGATGAAAAAGGATAGAGTGGGAATAGGATAGAAAGGAAATAGGATAAAAAGGCAATATAATAAAGAGAATATAGAAGGATATAGGATGGAAAGGATATGGAATAGAAGGGATATGGAATAGAAAGGATGGGGAGATGGAACCAGGTGTTTTGCTGCGAATTATTGTGATATTGACAGGTGTTTTCCTGTTATTTGTCACATTGTCCTCTCTTGCAAAAAGGAGGATGACAGAACCTTTTGTTCTCACATGGGGATTAATCAGTGTGATTATTGTACTGGGGGGAATTCTGCTTCGTCCTACAGAGTGGAATCGTTATATCAGCGGTACCGGAATGCTGTTGGTGGGAATGATTAGCTTCTGTGTGATATTTGGTACCTATTTCATCAGCGCCAGGGTATCGGAGCTGATGCGCAAAAATATGGAGCTGGCTATGCAGTTATCTTTGATGAAGCAGGAGAGTGATGAGATCAGGGAGCAGCTGGCGGAGCTGAGGAAGGCAATGAATAAGGAGCAATCGGATGAAGTATTTCATCTGAAAAAAGAAGCGGACAAGAGGATGGATGCGGAACCGGAATCAGAGGGCGGGTCATGAAAAATGTATTGTTCGTAATCAATACGCTGGGACGAGCCGGCGCAGAGACAGCATTGCTGGAAATTTTGAACCGCATGAATCCGAAGGAGTATCGGATATCGCTGTATGTATTAATGAACCAGGGAGAGATGGCAGGGGAGCTTCCGAAATATGTGAAGCTGTTGAACAGGCATTATGCGGCGGTTTCCGTGTTGAGCAGAGATGGGCAGAAGCTTTTGCGCAGACAGGTTCTCAGGGCTATGTTTACCCATATGGCAGTGATAAAATGCTGTCCTTATCTGCTGAAGAATCTGTGCGCTATGCTGGCGAAAGGAAAGATACTGCCGGATAAGCTGTTGTGGAGGGTATTGTCCGAGGGAGGTCAGACTTTGGATGGGCATTACGATCTTGCGGTTGCTTTTTTAGAGGGCGGTTCTGCTTATTTTGTGGCCGATCATGTAAATGCGGATAGGAAGGCGGCGTTTATTCATGTAGATTATCAAAGGGCAGGATATACCAGAGCGCTGGACAGGGATTGTTATCAAAAGTATGACAGGATTTTTGCGGTGTCGGGAGAGGTCAGGGACGCCTTTCTTGCGGTATATCCGGAATGTGAACCGCGGACGGATGTGTTCCATAATCTGATCAACAGAGATACCATACACAGCAAGTCAAAGCTTCCCGGAGGGTTTGCTGATGAATTTACCGGGAATAGAATTCTGACGGTAGGAAGGCTGACGGAGCAGAAGGCTTTTGAAATTTCCATAGAGGCGATGAAACTGTTGAAAGATGCCGGGGTGCAGGCGAGATGGTATGTGCTGGGCGAGGGAGATCAGCGGAGCTTTCTGGAGGAAAGGATTAGAAAATCAGGGTTGAAGGAGGATTTTATCCTTCTTGGCGCAGTGGACAATCCATATCCCTATATGCTTCAGGCGGATATTTATGTTCATGCCAGCCGTTTTGAGGGTAAAAGCATTGCGATCCAGGAGGCACAGATTCTTGGAAAGGCGATTCTGGTATCTGACAGCAGCGGAAACCGGGAACAGATAGAACATAATGTGGATGGATTGATGTGCAGCCTGAAGCCGGAGGATATTGCGAAGGGGATTAGAGATCTCCTGGAGGATGCCGGGAAGAGAAAGCGTCTTGGAGAAGCGGCGGCGTTGAGAAAAACGGCGGAAGAAGGGGAATTGGATAAGCTGCTGAAGTGTGCGGGCAGTGCATAGGTCAATGTGATGACATTGTACATGATAAATGGGGTGGGGAGATGGAAGAGAAATCGGTCTTGATTATTATTCCGGCGTATAATGAGGGGAAAAATATAGGAGCGCTTCTGGAGCAATTGGAACAGCCGGAGATTCGGGAAATTGCTGATGTTTTAGTCATGAATGATGCTTCTACGGATAACACAGGGGAGATTGTGAAGGCCCGGGGGCATAAGATAGTGACACATGTATACAATCTCGGCTATGGCAGCGGACTTCAAGTGGGGTATAAGTATGCTGCAAATAAGGGATATCGTTATGTCATTCAGATGGATGCAGACGGGCAGCATGATGTGAGTAATGTAATGGAATTGTATCAGAGGCTGCTGACAACAGATGAGAATGGGCGGCATCCGGATATTGTGCTTGGTTCCCGTTTTGTGGATGGCAGTGTCACATATCCGATTCCCTTTGTGAAAAGGGTTGCCTACAAGGTGTTTCGATTGCTGATACATATGGGGACGGGCAGGAAAATCATGGATCCAACTACCGGACTGCAGGGATTGAGCCGGAGAGCTTTTTCCTTTTATGCCGGGTATAATCATTTTGATGATCGCTATCCGGATGCCAATATGATTATGCAGATGATGCTGTTAGGATATCGTGTGGAAGAAGTGCCTGCAGTAATGCATGTGAGGACGGAAGGGGTCAGCATGCATTCAGGACTGAAGCCCATATTATATATGTTCCGCATGGTATTTTCCATCACTGCAGTTTGGGCGAGAATTAAATTGTTTCATGTGGATGCGGGGGCCGGCAATGAAGAATCTGTTTCATAAGTGGAGCACAGGTTCCAAAAGAGGTTATTTTAAAGAAGGGGATTTGACGGAGGTTACGGAGGAATTATCGAACCCGGCAAGGGGCTGGTACCAGATACATACTTTCAGGATAGAACAGGAACCGGACTTTGATGAGCTGGAATGGTGTGTGCATAAGAGGGATACGCTGGCACTGGTATTGATGGATATCGGTTTTTTCCGGGACAGGGATCTGGACGAAGAGGCATTGGGGCGGTGCGGAAGAATTCTGCGTTTTTTTGCAGACAGAAAATACGACTGCATTGTAAGAGCTGTCTATGATCATGAGGGAAGAGCCGTGGAGAGAGAGCCGTTTTTCTTTAAGCAGGTACTGAGCCATCTGCGGCAGATATGCAGCGTATTGGAGCAGTATGCAGATTGTGTCTTCGTGTATCAGGGGATGCTGGTAGGAAATTGGGGAGAGATGCATACTTCACGTTTTCTGCATGAGGATAAGCTGGTACAGATGGCTGAGGTACTGCGTTCCTGCATTGGGGACAGGGCGTATCTGGCAGTGAGACGGCCCGCCTTTTGGAGGATGCTGCACCGGAGTATGGACGGGGAGAATTGGAGCTGCCTTGATCATATGGGGCTTTTCGATGACGGAATCTTTGGTTCTGAGAGTCATTTGGGGACTTTCGGAATTTTGGCCAGGGAAGAAGCGGCGTGGAATGTCTCCTGGTGCAGAGAGGACGAGCTGGCATTTGAAAGGGAGCTGGGGCAGTATGCGCCCAATGGCGGAGAAGCCGTGTATGGGGAGGGATTTGTGGAGGGAATGACTCCGGAAGGGATCGTCCGTGAACTGAAGCAGATGCAGGTGACATATTTGAACCGGGTTTATGATGCGAAGATTCTGGATGTATGGAAAGAGTGGAGCTGCCCCGGACAGGGAGTCTGGGCGGAGAAAAGCTTATATGATTTTGTGGGAGCGCATCTGGGGTATCGTCTGCTGGTGCGGAAGGTTTCGGTTTCCATGGCAGCCAGAAGAGGACATGGGAACAGTCTGTTGGAAGTGGATGTAGAAAATACCGGCTTTGGAGGACTTTACCAGGAGGCGGAGCTTTATCTGGAAAGTCTGGATGAAAAGGGGCAGAGTTGCCCTGTAGAGCCGATACAGCAGGTAAAGGGCTGGAGCAGTGGTGAAAAAAAACAGTTTTTCTGGAAGGTGGATCCTGGAAATTACAGGTTGTATCTGTCTGCCAGGAGAAAACGGGACGGTATGAGAATTCGTTTTGCCAATCCTGCAGACAGTGAGGGAAGAACCTTTCTGGGGCGTATCTGTCAGGAGCAGGGGCTGCATCAATATACTCACGAGCGTTGAAATCTGCCGCGATGACCGTGGCGCCTCTCGCTCGTGAATCAGGTTACCTGGTAAGTTTTAGTGACTGTCAGTATAAATTGTTTTGCGGTTAGGCGTATGTGGAGGTATAGATGTGGAGGAGATTGATTTTGTCATAACCTGGGTGGACGGACAGGATGAGGCGTGGCGGAGGGAAAAGGCCAGGTATGTTTCTGACAGCAAAAAGGTTGACGCCGGCGAAGAGCGGTACCGGGATTGGGAGCTTCTGAAATTCTGGTTTCGAGGGGTGGAAAAGTTTGCACCCTGGGTGAGGAAGGTACATTTTATCACCTGGGGGCACCTTCCCAAGTGGCTGGATACCAATCACCCCAGGCTGCATATTGTACGTCACGAAGATTATATTCCCCAGGAATTCCTGCCTGTGTTTAATTCTAATGTATTGGAAATTTATATGTACAGGATAGAGGGATTGTCGGAGCGGTTTGTGTATTTTAATGATGATATGATGTTGACAGGGAAGGTGGAACCTGACTTTTTTTTCTTTCGGGGGAAACCTTGTGATATGCTGGCTTTCCAGCCGGTGGTAGCCAACCCGGCGAATCCCGTGATGTCCCATTTATTCCTGAACAACACGCTGGTGCTGGCAAAATATTTTGATAAACGGGAAAATGTGCGCAGACATCCGGGGAATTATTTTAAAATCGGGTATCCTCCGTTGTATTTCTTCTATAATCTACTGGAAATGGCATTTCCGCTGTATTCCGGTTTTTATACAGTGCATGGACCTTTTTCGTTTTTAAAAGGTACGTTTGAAGAGGTTTGGGAGAAGGAAGAGGAAGCTTTGGTGAGAATGTCCGCCAATCGTTTCCGCAGCGAAGATGATTTGATGATTTATTTGTTCCGTGAATGGCAGAAGCTGACAGGGAATTTCCACGCGAAAAATATGCACAGAGATTTCTGTTATTATAATCTGTCGGATGAAAATAGAAAACTGGAAGCGGACATCAGGAGGCAGAAGCATAAAGTGATTTGTATCAATGACGGCAAAGTGAAGGGTGATTTTGAGCGCATTAAGGAGGGACTCAGGGATGCATTTCTTCAGATACTGCCGCAGCAGTGTTCTTTTGAAGTATGAACGGAATGAAGATTTTCTAAGTCATTCCGGGAAGAATTGCCTGCGGCAATTCTTCTAAGCGTGTCCTTTGTGCTTTGTTTGCACCGAGTCTATAGATTGTTTGCACCGACTGCATCGGCATGTCTGGAAGTGTGAGGGAAAGGGGCATGTGTGGAGTGGACAGTAATGTAACATTGAGCCGGGAGGAAGGATTGTGGCAGAAAGTCTCGACAGGAGCAGAACGGAATATTCCGCGCGAAATACTACGGTGGCTATGGCGGCCAGAGTTGCGGCTATTCTGGCAGGGTATTTTACCAGAGTGGTATTTACGCATACGCTCAGTGAGGATTATGTAGGAATTAACGGATTATTTACAGATATTTTGAATGTGCTGGCGCTCTCGGAGCTGGGGGTGGGAACAGCGATTACATATGCGCTGTATAAGCCTGTTTCGGAAAAAAATGTGGAAGAGCAGAAGTCTCTGATGAGGATGTACCGTCAGTTTTACAGAATTGTGGCGGCCATTGTCCTTGTGGGTGGGCTGCTTGTGATTCCTTTTATGGATGTGCTGATTAAAAATCAGACACAGGTGGAGCATTTGACGGTGATTTACCTGATGTATCTGATGAATGCCGTAATATCATATCTATTGATTTATAAGAGAACTTTGATAGATGCACACCAGCTCAGTTATATCGGGGTAATGTATCAGACGGTGTTTCTGCTGATACAGAATGCGGTGCAGGTGCTGGTTCTTCTATGTACACGGAATTTCTTCTTTTTCGTATCCGTGATGATTCTCTGTACGCTGGCCAATAATATCTGTATTTCCCTTAAAGCGGACAGGCTTTATCCCTGTTTACGGGAAAGAGAAGTGCAAGAGCTTCCCGGAGAAGAGAAGCGGTCTATCTATCGGAATATACGTGCTATGCTGATGCATAAAATCGGGAATGTTATTGTGAATAACACGGATAATCTGCTGCTCTCATCTCTGGTAGGGATTGTCAGTGTCAGCAAGTATTCCAATTATTTCCTGATGATTGGTTCTGTGCGTCAAGTGCTGAATCAGATGTTTCAGGGAATTACTGCCAGTGTGGGTAATCTGGGCGTGGAAGAGGGACGGGAACGGATCAGGAAAATTTTTGAGGCTTCTTTTTTTATGGGACAATGGATGTTCGGGCTGGCAGCCATTTGTCTATTTGAATTGGTTGATATTTTTGTGCAGATTAGTTTTGGTACGCAGTATGTGTTTACGCGTGATATAACATTGGTATTGTGTCTGAATTTTTATTTTACGGGAATGCGGCAGGCGGTTTTGGTCTTCCGGGATTCTATGGGGCTGTTTCGTTATGACAGGTATAAGTCATTGGCAGAGGCGGCGATTAATTTGGTGGTATCCATTCTATTGGGGCGGAAAATGGGGACTTTGGGGATTTTTCTGGGAACATTGGTGAGTACGATTACAACGTCCTTATGGGTGGAACCTTATATGCTGTATAAGCATCGGCTGAAAATATCTTCCAGGGGCTTCTTTTTGCGTTATATTCAGTATGCCTGTGTGACTTTTCTGCTGTGGACGGGGGAGGATTTACTGTGCCGATATATGCTCGGAGGCAATGATGTGTCAGGCCGATGCAGTACAGGAATGCTGTGGCAGGTATGCTGTCTGAAGCTGGCGGTATGCTTCACTGTCACAAATCTGGTGTATTTGCTGATATATCACCGAACCAGGGAATTTCGGCTGCTGGTGCGTAAGGCGTACAGGATACTGCAGCAGAAACTACAGCGGAGAGACGGGGGTTCTGCCAAGGTCTGCAAGGTGGATGAGAAGGAGAAATCAGACCGGAAGAAGGAGGGGCTTCAGAAGGAGAACGGCGAGGCAGAACACTGCATGGATGGCACGGAATTTACGCAGGAGGGAGAGCTGCTCCTGTCTCTGCTTCGGGGGAATTCCGTATCGGGAGTGTTATCTGCGGGACTGCATGTGGACTGGGATAAATTAGTTGTAATGGCGCAGCGTCATGGTGTGCTGCCGCTTCTGTATGATTCTGCAGCTGTGCAGGGAAAATATGCCGTACCGGAGGAGGTGCAGAGGAAAACGGCAGCAGCAGCACGGAAAACAGTGCTGCAGAGCTATCGTCTGCTTTTTCTGTGCAAGTATCTGATTGGCAGATTGGAAGAGGCCTGCATTCCTGTTATTTTACTAAAAGGTGTGGGGACGGCATCTTATTATCCCACACCGGAGTTGAGGAAATCAGGAGATGTGGACTTGCTCCTGACAGCGCCGGAGAAACTGGAGGCGGCATGTGAGGTGTTGGAGGCATGCGGCTGTGCAATACAGAAGAAACAGATTACTTTACATCATGTAGTATTTGTTTCAGAGGGAAGCATTACAATTGAACTTCATACCATGATGGCAGAGCCTTTTGATAACAACAGAATGAACAGATACTTACAGAGTAAGCTGTCTGAATGTCAGGCCCACATGGTAAGGGCGGATGTGATGGGGGTGCCGCTGCCCGTTTTGGCGCCGGGATATCATGCCTATGAGCTTTTGATTCATATGCTGCAGCATTTTCTCCGGGCAGGCTTCGGATTAAAGCTATTGTATGACTGGGTGATGTTCTGGAATCATGATGTAGATATGTCAGAGAAGGAACAATATCTTGTGCTTGTGGAGGAAAGCGGGATTAAGGGTTTTTCGGATATGGTAACGTCCGTCTGCTGCAGATATTTAGGGCTTTCATGGGAGAAAGTGCAATGGATGAAGATTTCTATGGAAGAAACGGCCATGCATGATTTTATGGCTGACGTTTTGGAGGCAGAGGAGTTCGGAAGATCCGAGTCTGAGCGTATGGTATCCCTGCGTAATGGGGGACTGTCAGGGTATGTCAGGGAGTTTCAGCATCAGATGTGCCTGAATTTTCCCAAAGCAAGCAGGTGCTGTCTGTGCTGGCCTGTGTTGTGGTGCATCACCTTAAGCCGGTTTCTATACAATAATCACAGAATACGGAAAGTTTCCTGCCAGTCCATTCTGAAAAATGCCGGTCAGAGAGGCCGCCTGATTCAGAAGATGAAGTTGTGGAAACGCTGAAGGGTATTGAAGAGTGCGCAGCGACTTATAATAGTCCGGCTAAGAAATGTCAAGAGGAAATTTAAAACAGTCTCGGAACGGAAGCCCCCATGCGAGGGGGCAGAAGCGGAGAGACGGAATTCTAAATAGGAGGAGTCAATATGGATAGAAAAGCAGTCGCCAGGGAGACAGTGGGTATTATGGAAAGGGGGTACTATGAGACAGAGGGGTGCAGATGCTCCATAGGAGAACTTCAGGAGCGTTCCATGCAGGGGAGTTTCCTTATGACACCCGACCAGGGGGAGGCATTGCTGAGGGAATGGGAAGCATCCGTCATGGACAGTGCCGGGGATCGGCAGTCCGCCGTTGTGGAGACTTGGAATTGTTCTACGGTGGATGCGCTGTTACGGCTGGCGGCGGAGAAAAAGGAGGGAATAGGTATCCTTAATTTTGCCAGCGCGAAAAATCCCGGAGGCGGATTCTTGAATGGAGCCATGGCGCAGGAAGAAAGTATTGCGGCCTCCAGCTGTCTCTATAAGACATTGCTTCTGCATGAAGAATATTATCGCAGAAACCGCGTATGCGGCACGATGATGTATACCAACCATGCAATTTATTCGCCGGAAGTGGTATTCTTCCGCGATGGGAAATTCCGGCTGCTGCAGGAACCGGTGACGGCATCCGTGCTGACACTGCCTGCAGTGAATATGGGGCAGGTGATGCTGCGGGGCGAGAGTGTAGAGCAGGCGGAGCAGGTGATGAAGCGCAGGATGAAACTGTCACTGGCTATCTTCGCAAGACAGAAGAATAAACATTTGATATTGGGAGCCTATGGGTGCGGTGTATTTCGCAATGACCCGAAGAAAATTGCAAAGTGGTGGCAGGAGCTTTTGACGGATTCCTTTGCCGATGTATTTGAAACCATTGTATTTGCCGTTCTGGATAATTCGTCCTCCCAGGCTTGCATCAAAGCGTTTCAGGAAATTTTCTGATGCAAGCCGGAGAATACGATATGGGCAGGAGCAGATGCCGGGTGAAAAGACCACTGTTGAAAGTCCTATAAGGCAGAGCTGCTCTGCAGTGTCAAATCCAGTACGGTTACACTATAGCCGGGCAGCGTCAGTTCCGGAAGTCCGGAGGGCAGCAGCGTCAGCTTCCTGACAGTGGGAGATACATTTGCGGGCCGGGCATGGGAGTTGACTGCGTTTAATTCTGCTGACAGTTCGTGCAGTGTACATTCAATGACAGATTTGTCAGTGTGAATGCTTACATTGGCTGTTTGTTCTGCCAGGTTAATCAGTTTTACGTAGAGATGCATTCCATCTTCCGACAGCGTGGAGGAATATGTACCCGTGAAGGTTCCGGCCAGCTTTGTATCCGCCAGAGAAGTTCCCACGTGGCAGGAGAACAATTGCTGTACATAATAGCTGGGAGTGCCGTATACGCTGTCATTGTCAAACCAGATCAGATTGGGCTGCCATTGCTGGCGGCCGGATCTGCCGAACAGGGGTGCATAACATGCCATCGCCACATGATCAGCGTTTTTCTCAATGCCGGTGAGGAAGGCAGCTTCGCACAGTGCTGCGTACCAGTTGTTCTCACGTTTCTCAATCTGGCTGCAGGTATGAGCGGCATATTCTCCGGCAAATACTTTGGGCAGCGAGCGGTCATAATTGTCGTATCTGCAGATATTTTTCAGGAACCATTCAGGGGATTTATAAAAATGTTCGTCCACAGCGTAGGCATTGTCTTTGTTGGCGTTCAGCCAGGCATAGGCGGATGCAAAGTCCTCGCCTTCGGAAGTCCAGCCTGCGGAGGTAATCAGCTTTATCTGCGGGTATTTGGCTGAGATGGCTTTTTGAAAGGCTTCATAGCGTTGAAAGTATACTTCTCCCCATTGCTCGTTTCCAATACCGATATATTCCAGACCAAAAGGAGCAGGATGTCCCATTTCGGCACGGATCTGCCCCCATCCGCTGTCAGGAGAGCCATTGGCAAACTCGATCAGATCCATCGCATCCTGAATCCATGCGTCCAGCTGTTCCATATCAACCAAGAGTCCTTCATGCCATTGGCAGGTCATACCGGCGTTGACCACAGGGATAGGTTTGGCGCCGATATCTTCACAGAGCTGGAAATATTCATAGAATCCCAAACCATAGGATTGAAAATAATCTTCCGAAGAACGGCCGTTTAACTGGTATTCTTCCATCTGCCAGCGGTTCCAGTTGGTGCGGCGGCTGGTCAGATCCCCTATGGTGTCTTTCCAGTTGTACATATTATCGAAACTGCGCCCTTCTACGATACAGCCTCCCGGAAAGCGCATGAATTTTGGGGAGAGAGCCTGAAGCATTTGTGCCAGATCTTTCCGCAGTCCGTTCTTTCTCCGGCGGAAGGTATCCGCAGGGAACAGGGAGATCAGGTCAATGTCTGCGCTGCCTTCTCTGCCCAACAGGATTTCAGGATAGACATATTTGCAGTCACCGCAGGCGGTTAGGGTCATGGTATACCTGGTCCATCCGCGTCCGACCCGCACTAACGAAAGTTTTTTCTCACAGTAAATTTTGCCTTCCTTATCTGCCAGACGGATCAGCAGGGACATGGGCAGGGGATTCCTGGCATAACAGGAGAAACGGAATTCCATGCCGTTTTTGACGGCAAGACCCTCCTGGCAGTATCCAAGATTGCGGATGCCGCTGTAAGCACCTCCGGTCAATCTGGCATAGTTGCCATGGGCATGGCTTAAAGGGAATCTGGTGTTGATGGAAAAATTGCAGTCACCTATGGTTTCCCAGCAGAGTCTGCGCGGATCAGCCGTTTCCCTGTCATTGCTGTCTCCGGCTGTGCTGCGTGACGTATTGCTGAGACTTGCCTTGCTGCTGCGATTTACTGTATTATCAGGATCTGCATGACTGTCACTGCCCGCCGGAATATCATGGAATTCCCTGCGGCTGCAATCGTCCGTCTTCGCATTATTCCTGCTGCGGTCATAATATTCAAAAGAGCGGTTGGCGATCAACTCCGCGTACAGACCTCCGTCACCGGCATAATTGATATCCTCGAAAAAAATGCCATAGAGCATGGGGCTGACGGAAGAGATTTTATTTGATGTGTTGATTGTAATTTCTGTCATGGGTACGAGTCCTTTCCTGGTTGTTTCTGCCTGTCATGCTTTCATTAACGGCCTGGCAGAGCGGCCTGGTAAATACAGTTTTTCAGAAAAACAATATTGATTATATCAATTTAGGGAAATATGGTCAATTGCGATTTGCCATTTTGATTTGATAAGGAAAAAAATATACAAAGAAATTTACAAAATTCCTGTAATTTTGGTCAGACTTGTGTTATACTGAATGCAACAGCAAAAAATTGGAGGTTAGACTATGAATATCAAAGATTTCACTGATATGGAACAATTTGAGAGAATTATGTCAAATTGGGCGGAAGCTACTGGTCTCGCAACTGTGGCGGTGGGTATGGATGGAAAGTATATTTCACAGTGCTACAATTTTACGGATTTTTGTATCAAACTTACAAGAGGAAGCAGCAAGGGTTGTGCCAGATGTGAAAAATGTGACAGAGAGGGAGAGGGTGTATACCATTGTCACGCGGGTTTGATTGATTTTGGTCTGCCTTTAATGGTGAACGGCGAGAAAGTGGGTTCGGTTATCGGCGGGCAGGTGCTTCCGGAAGCGCCTGATGATGAGAAATTCCGTCAGGTGGCAAGGGAGATTGGTGTGGACGAGAATCAGTACATAGAGGCACTGCACAGGGTGAATGTGCGTACAGAGAGCGCAATCAAGGCTTCTGCCGGACTCTTGGGCGATGTGTTAAATAACTTTATCAACGCGGAATATGCCAAGAAGGTAAATGGTGTTATCATTGATAAGCTTTCCAACGGCGTGACCTCCACCCATGCATTGGTGGAGCAGATTACTCTTAAGACTGCAGAATTGAAGGCACTGCAGAATAAGCAGAAGATACTGGCGCTGAATGCCAGCATTGAGGCCGCCAGGGCAGGAGGCGGACAGGGGGCAGGCTTTGCGGTTGTGGCGAAGGAAGTAGGGAAGCTTTCCGAGCAGAGCACTTTGGTGAATAAGGATATTGAAGAGATTGTCCGGAAGATATCTGATGCTGTGGAAGCAATGCGGCAGTAATCAGAAGGGGATTGCGTTAATGCGATATTGAAAATGAAGGAGAAAGACAGAAAATGAGTCCATATTATCTTGCAATTGATATTGGAGCATCCAGCGGACGCCACATTCTGGCGCATCTTGAGGATGGAAAGATGGTGCTGGAAGAGGTGCATCGTTTTCCTAACGGTATGGTGGAAAAAGACGGGGAGAACACATGGGATGTAGATGAGTTGTTCGCTCAGATTAAGCTGGGAATGAAGAAATGTGCGGAGCTGGGGAAGATTCCTGTCAGCGTGGGTATAGATACCTGGGGAGTGGATTTTGTCCTGCTGGATGAAAATAATGAGCGGATCGGCAATGCTGTGGCATACAGGGATGGGCGTACTAAGGGAATGGATGAGGAAGTATACAAGATTATTTCCGAAGATGATCTGTATGCCAGAACAGGTATTCAAAAGGCAATCTTTAATACAATTTATCAGTTGATGGCGTTAAAGGTGAAGAAGCCGGAACAGCTGCAGAAGGCCAGGACAATGCTGATGATGCCGGATTATTTTCATTATATGCTTTCAGGAACGGCTGCAACGGAATATACTAATGCGACTACGGGGCAGCTGGTCAGCCCGGAGACGAAGGATTGGGACAGGGAACTGATTGAGAAGCTGGGGTATCCGCAGGGCATTTTCCAGGAATTGGTGCAGCCCGGAGCAGTGCTGGGTGAGCTGACAGAGGAAGTGCAGAAGGAAGTGGGATATAGCTGTGAGGTGGTAGTACCCGCGACCCATGATACCGGATCTGCGGTAATTGCAGTTCCTACGGACAGTGATGCGGCTCTGTATATTAGTTCCGGCACATGGTCTCTTATGGGAACAGAGCTTTTTGAGGCAAATTGTTCTCCGGAAAGCAAGGCGCATAACCTGACAAATGAGGGAGGATATGAATATCGGTTCCGTTATCTGAAAAATATTATGGGGCTGTGGATGATTCAGTCTGTGAAAAAGGAAATCGGAGGCTCTCTGGGATTCGGGGAAATCTGTGAGATGGCATCGAAATCCAAGATTGCTTCTATTGTGGACTGCAATGAGGATCGTTTTCTTGCGCCGGAGAATATGACGGAAGAAGTCCGTAAGGCATGTGCGGAATCAGGGCAGCAGGTGCCGGAAGGAATAGCGGAAGTGGCTTCGGTTATTTATAACAGCCTGGCGCAATGTTATGCCAGAACCATTGAGGAATTGGAAGAAATTACGGGACGGAAGTATGATTGTGTCCAGATTGTAGGCGGTGGGGCCAATGCGGATTATCTGAACAGGCTCACGGCAAAGGCAACGGGGCGTCCCGTGTATGCCGGGCCTACGGAGGCTACAGCCATAGGGAATCTGGCGGCACAGATGATGAAAGCAGGTGCATTGGCGGATTTAAAAGCGGCCAGGGCGTGTGTGGCGCAGTCGTTCCCTATAGTGAAATATGAATCAGAGTAAAGTTAATATGAATCAGAGTAAAGTTATGATTTTATGATAGAGTAGTGTATTTACTTGATAAACGGTATGTCTGTTGATGGAAGCAATATGTTGAAATCCGATGCCGTTTCTATAGAAATCAATAAAAAGAAAGGAAGAAATGAAGAAATGACGAGCAAGGAAAGGTATGAATCTGCAAAAGAAATTTATGCATCCTACGGTGTGGATACGGAGGCTGCAATTAAGGCATGTATGGAGGCTCCGGTTGCCCTTCACTGCTGGCAGGGAGATGATGTCATTGGTTTTGACCATGATGGTCCTCTGACCGGCGGTATTCAGACGACAGGAGATTATCCGGGCAAGGCCAGAACACCGGAAGAGCTGATGCAGGATATGGATAAGGCATTGAGTCTGATGCCCGGCAGGAAGAAGTTAAATCTTCATGCCAGCTATGCAATTTTTGAACCGGGCGAGTTCGCAGACCGTGACAAAATTGAGCCGAAGCATTTTAAAAAGTGGGTGGATTTTGCGAAGGAAAGAAATATGGGAATTGACTTTAATCCTACCTTTTTTTCACATGATAAGGTGAAGGATGGCTTGACTTTGTCCAGTCCCGATGAAGAGACAAGGAAGTTCTGGATTAATCATGGCAGGGCATGTGTGCGTATTTCCGAATACTTTGCCAGGGAGACAGGTGTTCCCTGTGTTATGAATATCTGGACCGGCGATGGATTCAAGGATGTTCCCGCAGACCGCATGGGGCCCAGGATGAGATATAAGGATTCCATTGAGCAGATTTTGTCCGAGCCTTTTGACAGGAATTTAGTGAAGCCGTGTGTGGAGTCTAAGGTGTTCGGTATTGGCGTGGAGGCATTTACCGCCGGAAGTGCGGAGTTTACTCTGAGTTTTGCTGCTACCCATGAAGGCTGTCTGCCTTTGATGGATAACGGACATTATCATCCGACAGAAGTGGTATCCGATAAGATCCCTGCATTGCTGTGCTTCTATCCGGAGATCGCATTACATATCACCCGTCCGATTCGCTGGGATAGCGACCATGTGGTGCTCTTTGATGATGAGACAAAGGAGATGGCAAAGGAAATCGTAAGGTGTGAGAATGGTTTAAAGCGTGTGTACATGGCATTGGATTATTTTGACGCAAGTATCAACCGTGTGTCCGCATGGGCGATGGGATTCCGCAGCTGGCAGAAGGCTCTGCTTACCGCACTTTGTACTCCGCATGCGCAGCTGAAGAAACTGCAGGATGAGAACAGGATGACAGAGCTGATGGTGGAGCAGGAAGCAGTTAAGACATTGCCTTTCGGCGATATCTGGAATGAGTATTGCGAACGCTGTGGTGTGGTATCTGATAAGAACTTCTTTGGTGAAGTGAAGAAATATGAAGATGAAGTTCAGCTGAAGAGACAGTAAATGGATAACTGTATGCGGAGTATGCCTGTTCTGCAGCAGGATGGCTGAATGAGATGGCAGAGATAGTCGGGGGGCCTGTTGCGGCGCCCCGATTTCTAAGTATGAAGGAAATGAAGATTAAAATAGTCCGGCTAAAAAATATCAAGAAGAAATTTAAAACAGTCTCGGAACGGAGGTGCCCGGAAGGAAATTTCAGCTGCGCCCTTTGCAGATGAAATCTCCTTCTTTGGTTAGGGCACCGGAGTGGAGAGACCGGAACAAGTTCCCGCAAGCGGGAACTTGTAATAGGAGGGATTAGGATGAATAATATTTTCGGCGTAAAGGTAATGGAGGAATATATCCGTATGTGCCATGATGGTGTCAGGCAGGGATGGCATGAGCGAAACGGCGGAAACCTGACTTACCGTATGAAAGAAGAGGAAGTGGCAGAATGCCGCCCGTATTTTAAGGAGCAGGTAGGTTCCTGGGTAAAACTTGGTGTACAGGCGGATAATCTGGCAGGGGAATATTTCATATCCACAGGCAGCGGTAAGTTCCTGCAGAATGTGGGGCTGGAACCTCAGAACAGCATTTGTATTGTGGAAATCAGCAATACCGGAGATGCCTACCGTATTGTATGGGGGCTGGAAAACGGCGGCAGACCTACCAGTGAATTCCCTACACATTTTATGAACCATTCTGTAAGAAAACGTGTCACAAATGGGGCAAACCGTGTGATTTACCATGCTCATACGCCATATGTGATTGCATTGACATATGTGCTGCCTTTGAAGTCGGAAGTGTTTACCAGGATGCTCTGGAAGAGCGCCACAGAGTGCTGCGTAGTCTTTCCGGGCGGTGTGGGGGTGGTGCCCTGGATGGTGCCCGGAGGTCCTGAGATAGCTAAGGCCACCTGTGTGCTGATGGAGAAATATGATGCTGCAATATGGTCTTTTCATGGATTATTTGTATCCGGCCCTGATTTTGACACTGCATTCGGCCTGATGCATACCATAGAGAAAGCGGCGCAGATTGCGTCCATTGCATTGGCGGCAACGGGAGGCAGAGCACCCAGACAGGTAATTACGGATGATAACCTCCGTGATATCGGCAGGGACTTTGGTGTGACATTGAATGAAGAAATTCTGGAGTATCATTGTGAAGATGATTTGTATTAAGTTCCGGTTTTGACGACTTGACACTGCTGGGTTTAAGAGGGACAGACGCTATGAATGAAACGAATATAAAAAGAAATAATATAAAAAGAAATATATTCGGGGCGTTCTGCCTCTTTCTTACCTTCCTGCTCTGTGCCTGCGGCCGGGAGTGGAAGGATGGAACGGGGTATTCAGATTCCGGAAGGGATGAAACGGCAGAGTCGCCAATAGCGGAAAGGATGGATGCGCAGATGGCAAATCAGCAGGAGAAAGCGGCAGAAGAAAGAGAAAGCAGGACAGATGCAGATCTTCCGGCGACAGATACAGCGCTTGCTTATGATGGCGTTTATCCGCAGCATGAACCCTATGGCACTGGGATTGGTGCAATGCCGGGAAGAGTGGTGTGGGACTTTGATTCCGATTCGGTAAAATGGGATGGGAACGGATATTGGTGGAACAGGGACAATTTTGATGAAAATGTATTGCAGCGGATGGTCAATGAAAGCATTGCGGCACTGGGAGGCAGGGAATCTGTCCGGGAGGGGTGGAGCGCATTGTTTCAGGCTCATAATGCGGCAAGAGGAAAGACAGCATCAGGCTATCAAAGCGGTGAAAAAATTGCCATCAAAGTAAATATCAATGGTTCAGGTGTCTTTGACGATGATACTTCAGGAGAAACGAAGATGAGTTACACCAATCCTGTTTTACTGAAGGTTCTGCTTCACTCCCTTGTGGAAGAGGCAGGTGCGGCACCGGCAGATATTACGGTGTATGATGTGTCCCGGCTGTTTCCGGACTATATGGTAGAAATGTGTACTGAGGGTATACTGAACGGGGTTAATTTTGTGGACCGCAGAAACGGTGATGCAGATGAAAGCGCTCCCATACATTGGTCTTATGAGTTCAGCGGCGCTGTGAATTTCCTGCCAGCCTGTGTGACAGAAGCAGAGTACCTGATTAATCTTGCAAATCTGAAAGGACATAGTTACGGGATTACCCTATGCGGAAAGAATCATTTTGGTTCGTTTATCAACGGGAATGCCCTGCGTCCGCCGGAGGGAGCCAATCTTCATCAGTTCCTGACCAGGAATGAAATGGGGATTTACAGTCCGCTGACGGATCTGATGGCCAACGAGCAGCTGGGAGGAAAAACGGTGCTGTATATGCTGGATGCGTTGATCTGTGCACCCTCCGAGGGAGCTTCGATTACAGGGGATAATACCAGATGGCAGCAGTCTCCTTTTCATGGAAATTACACATCCAGCGTGTTCTTATCCCAGGATCCGGTGGCGATTGACTCGGTGGGTGCAGATTTTCTGATGAATGAACCTGCTGTTATTCAGAGAAATGCAGCGCTCAGGGATCATCCCAATGCAGAAAATTATCTTCATGAAGCGGGGCTTGTGGGAAATGCCCCATTCGGCAATGTGTATCAGAATGGAAATGGGGAAGCTGTGGCAAATCTGGGTGTTCACGAGCATTGGAATCATTCTTCTGAAAAAATGTACAGCCGTAATCTCGGAAAGGATGAAGGTATTGAACTGATCAGTATTATGGAACAGGAGTAAATACACAATATTTTATGGTCTGCTGCAGAAAATCCGGCATGGGAAAGGGACAGTATTATGGAGGAATTGCTGGTTTATGCGATTTTGCTATATGAGAAATTGACAACAGAAGATGAGTACAATAAACGGCTGGATGAATTATTCCTTGATAATCCTGAAAATGATGATTTGCTTTCCCTGGAATGGGAAACGGATATTGCAAATGCTGTTATTTATATCAGGACACATGTTGATTATAGCAGTGTTGACTATGAACAATTCGGCAGAATTTTAATGAGCAAGCTGAAAGTGTTTTATGAAAGTTGTCCGAATATCAAAAAGTTTGCAGACCGAATGTATGGTTTATGGGAAAGTCTGCCGGGAAACATTCAGCAGATTGAGCCGTTTTTCTCTTTAAGTTATGCCGATGAACCCTTATCGTGGGGAGATGAAGAACAGACCAGAGGTATTTATGAGAGCATGTTGAATTATTATGCATAGCAGTACGGGCAGGTCGCCGAACCGTTACGAGGATGCACAAAATATAGTAGCATGTGTTCTGTGTGCATCCTTATTGCAAGGCGGCACACCATCTTAGAAATGCAGATTTGGCTTCGCAGCAGGGGCTGCCTGGTCAGAAATGCGGCCGGGCAGGAATTAAGCTGTGGGGGAAATGGAGTTCGTCTATCAGTTTTAATGCCTCTGCCATATCTCCAATATGTTCCCGGCCATGACTGTCGCTGGACAGGATGATGGGACAGGAGTTTAACTCACATACCTGCAGCAGCCGGACTGCATTTGGGTGGCAGTTTTGACGATAACTGCCGGGAAGGAGCGAAACATTGTTGAGTTCGGGCATAACTCCATAAGAAAGGGCAGCAGATATCAGTTCCTGATAGTCCACAGGAAAACGGGAATCGTCACAGTGTCCGATCATTCGGACATTGGGGTGTTTCATGGCACGGATATAGGCTCTCGTATTTTCCGCAGCAGAACCGGAAGTGTAGACAGGGCGGTGCATGCTGATTATACAATAGTCCAAGGTCTGCAGAATGTCGTCAGGAATGTCAAGATGCCCTGCCGCATCCAGAATATTTGCCTCAGCGCCATAGGCAATACGGATGCCGAAGCGGCTGCGTTCGCAGAGAAACAGGCTGCGGAAATAAGACAGATCCGCACTCCCGGGGCTGGCAGGTCCGTGGTCGCTGATGCCCAGGAGCTTCATCTGGCGTTTGGCGGCTTCTCTGGCCAGATCCGTAATGCGGTCTTTTGTTCCATGGCCGCTGGCACAAGTATGCGTATGCAGGTCTGTTTCGCAATATCTTTTGTCCGTGTTATCTGCAATTAGATTCATTGTATTGTCTCCTGGCAGCGTTTCCTGTTGATTTCCGATCATTATGTGTTATGGCGGTATGATTTGTATCGTGAAAATCATCATTTATTTACCTGTATGTTTCGATATACTCACGAGCGATAAAATTTGCCGCAATGACCTTGGCGCCTTTCGCCCGTGAGTCGGGTTGCTTGGCAAGTTTGAGTGACCGTCAGTATAAATTGGATGTGGTTTGTTTATATTTTTCTGCATACATATTGCGTCATCCTTCATAAATGGATGCTGCCTTGAAAATATTATACTGAAAAATATGGAAGAATACAATATGCAAAATAATTGTATCCCAAAGGCGGCGTGCCGCAGGTTACTTTGAACGGAGTGAACAGTAACGTGTCGCACTGAGGTTAGTGCCGGAATTGCATTGCTATAGTTAGAGTGTTGTGGTATACTATATTATATTCAATAAGGAGCTTTCCTTTTCGGAATTGTTTACGTGCTGAAAAGGATGATAATTATGCTGGCAGATAGATGCGGAAAGGAATTTGTATGAAAAAAATTATGTTGATGCTGATAACTTCTCTTTTTTTACTGTCCGGATGTTCTCAGGGAGCGCAGGAGACTCATGTGGATAATCCATACGAAATTGCAAAGGGAACCCAGATATTATCCTATTATGATAAGGAAGAAAACATTAAAATAAGCGGTTTTCAGGTATTGGAAAATACTCTGCAGAATTTTCAGGATAAAAATAATAATATTCTTGTGAATGATGACGGTACTATCAGGTGTATCACAATTACGGATGAGACGGTAAAAACATACCAGTCCATATCAGTAGGTGACAGTGTAAATAAAATTGAAGATGCGTATGAATATGAAGCAAAAACGAATAACCTTTATAGTGTATTATTTCATGCTGGCAATGAAGAAAATCCGGCAAATCAGAACAGGGAAGACGATTGGCTTTTGATATTTTATCAGACGGACGGTTCTCAAATTACGGCAATTCAAATATGTGATGTAAAATATGGGAGAGAATTCCGATAATTCAACTTAATGTGATACAAAACAGCAGTTGAAAGGAATCAATATAATATGAACTTGGATTCCGCTGTCTGTATTTATATTGAGAAGTCCGGGGAATATGATGTAGCAAAAGCAAAAATTGTAGGATTTTTTCTAATGAAGAAGCGGCAATGAATTTTACAGGAATATGGTTCGCACAATTAAATAAGCAGGGATTATCAAAATGAGAAGATGGTGTGGAAAAGAAGCATTTTCCTCTTCACTTTTTACCTCAACTGTGTTATAGTAGAGGTATGGAAGCATAGCTCAGCTGGGATGAGCGCTCGCCTGACTAGCGGGAGGCCAAG
>CAJUAP010000009.1 GCA_910584435.1 uncultured Acetatifactor sp.
CTTCTTCAAGAAAATCTTTTTTATTTTCCTCTTGACATTTCACCAAATTGCTTTCGATACCGGGCTGTCAACTGCATTTCCATTCCGTTCACACTTTCTAACATGCCGCCCAAAGTAAACTCGTTCGCCTGGCATTCTTCAGTGTGAGCAGGCGCTGTTCTTGCGCCGTAGAAAATCTTCGCGAAGCGGCCTCTGCCGCAAGCGATTAGATTTTCTTCTCACACTTTATAGCCTTCCAATGCCAATCCCGGCCGCCAGATACAGGCATATACACAGATACCCTATCCTGTCCTGTTTATGATACACCAATGGCTTCATCTTGGTCCGGCCTTCTCCTCCCCGATAACACCTGGCTTCCATGGCCATGGCCAGATCATTGGCCCTGCGGAAGGCAGATATGAACAAAGGCACCAGCAGCGGCACCAGAGCCTTTGCCCTCTTTATCAGATTGCCGCTCTCGAAATCCGCTCCCCTGGCAAGCTGTGCCTTCATAATTTTATCCGTCTCTTCCAATAGAATAGGTATAAACCGCAGCGCAATGGACATCATCATTGCAACTTCATGTACAGGCACATGGAAGATACCCAGCGGCTTCAGCATCTTTTCCATTCCGTCCGTCAAATTATTAGGTGTCGTAGTTAAAGTCATAATGGAAGAACCGATAATCAGCATCGTCAGCCTGATTGCCATGGTCACTGCCATCCGGATTCCTTCCACGGTAATCGTTATCTTCCACACCGAAACCAATGCCGTCCCAGGCGTCAGAAACAGATTAAATACCACAGTAATTATCAACAGAAAGAGAATTCCCTTCATCCCCCTGACCATAAACCGAAAAGGTACATGGGACAGTCGAATCACCACTGCCAAAAACACCGCCGCCACAATATAGCCGTAAAAGTTTTTGAAGAAAAACAGCGAGATGATATAGAGCAATGTCCCCCCCAGTTTTACCCTTGGATCCAGCCTGTGTATCACCGATTCTGTCTGATAATATTGTCCTAATGTAATATCTCTCAACATTTGCTTTCATTTCCCATCCATATATTACAATTCCTGCAGCCTGCCAATCATTCCACAGCGCCGCTGCCGCAAATCCGGCATTTTCAGCCCACATCCAGTCTACCTGGCTCTGTCCAGTGCCTTCTGTATGGTATCTGCCGCTTCCCCTATGGTTGTGGCAGCTGCATCCACATCAAATCCTTTGTCCCTCAGTGCATGAAGAATATAAGCAACCTGCGGCGCCGCCAATCCCACCGCCTCCAATTCCTTATAATGAGAGAAAACCGCCCTGGGCACATCATCATACATCACCCTGCCCCTGTTCATCACAACGATCCTGTCCACATACTCTGCCACGTCCTCCATACTGTGGGATACCAGCAGTATGGTCATGCCCGTCTCTGTCTGCAGTGTCTTAATCTGATCCAGAATCTCATCCCTGCCCTTGGGGTCCAGCCCTGCAGTGGGTTCATCCAATATCAGGACCTGGGGTTTCATGGCCAATACCCCTGCAATTGCTGCACGCCGCTTCTGTCCGCCGGACAATTCAAAGGGGGATTGATAATATAAATCGGCCGGGAGCCCTACCTTACGCAACGCATCAAAAGCTCTCAGCTCCGACTCTTTTTTATCCAGCCCCAGATTCTTCGGACCGAAACATACATCCGTAAATACATCTATCTCAAACAGCTGATGCTCCGGATACTGGAACACCAGCCCCACCTTACTTCTCAGCCTTTTCAGATCATAATCCTTATCATAAATATCTTCGCCGTTAAAGTAAATATGCCCTGAAGAAGCTTTCAGCAAACCGTTCATATGCTGTACTAAAGTAGATTTTCCCGATCCTGTATGTCCGATAATCCCCACAAACTGTCCGTCCGGAATCTGCAGACAGACATCATCCAAAGCCTTCACCGCCAGAGGCGTATCCCCCCCATAGATATAGTTAATATGATCTAAAATAATCGACATTCCCTACCTCGTTTCTTCCTGTAATATAACTTATCAGAACTCGTGGAATCTATGCCATGCACGATTACAGGGTTCGCGAAGCGGTTCCTGTAATATATACTGAAGATTACTGACATTTGCCAATGTAACGTTCACGGCTTCCTCAATCTGCCTATCTCCTCCGCCAGTTCCTCTATGGTCAGAATGCCATTCGGAAGCCTGATGCCCCTTTTCTGCAGCTCATGCGCCAGCAATGTGGCCTGGGGCACGTTCAGCCTCAGCTCCTTTAATCTCTCCACCTGGGAGAAAATTTCCCTGGGCGAGCCTTCCATTGCAATCTTTCCCCCATCCATTACAAAGACCCGGTCGGCATGAATGATTTCCTCCATATAATGGGTAATCAAAATAATGGTAACCTTCTCCACATCATTCAGCGCCCGCGCCGCACGAATGACTTCCCTGCGGCCGCTGGGGTCCAGCATGGCAGTGGGCTCGTCCAATATAATACATTTTGGATGCATTGCCAGCACCCCCGCAATGGAAACTCTCTGTTTCTGTCCGCCGGACAATTTATTCGGGGAATGTCTGCGGAATTCATACATCCCCACCGCCTTCAAGCTCTCCTCCACCCGTTCCCAGATTTCCTTCGTGGGAATTCCCATATTCTCAGGCCCAAAACCCACATCTTCCTCCACCACCTGCCCGATAATCTGATTGTCCGGATTCTGAAACACCATACCCGCTGTCCGCCGGATGTCCCATACCTTCTCCGCTTCCGAGGTATCCATGCCATCCACCCACACGGTTCCCTCCGTTGGATTTAAAATGGCATTGATATGTTTGGCAAGTGTGGATTTCCCGGAACCGTTATGCCCCAGGATAGCAATAAACTCCCCCTGCCTGATATCCATATCCACCTGATCCACGGCCCTGGTGATTCCCTCCACATTGCCTTCTTCATCACGCCTGATATATTCATATACCAAATCCTTCGTCCGAACAATTTCCATTCTTCCTGTATTCCGCTGCTTCTCCATCCCCAATGCCGCAATCTCCTACTCAATTCTTAAGGACAACCCTCTCTGATAAATACCCGGCCCTGCATCCCCCGGCATCGGAATTATCTGATGAATGCCCTCCTATCTGAACACACAGTGCTTTCATCCGTAAACGCCGCTCAAAATCAATGCCGCTGAAAAACACTTGAACCATTGCATCCGCTCACATTATAATAAATATTTCGTGAAATTACAACCTTTTTAAACATGTCACTGCACACACAAAGTAACAGTGTTACTGTTCACTCGGCCACCGCCGGAAAAAACTCGATTTTGCACAGGGTAATTTACAAAAATCCTGCCCTATGTTATGATAAAAACAGCAATTCCGTATCCCATTTGAATTGCCGCTGAATCCAAAGGAGACAACCAATGAATAAGAATAAATTATTGTCAATGGCCGCCATTCTGGCCTGCATCACCGTGATCGCCGGCGGTCTGCTCAGAGTTGCCAATCAGGACTCCATGAGTCTGACGGAATATATGCAGTCAAATTCCTCTCCCACGCCTGACAGCAGTACCCCAGACCCCTTACCTGCCGAAACGGAATCTCCGGCTTCCCCGGTTCCTTCCTCTGCTTCCGAACCTGACGTAAGTCCAGCACCGGCTCCTTCCGAACCCCTTTCCCTGCTTACCGGCGCTTCTCTGAACGGCATTTCCCAATTAGAACAGCGGACCGAACTGGAAGAAGGTTTTTATTATGAACCCATCTCGGATAAGCTCCGCCGCTACATGACCGGCATCTCCTATCCTGCCGGTGGAAAAGAGGATGTTACCCCTGAAATTACTTTTGAAGAACTATGTTACCTGCATATTCTTCATTATGATTTTCATGGCAATCCTACGGAAGGAGAACTAATCTGCAATGCCGCCATTGCCCAGGATTTGGCGGAAATATTCTATGAATTGTACTGCAATGAGTACCGGTTAGAAAAAGTATTGCTCATTGATGAATATGACGGAGATGATACTGCCTCCATGGAAGACAATAACACCTCCTGCTTCAATTACCGCACCGTTGCCGACAGCAGCAGCCTGTCATTACACGCCTACGGTCTGGCAGTTGACATCAACCCCTTATACAATCCCTATATCTCATATACGGAGGCCGGAACCGAAGTCATTGCGCCTGTCTCCGCACAGCCTTATGCTGACCGTTCCGCCGGATTTCCATATAAAATAGATACGGATGACCTATGCTGCAAATTATTTCTTCAGCACGGTTTTATCTGGGGGGGCAACTGGAACAATGTAAAAGATTACCAGCACTTCCAGAAGTCCCCTGCAGAGGCACATTAACCTGCCACAGCTGCTCCTGTTTGAAGTTCACATTGCATGAGGATTCGTTTCTCCCTCTGAAAACCGAGAGGAACGAATCTCTTGAATGCATGTAATCATACTGACAAATACGCCCATGCCCTGTCCGGCCCCCAATGAACACACTATATCTATATCTTAATCTCTGTCCATTTCCCCCTGCTGAAACGAATACTTGCAAATATGAACCTTGAGAGCTGGTCTGCAATCACCCCCAGCCAGATACCTGTAATGCCCATTGCCAGCACATAGCCAAAGACATAGGAGCCAACCGTTCTCATCAGAGTGACGCTGATCGTGGATGCAACAGCCGTATACAGCGTATCTCCCGCCCCACGCAGACACCCCATATAGATGACCTGGGCAATCTGCAGAATAACCACGAAAATAATCACATGCATAATCTTCACGCCGATATCCACAATCTCCTGTTCTTCAAAAAACAGCCTCATCAAGGGCTCCGCTCCCAGAAAATATGTAACCGCCAATACTACCGAAATCACCGTGCCCATCATACGGCAGGTTCTGCCATACTCTTTCGCCCGGTCAGGCTGTTTTGCTCCCAGACTGTAGCCGATCAGCGCCACTGCCGTAGCCTGCAGCCCGTCCCCAAAGGAAAACGACAATCCCATAATATTCATTCCCACCTGATGGGCAGCCATGGCCGCAGTTCCCTGGTCAGCCGCCATAATAGCCGTCATCATAAATCCTATCCGCATCAGCACCTGTTCCGCGAATACACTGTATCCTACTTTTATAATATTCTTCAGTGCCTCAAAAGAAGGATTGATTTTTTCCATGAGTATCAGCGGAATACTGACAAAATTATCCTTCTTCCACACGGACAAAACACTCATAATGCTGGAAACTACCGTTCCAAGCACTGTGGCCAAAGCCGCTCCCCTGATTCCCAGCGCCGGAAATCCAAAATGCCCCTGAATCAACAGGTAATTAAAAATAATGTTCACTGTGTTGGATACCAGATTGGTCCGCATGGTAATACGGGTATTGCCGGCGCCCCTCTGTGCGGAATTCACGCCCATCTGGATCACATTGAATATCATTCCGCCCATAATAATCTTAAAATACAATACGGCGCTGTCATGAGTCAGCTCTTCGGAACCGCATAGCCTGATAATGGGATCTGCCAGCACTACCATCAATATGCTCATAAATACCGACATAACCAGGATAAATATCAGAAAGGTAGCAAAAATCTGATTGGCTTCCTCTTTCTTTCCCTGGCCTTTCCGTCTTGCCACAAGCGCCGATATGGAGACATTGGCTGCCACAAACAGCGAAAGCCCTAAAAATTTCGGCTGTGTTGTCAGTCCTACTGCAGCCACCGCATAAGAGCCCATGGAACTCACCATGAGAGAATCCACCAGTCCTGCAAATGCTGTAAAAAAAGATTCCAATATTGCAGGCCAGGCCATATTCAAAGTTTTCCTGATATCATCCTTATTATACTGAAACAGCTTCATTTGAATACCTCAAAGGGGAACCAATGCTTCCCACATTAGTTCCCCTAACTCCTTCATCTCTTACGATTCTATCGTAACTACCGTGTAATCAGTCCATGACGTCACTGACTCCCAGCTTAACCAGTACCCTCTAATCAATGCATTTCCTACATTGACACAACGGCTCATACCGCCTGTGATTATACCAATTCCAGAATTACTTCCATTGCAGCATCGCCTTTACGGGGCCCGATTTTAACAATTCTGGTATAACCGCCCCTGCGCTCTGCATATCTGGAGCCATACTCATCAAAAAGCTTCGCAACCAAATCAACTTCTTTGGTATTCCTCTTCCTGCCTGCATTTTCTTTAGGCACATCAACTACCGGATACAATACGCGCAGCATCTGACGTCTTGCATGGGATCTGGTGGGAAGATCTTTCTTAAGCTCCTTCTCAACGGTCTCATACTTGGTCACTTTCTTGCCGTCCACAACTTCTTTCACACGCTTACCGTCCTTATCCTTTACCGGAACCTTAGCCTGCACCGTAACGGTCTCGAAATTATCCTTTTCCTTCACAGCCATTGCAATCAATCCCTCTGCAATCTTCTTTACTTCCTTAGCCCTCGTCTCGGTAGTAACAATCCTGCCATGATACAAAAGCGCTGTCACCTGATTTCTAAGTAATGCCTTCCTCTGTGAGGACGTCCTGCCTAATTTTCTATACTTTGCCATACTCTGCTTTCCTTTCTCCATTCATGGTACATTCAGCCACGCCCTTTGGACTTACTTACCGAATGCATTTGCGTTTTCCACTATGAGATGAACCGCCGACGAACCCTTTGGCTTTACCGTCTGCAGCTATCCTGTTTCAGCATCAGGAATCAAATCTTTCCTTCACTCGTCACTGGGATTCAGCTGCAATCCCAATTCTTTTAATTTGGACAATACTTCTTCCAGCGACTTTCTACCCAAATTACGTACTTTCATCATATCCTCGGAAGTCTTGTTGCACAGCTCTTCCACTGTATTAATACCGGCTCTCTTCAAACAATTATAAGAACGCACGGAAAGTTCCAGTTCATCAATGCTCATTTCAAGGACTTTTTCTCTCTCATCGTCTTCTTTTTCCACCATAACCTCTGCGGTCTTGGCATTCTCAGACAAATCAATAAAGAGACTTAAATGTTCGCTTAACACCTTCGCAGCGAGACTGATTGCCTCATCGGGAACCAGTGTTCCATTTGTAAACACATCAAGTGTCAGCTTATCGTAATCGGTAATCTGGCCCACACGGGTATTCTCAATCCTTATGTTGACTCTTTCAACCGGCGTGTAAATGGAATCAATTGCAATCACACCAATCGGTAAATCTTCGTGTTTGTTCTTATCGGCACTTACATAGCCGCGGCCTTTGGTAATGGTAAGCTCCATATAAAACTTGGCATCTCTGCCGCTTAATGTAGCAAGCACCAAATCCGGGTTCAGGATCTCAATATCCTGATCAGTCTGAATATCAGAAGCATGCACTACGCCTTCGCCCTCGAACTCAATATAAGCGGTCTTGGCCTCGTTGGTCTCGCTATTATTCCTAATGGCAAGGCTCTTAATGTTCATAATAATCTCAGCCACATCTTCCTTTACTCCGGGAATGGAACTGAATTCATGCAGCACCCCTTCAATCTTAATCTGGCTCACTGCTGCGCCGGGCAGGGAAGAAAGCATAATCCTCCGCAGAGAGTTGCCAAGGGTGATGCCATAGCCTCTTTCCAAAGGTTCAACTACGAACTTGCCGTATTTCTTGTCTTCTGAAATTTCAGCAACCTCAATATTAGGTCTCTCAAAATCAAACACTCGAATAACCCTCCTTTTTATGTTATTCAAATACACAAGCACTCTAAAGCCATATCCTGCTGAAAACAGCAGTGATATGACCTCAGAGGCCAGCAGGGCTTTGATTATTTAGAGTACAACTCCACAATAAGCATTTCGTCTACAGGAACATCAATCATTTCTCTGGTCGGAAGATTCTTGATGGTGCCTTTTAATCCCTCAATGTCGACATCCATCCACTCCGGTGTCAGTCTGCCGCCGGTCACCTCAACAATATCCTTGTATCTCTGCATGGATTTTGCACTTTCCTTAACTTCAACCACATCTCCGGCTTTGATTAAATAAGAAGGAATTGTTACCACTTTACCGTTTACCAATATATGCTTATGGCCTACGACCTGCCTTGCTTCACGTCTTGTCCTGGCAAATCCCATCCGGAACACTACATTGTCCAGTCTGCTCTCCAGCATGACCATCAGGTTTTCACCGGTCATACCCTTCATCCTGTCCGCCTTCTTATAATAATTCCTGAAAGGCTTCTCCAGAACGCCGTAAATAAACTTTGCCTTCTGCTTCTCACGCAGCTGCAGTCCATATTCACTGACCTTCTTGCCTGCTCTTGCATTCTGCCTCTTGGACTTCTTATCATACCCCAGATAAGAAGGCTCCAGTCCCAAAGCTCTGCATCTCTTCAACACGGGTACTCGATTCACTGCCATTTTTCGTTTTCCTCTACTTTCTTGTCTGTTTACAGTACCGGAATCACAGTTGCTGCTCATTTCTCCCAGTAACCGCCGATACCTTCCTCCAACAATTCATTCACTTCCCACACTAGACACGGCGTCTCTTAGGAGGACGGCATCCATTATGAGGAACCGGCGTCACGTCACGGATACTGACTACCTCCAGACCGCATGCGGAAAGTGCTCTGATTGCCGCCTCACGTCCTGAACCGGGTCCCTTTACAAATACGTCTACGGATTTCAACCCATGTACCAAAGCAGCCTTTGTAGCTGTTTCTGCCGCCACCTGCGCAGCATATGGAGTAGATTTCCTTGAACCTTTAAATCCCAGACCACCGGCGCTTGCCCAGCTGAGAGCATTTCCCTCTGTATCCGTCAATGTAACAATGGTATTGTTAAATGAAGACTGGATATGCGCCTGTCCGCGTTCAACGTTTTTCTTGACACGTTTTTTTGTCACTTTTTTTGCAACTTGTTTTGCCATTTTAAACTAACCTACTTTCTCAATATTAGGAAATAACTGCCTTGGACTTTGTTATTTCTTCTTATTTGCCACAGTTCTCTTAGGTCCCTTGCGGGTTCTTGCATTGTTCTTGGTATTCTGACCGCGAACAGGCAGACCCTTACGATGACGGATACCGCGATAACAGCCGATTTCCTGAAGTCTCTTGATATTCAGAGCAACTTCACGCCTCAAATCACCCTCTACCGTCACGCCAAGCCTCTCAATAGCTTCCGTAATCTTCTTCACTTCATCATCGGTGACATCCCTGACTCTGGTATCGGGATTTACACCTGCCTCTTTTAATATCTTGTTAGAGGTCGGTCTGCCGATTCCATAGACATAGGTCAATCCGATTTCAATTCGTTTTTCTCTAGGTAAGTCAACACCTGCGATACGAGCCATTTACATTTCCTCCGTTTCCTGTTGGATTCTTCTCTGCGAATCCATCTGCGCACGACTGGTCTGTTTATGTGCGCATTTTGTTACTAATTGATTGGGGTTTTCACCCAACCGGACACACTCTGCTTTGCTCCGATTTTTCCAGAAAAAATACACAGGGAAATACCATCCCTTTCTCCTGGTATCAAGAAGTAATCTCCCGTAAGCCCTATCCCAGTTCTATGATAATCAATGCCCCCTGGCATTGCTGCAGCCGCGCATATCAACCGGACAAGAACCCACTTAACTTGAAGCTGTCTTAACACACTTGCAAGCGGTGATTATCCCTGTCTCTGTTTGTGCTTCGGATTCTCACAGATAATTCTGATGCGTCCCTTTCTCTTAATAACTTTGCACTTTTCACAAATTGGTTTTACTGATGATCTAACCTTCACGTTAAACCCTCCTTTCAAAAAAGACCAGTTCGTATTATAACACAAGGGCTGCCGCTTGGCAACCCTTTTTTCACAGAAATTTTAGTTTTTTGTAACAGTTCAGCCAGCCGATGTGAGCAGTCGAAAATCGTGCCCGCACGAATTTTCGGCTGATTATATCGGCTGAGGGAACGCCGTCTTATGAGCAAAGGCAGCTGCGAAGCAGCGGAAAGCACCGCAGGTGCGGTCAGGAGGAGGCTTGCCCACCTCGTTGTGAATGGCGAGGGCTGAACTGTTACAGTTCTTTAGCCGTCTTCTGACGCTCTGCCCTGCAGATGCGAAACCCTTTTGCTCCGATACAGCTTACGGCCAGCGCCGCCACCGATAAAATCCTGAAGGTAAATCTGGCATGCAGTGCGGAATGATGCTGTACCAGAATAATCCACACAAAGGGAATGCAGAATATCACCGCAAAAGGAACCATCTGTCCCAGTACATATTTGAATCCGGCCCTCCTGCAGGCAGTCAATACCACCGCCAGTACTGCCACTGCCGCTGCCGCTGCACAAATTACATAAATGAACATATCATATTCATCCATGTTCAGTCCAATCACATAAAAGCCCCCGTTGAACCTGGGTCTGCCGCCAATGGACTCCGTCCTGCCTATAATAGACCATGCTGCATCCCTGATGGTTCCCGTGTGCAGCGTCAAATCTGCAATCACCCATTTCATGGCCCACATGCCTCCATAGCCTGTTCCCCAGCAGATGCAGTAGCCAATCAATTGCACAAGCTTTTCTTTCAGCAGCTTCCCCTTCTTGAGCAGGAAACATGTACAAAGCGGAAAGCCTAATGTAACAACAGGATATGTGAGGAAATCAAAATATGCCGTAATGATTCCGGCCGCAAGGAAAAGTTCCGGATACCACTTTCTGCTTTCCAGACATTCATGCCATATCAGCATAAGAAGCAGCACAGTTAATGTAATGATCCAGCACACCGACATGGTAAGTGATATCAGCACCAGCAGCGGCTTCATAAATAACAGGCCCCCTGCCAGCGCCAGCGCTATCTCCGGACGCTTTCTCCGGACTGCAGCCCACACCACTGCCGCCATAAGCACAAACTGTATCAAAATGCCCAGAATAATTATCTGTTTCCAGCTTAAGAAAAGCAGCAATGGTTTCAGATACACTAAATACCCATGCCAGTAACGGGCATAGGTGTGCAGATTCATTTCCGAGACGTCCTCCCCTCTGCAGATCATGCGCAGAGACTCTTCCGGCTCCCATACCTCATCCGAAACATCATAATGATACGCCCACATAGCATGCTCAAAGGCATTTTTCCCATCCACTTTCTCTATGGCATTTTGTATCATTATGGTATCGGTGTAGGTCTCCTTTTTCATCCAGATATAATTTTCAATGCCGCTGTCCGGAATCTGTTCTCTGTCCCGAATCATTTCGCCCACATCTGCAGCTACATGCTCCGTCATCCGTTCCCCCGGCAGACAGAATACCAATACCAGCAGCAGTGTTCCCACAGCAGCGCTTCCCAGCATCATTACTATCATATGCTTTAGGAAACGGCCCAATCCTGAATTCATTACTTATCTCTCCAGATAATACGTCCTTTGCTCAAATCGTAAGGCGAGAGCTCCAGCGTAACCTTATCCCCCGGCAGAATACGAATAAAATTCTGACGGAGTTTGCCGCTGATATGCGCCAGCACACGATGTCCGTTCTCCAATTCCACCTGGAACATGGTGTTGGGCAATTTCTCTACTACAGTACCCTCGATTTCAATTACATCACTTTTAGACATACACTTCCTCCATCTCTACTCATTGTCACACCCCATCTGGGTCATTTTATAGTTTTTCAGCGCATACTTTATTTCTTCCGCATACACCTTATCACCTTTCTGAAGCTTTAGCAGCAATTCCCCGTCAACCTTTTGATTCATATGCTGTACATGCTTTCTGCGCTTTTTTTTCGGCTTATCCGGGGGCTTCAGATGTCCGTCACACAAGAACAGGAAATCTCCCTCTTCTGCCACGATCACATATAACCCGCCTTTGTCATGCCCGGCCTTAGAAGTAACCAGCTGTCCGATCATATTCCTCCAATCCTGTTCCTGCTGTGCTTTTCTGCCTATGTTATACTAAGGTATCCGCATTCCTGTCTGCATAGCGCCGCCTAACACACTGTCAGTATCTCAGGTTCGCCATCTGTAATCAGAATCGTATTTTCATAATGTGCCGACCAGGAACCGTCCTCCGTCACCACTGTCCAATTGTCATCCAGCCATTCCACATCCGCCCTGCCCATGTTAATCATAGGTTCAATAGCAAGCGTCATCCCCTTACGGAGCTTAGGCCCTCTCTTTATCTGCGCATAATTGGGAATCTGCGGATCTTCATGAAGCTTCGTGCCCACACCATGTCCTACCAGGTCACGCACAATCCCGTAACCGTATGGTTTCACATAAGCGGCAATGGCATTGGAGATATCAAACAAATGATTGCCTGCTTTTGCCATCTTTATACCTGCGAAAAAGCTTTCCCTGGTGACATCAATGAGCTTCTGCGCCTCCGGGCTGATACGGCCTACCCCATGGGTTCTGGCTTCATCCGAATGATACCCTTTATATATCATACCCGCATCCAGGCTGACAATATCACCCTCCTGCAGAATACGGCGCTTGTTAGGAATGCCATGCACCACTTCGTCATTGACAGACACGCAAATGCTGGCAGGGAATCCGTTATAATGAAGGAAATTCGGAATTCCTCCCAATTTGCGGATCAGACTGTCCCCCTTGATATCTATCTCCCTGGTGGAAACACCGGGGCGTATCATTTCTTCCAGCTCCTTATGTACGATTGCCAGCCGGCGGCAGGATTCACGAATAAGCTCTATCTGTTCTTCTGTCTTAATTATAATCGCCATAATAACACAACTTTCCTACTTTATAATATCTGAAATTGCCTGGAACACCTTCTGCATCTCCACGGTGCCGTCCACAGATTTCAGGACACCCTTTTTCCCGTAATAATCAATCAGGGGCTGTGTCTGGTCGTGATATACCTTTAAGCGGTTCTGAACCGTCTCCTGCCTGTCATCGTCCCGCAGTACCAGCTCGCCGCCGCAGCTGTCACAGATACCCTCCTGTTTCGGGGGGATATGCTCTACATGGAAGGTGGCTCCACACTTCGGACATGCCCTTCTGCCCGACATTCTCTTCACGATATTCTCGTCCGGCACATCTACGTTGACCGCATAATCAATTTTCTCATTCAGCTTCTCCAAAGCCGCATCCAGCACTTCCGCCTGGGGAATCGTCCTTGGAAAGCCATCCAATACATACCCGTCCGCACAGTCTTCCCTGGCAACCCTGTCAAGCAGAATCTTCACGGTCAGTTCATCCGGCACAAGGAGCCCCTGGTCCATATACTTCTTGGCTTCCATCCCAAGTTCTGTGCCCTCTTTGATATTGGCACGGAAAATATCTCCGGTGGATATATGAGGAACGCCGAATTTCTCTGCAATCATTTTAGCCTGGGTTCCTTTGCCGGCACCAGGCGCACCTAACATAATTATTTTCATTTTATACCTCTCCAATTTTAAACATTAATCCTATTGTACCCATTTTGTGATAAGTTTGCAATATCTATCTGTTAAAAATCGAAAATTTATGAGAGAGTTCAGCCATTACTGCCTTCTCCATCCATGACACGATTTCACCCACCCCCATGGCCATATAGGGTATCTGCATAAACAGATAGGGCAGTACATATCTGGTTTTGGCTTCCCACATAAGAGAAAACAGAAATCCGCCGAAGACAGCAATCAACAGCAGATACTTCTCTATCTCCACATACTCCCTTCTCCGCATAACCAATAGAAACAATATGCCCCCGTACATGAGCATCTGGAATAACTTCATACCTGCTTCAATGAATTTCCCAAGCTTCCCATGTTCATAAATATTCTTCACCAGCGGCAGCTGTTCCCCTTCCACATCACTATTCATGGCAATGCTCTGAAACATGGGCGCATTCCACTGTGCATTCATCTTCCTGGTAAAGAAATCCACCATATAATCGGGATCATTTTTATAAATTTCCAAATACATATGCAGGTCTTCCCAGGCTTTCGCCTTTGCCAGCTCCACATTGTCATTGGAATGAGCAAAGGTCACATAATTATACTGATTGTACCAGCCGGGATACTGATAATCATCATTTAATCCCATCACAATATAAAGCAATGCCGGAATCGCAGGCGCATCCTCCGTTCTGACATCATGGTAAATCCCCCATACCGCCGTCTGCATGCCGCCCCATCCCAGCACAAGCGCAGCCAGCATGGCAAAATATTTCCATTTACGTTCAAAGCATAATTTAACGAAAGTCACGATTGCCAATGCAATCAACAGAATGAGGAAATTGTTCCTGAGACATATGGCAGCGCCTATGGACAAGCCAAACGCCGCCAGTCTCCACCAGGAAAACCGTTTCAGACAGCCCAGATACATCCATGCACTGAACATTCCTGCAATGATGGATATTAAATCCCCATAGACAAAAACCGTATATGCATACATGGGAAAACAGCAGACAGCAAACAGCAGATAATAAAGCTCTGCTTTCGCATTGTAGTCAGACAGCAGCCTGACTATCTTGCACCCTGATAATACCAGTACCGGAACCAGGGCAGCCACCATATATTGAAACATCTGATAATTGGACTCGCCGAACATCAGAAAAATTCCTCGCAGCAGAGTAACCATGCCTATCTGTTGAGGACATCTTGCAATATAACGTCCTGTCAGAAGTCCCTGGAAATCCCCCATATTAAATGCATTGGCATACTGGCAAATCAGGCTCTGATCGCCCACAGGTCCGGCCTTGCTGCCCAATACCCAATAGAAACTTATGACAGCGGAGAGCACACACGCACTTCCTAACATCACATTCCGTATCTTCATCGTCAGCTTCCCGGAAATTTTCCCAATATAATACAGAAATACCAGAGATACCAGAATCCAAAAGATATTGGCCAAAACAGAATCCCGTTTAAAAATGATATGTTCATCCCAGGACGGTCCTATATTTTCCCCCGTCATAGAAAGACAGTGATAAAAAAGTACAAAAAAAAGCAGAGTACCTATAAAATTGAAAATATAGCAGAACGTCTTTTCCTTCAACAATTTTCCCATGCCGCTTTTTCCATCCTATCTGAAAAAGGCGCATATTATCCGAATATACGCCCTCAAAACCTGCTGTTTTTTTCTTTCAACACATGCACACTTGCAATTCACACTGCTGTCATTCATCCGCACCCGGAATCCTCACTGCCGTCCCTTCATCCGTACCCGGAATCCTCACTGCTGTCATTCATCTACGCTGTAATTGGGTGCTTCCTTGGTGATATGGATATCATGGGGATGGCTTTCCTTCAGGGATGCAGCGGAAATCTTGACAAATCTGCCGTTCTCCTTCAGCTCCTGGATACTATGTGCCCCGCAATACCCCATGCCGGAACGCAATCCGCCAAGCAGCTGGAATACTGTATCTTCCAGGTCTCCTTTGTAAGCCACGCGTCCTTCCACCCCTTCCGGCACCAGCTTCTTGGCATTTTCCTGGAAATAGCGGTCTTTGCTTCCGTTTTCCATAGCGGAAATGGAACCCATGCCGCGATATACCTTATATTTTCTTCCCTGGAACAGTTCATACTCGCCAGGGCTTTCCTCACAGCCCGCAAACATACTGCCCATCATACACACATTCCCGCCTGCGGCAATTGCCTTGGTAATATCTCCGGAATACTTGATACCGCCGTCTGCAATAATGGGAATATCATACTTCTTCGCCACCTCATAACAGTCCATAATGGCCGTAATCTGAGGAACGCCGATACCCGCCACCACACGGGTGGTACAGATGGAACCGGGGCCAATGCCCACCTTCACGGCATCCGCACCGTTTTCAATCAAATCCTTCGCTGCCTGGCCGGTTGCCACATTGCCTGCCACCACCTGCAGATCCGGGTATTTCTCCTTAATCATTCTCAGGCAGTTCAATACATTTTGGGAATGTCCATGCGCACTGTCCAGAACAATAATGTCAACTTTTGCATCCACCAATGCCGCCACACGCTCCAGCACATTTGCAGTAATGCCCACACCGGCACCGCACAGCAGTCTGCCCTGCTCATCCTTCGCCGCCAGGGGATAGCGGATGGTCTTCTCAATATCCTTAATGGTAATCAGACCTTTTAAGTTATAGTCCTTGTCCACAATAGGAAGCTTTTCCTTCCTGGCCTTTCCAAGAATCTTCTTCGCCTCTTCCAGGGTAATTCCCTCAAGTGCAGTGATCAGCCCTTCGCTGGTCATGGATTCTTTAATCTTCTTGGTAAAATCCGTCTCAAATTTCAGATCCCGGTTGGTAATGATTCCGACTAATCTGCGGCCTTCCGTAATAGGAACACCCGAAATACGGAATTTTCCCATCAGCGCATCCGCATCTGCCAGGGTATGTTCAGGAGTCAGTGAAAAAGGATCTGTGATTACCCCATTTTCTGAACGTTTTACCTTGTCTACTTCCTCGGCCTGGGCTTCAATCGACATATTCTTGTGAATCACACCGATACCGCCCTGCCTGGCCATGGCAATCGCCATGCGGTGCTCGGTAACGGTATCCATTCCCGCACTCATCATAGGAATATTAAGCTTAATCTTCTTCGTCAGCCAGGTTGTCAGATCCACCTGATTGGGGATTACCTGCGAGTACGCCGGAACCAGCAGCACATCATCAAAAGTAATGCCCTCACCAATTATCTGTCCCATTTTCTGTCCTCCTATTCCAGTTCCGCATCCCCATGTGAAGCCCCCCTTCTCCTGAGCTGGATTCACGTCCGGCAAGTCCATGCGCCCGTAAATCCATACGGGGGCTTCTCATGCGGATGCTGTTTGCAGTAATCTGCAATCATTTGTTCCGCATTTCTCCACAAACTCCGGCCTCTTAGACGGCCTCCCGGCTGCCCGATACACGCGGTACACGCCCTTAAGCCCTTCGGAGCTTTGTGAGAGAATGCTATTTCCCAGTTCTTAATTTTTATGAGTTTACCAAAATTTAAGAATTATGTCAATAGCAAATTTTCACACGTTTGTCCTGTCTTTTATTCAAATCCGTCCGCATCCATCAATCCGTATATATCTTTCTGGGCGATGTATTTCTCATAACTTTTATCATTTCCTCAGACGGGCTTAAAATCACCTTCAGACCGCCTTCGTAATACATTGCATACCGCTTGTCCGGCTTTAACTCTTCACCAATGCTGTAATCAATTTCTTTCACATTGCGGTTCTTATAATTATCCAAATGATAGCTCTTGATTGGCGCTAATATTTCCATCCGGTCAAGACTGTATGTCGCTATCCGCTTCCTCTTGGACTTGGCCATAACCTTATCCACCACCAGCTCCTTGTCTAAATAGAGATACTCATACTCCAAATCCGTGTACATATTGACAAAATAGGCTCCTACTCCTGTCAACACCGGTGCAATGATAAGGAAAGGAATCACAGTTCCCAGCACAATAAAAGCGATAGTAAATATCACTGTCAGCACGATCAGAAAAACTTTAAAAAATCTGCCCAGCATAGAAGGTTTCGCCTTCACCAGGCACTCCACATAAGTATCACTCATCCTACATACCTGCCCTTTTTATTTATTTTGTACATCTATTGTAACTATAATACCCTATCTCTTTTCAACTTGCAAGTTGTTCTCAAATCATTTCTGATTTATATTTGAAATATAGTCCGACAATCATTGCAAGGCGGTACGCCGCCATATTTGAACTGTTATATGATTTGCAGCCATAAGATTTATCATTTTTTTAGAATCTGATTATATTCGTTTCCTTGACATCATTCCAACAAGCTCGTATCATAATAGAATAGATTTAGTACCAGCAGATTTTACGAAAGGTGGAAGATATCATGCCCTTAATGGATGAATTCAGAGAAGAACGGGAAGCGCTGAAGCATGGAACATGGAAGGAAAAGTTAAGTTATTTTTTTGACTATTACAAATGGCATGTGGTTGTCACCATTGCCGCTATTATTTTCATTGTCTCTATCACCTACCAGATAGTGACACGTAAGGATACCGCTTTTTATGCCGCCATGGTCAACGCCATAGAGCAGAACTCCGCAGAAGAATACACGCGCCGGTTCGCGGAATACGCAGGAATCGATCTGGAAGAATATGATGTTCTCCTGGACACCAGCATGCGTATTGACCTCACCACTCTCGATCAGATTACCATCAGCTCCAGTGAAAAGCTCATGGCGCTGATTGCCTCCAAGACCATTGATGTGTTTATCACGGATGCTGCAATCATGGAGCAGCATGCCAACAGCGACACCTTTCTTGATCTCCGGGAATTTCTGTCAGAAGAACAATTTGCCAAATACGAGCCTTACTTCTATTACATTGATCAGGCTGTAGTAGACGAGAAAAATGCCCGCTATCAAAGTCATGACAGCAATTATGTACCGGAATACCCCGATCCAAGGAATCCGGAAGCCATGCAGGAACCCATCCCTGTGGGAATCTATCTGAATGACAGCTGTGCATTGAGAAACTACTATTACTATGCTGAAGGAGATGTTATTGTGGGTATCGTCGGAAATACAGAGCGGGCAGAAGCAACATCCATGTTCCTCGACTTTATTCTGGAATAATCCGTCTTAACATAAACACCGGCCTTGCGATACTATCATGAAAAGAACTCTTTCTTATTTTTTATAAAAACCAGAATAAACCCTGCAGCCAAAACCATATTCCTGTAATATAGTCTGCAATCCTGCAAAAAACAGGAGTGCCGAAGCACCCATTCCCCGAACCCTCTGGCAAAATTCGCAGTGTTGGTTTATAATCATCTTAGAAGCCGGAGGATTCAAGCATGTCCCACGGTTGTTCAATCGGGAGCAATAATCAGTTTAAAAATCAAACGGATTACAAGGCTATTCTCTATTCGCAGCAGAGGATAGCCTTTTCCGTTTCCAGAAAGGACAACCGCAGGCTATTTCCACCATAACAGCATCAGCGCATACACCTATGCAGGTTATTCATATACACTTGTATCGTTCATAATGCCGTAATCAATGATGGTAATTTCTTTTGAAAATCCCGATATTTTCTTTTAAAGAAGCTCCTTCAGAAGCCTGTTCGCACTGGCGGGATCTGCCTTCCCTTTCATTGCCTTCATGGTCTGGCCCACCAGGAACCCCAGAGCTTTCTCCTTGCCGTTGCGGTAATCCTGTACGGACTGCGGATTTGCTGCAATGACTTCTTCTATCACCCTGCGCAGGACATCTTCGTCATTTACCATTGCCAGCCCTTTTTCCTTCACGTACTGTTCAGGATCAATATCTTCCGCAAACATTGCCTCAAATACTTCCTTAGCCACCGTTGAATTAATGATCCGCTTATCCGCCAATGCTATCAGCTTTGCCAAATGTTCCGGCGAAAAACGGATATCTTCCGGATCCATTTCTTTTTCTTTCAGCAGCCGCAGCGTCTCCACCATCAGCCAGTTTGATACCTTCTTGGGCTGGCTCCCCAAAGCCACCGCTGCCTCAAAAATATCCGCCATGTGCTTGGAGCTGGTGATAATTTCTATGTCATAATCCGGGATATGATACTCTTCCCGGTAGCGTTTCATTTTTTCTGTGCGGAATTCCGGCTGCCTGGCCCGTATTTCTTCCAGGAATTCATCGCTGATGAACACGGGAACCAGATCCGGATCCGGAAAATAACGGTAATCCTGTGCATCTTCTTTGGAGCGCATTGCATAAGAAGTTTCTTTCGCCTCATCCCAGCGTCTGGTTTCCTGTACCACTGATTTCCCCGCTTCCAGCAGGTCTATCTGGCGGTTCTTCTCCCCTTCAATGGCTTTCGTAATCGCACGAAAGGAACTTAAATTCTTCATCTCTGTCCGGGTTCCGAAACTTTGAGCGCCCGCTTCACGGACAGACAAATTCACATCGGCCCGCATGGAACCTTCTTGTAATTTGCAGTCGCTGGCTCCCAGATATTGAATGATTAAACGCAGCTTCTCCAAATATGCAATCACTTCTTCCGCACTGCGCATGTCAGGTTCGGATACAATCTCTATCAGGGGCACACCGGAGCGGTTGTAGTCAACCAGAGAACAATCCTCCCACTCGTCATGGAACAGCTTTCCCGCATCTTCTTCCATATGGATTTCATGAATGCCGATTTTTTTCAATCTGCGTGTTCCATTCTGAGCCTGTGCATGGGAAACGTCCTCTTTTCCCATGCCCGTATCAGCAGTTTCAATCTCCACATATCCATCCCGGCAGATTGGCAGATAAAGCTGTGATATCTGATAATTCTGAGGGTTATCCGGATAAAAGTAATTCTTTCTGTCAAATTTACAATATCTCGTAATGCTGCAGTTGACAGCCAGTCCCACTGCCACTGCATACTCCAGTACTTTTCTGTTCAATACAGGAAGGGAACCGGGCATTCCCGTACATACAGGGCAGGTATGGGAATTGGGTTTCCCGCCGAACTCTGTGGAACAGCCGCAGAAAATCTTGGTCTTCGTGGCAAGTTCCACATGAACTTCCAATCCAATCACTGTTTCATATTCCTTTGCCATCTTTTTCTCCTATTTTAAGTTCCGCATCTGCCCTTCCAGTACCATGAACGGCAGAACAACGCTCGTCTGAAGAGCACCGCCGAGCATTGTTCCGGGTACTGTCCGGGCAGATGCTGTTCATACTTCCTCTTGACATTTCTCAGCCTGACTATTCAATTGCCGCTTGCGGCAATTTGTTCCGCATCTGCCCTTCCAGTACCATGAACGGCAGAACAACGCTACTATTCATACTGACGTCCGCTGACATTTGCCATGCCGCCTGATTCATTTTCTATCTGCATCAATCCGGCACTGCTCATAAGTGTATGCCGCCTGAAGCAGCTTTTTCTCCTGAAAGCAGTCTCCTATCAACTGTAACCCAATCGGCAGTCCTTTGCTGTCAGTGCCGCAGGGAACACTGATTCCCGGCAGACCTGCCAGATTGACCGCAATGGTATAGATATCTCCAAGGTACATTTTGATAGGATCCACAAGGCTCTCTCCCAGCCTGGGAGCGGCAGCAGGGGCAGCCGGCCCCAGAATGCAGTCATATCTTGCAAATGCCCGGTCAAACGCCTGCTTTATCATTGCCTTCACCCGGAGTGCCTTCAAATAGTAGGCGTCATAATAACCGGAACTGAGCACATAACTGCCCAGCATAATACGCCTCTTTACTTCCGGACCAAATCCCTGAGAGCGGGTCTTCTTATACATCTGGTGCAGTCCCTGCGCCTCAGCCCTTAATCCATACTTAATCCCGTCAAAACGTTCCAGATTGGAGCTTGCCTCCGCAGCGGCAATGGTGTAGTAAACAGGAACGGCATACTCCACAAGATCCAAATCAAACTCTTCCACCACAGCGCCCGCCGCTCTGAGAAGCTCTGCCGCCTTCCATATGGCATCCCTCACTTCCAAGTCCAGACCGCTTCCATTGCTGCTTTCCCGGATGCCCTGTGCCTGCTCCATATCCCGTCCGGCCATATCCTTCCTGATCACATCTTCACAATGACTTTTGTTTCCGTCCACACCATCATCCTGTACCATGTTGTTCTGACTGTTTTGCGCCCTATTGACATCCGTTTTCGGCCCTGCCGAAGTGCTTAGGTTCATATCAGATTGAGGGCTTAGACCTACATAAGCCTGAGAACTCAGGTTTATATAAGTTCTTGGTATACCAATCCGCATCCCTTTCACATCCCTCTTCAAAGCAGATGTAAAGTCCTTATCTTCTCTCGCAATCTGCGTGGAATCCTTCCTGTCAAACGCTGAAATGGCCTCCAGCACCACCGCACAATCTTCTACCGTCTTACACAAAGGCCCTATTTGATCCAAAGACGACCCATATGCCACCAGACCATACCGTGACACCGTACCATAAGTAGGCTTCATACCCACCACGCCGCAGTAAGAAGCAGGCTGCCGGATGGATCCCCCTGTATCGGAACCCAGTGCAAAGAAACACTCCCCCGCTGCCACTGCTGCCGCCGAACCTCCGGAAGAACCGCCCGGCACATGTTCCGGATGATGAGGATTGCGCGTAATGCCATAAGCAGATGTCTCTGTAGTTGAACCCATGGCAAATTCATCCATATTGGTCTTGCCGACAATCACTGCACCTGCCTTTTCCAGCTGAACCACCGCCTCTGCGGAGTAGGCCGGGACATAATTTTCCAATATTTTAGATGCACAGGTAGTCCGCATTCCCTCTGTACATAAATTATCCTTGATTGCCACGGGCACTCCTGCAAGAGGACCCTCCAGCTCTTTTGCCTCAATTTTTTTCTGTGTCAGCTCTGCCTGCTCCAATGCCCTTTTTTTATCCAGGGTAATATAACAGTGCAAAGTATCTTCTGTCTTTTCTATCCGGGCAATCACAGCCTCCATAGCCTCCACCGCCGTGGTTCTGCCCTCCTTAATAGCTGTGCCCAGTTCCACAGCCGAAAGAGATAATAGTTCCATTCCTTTGTTTTCCTCACTTTCTGCAGCCGGAAATCGCCTCTCCCTGCTGCGAACCCTCAATCATGCAAAATCAAACCTTTTCCTGTCATTTATGATCCGGGCATTCATTATCCGGCTCTTCATTATCCGGCCCTTCATTCAAAAGTCCTTGGCACCACAAACATATTGTCCTTCCGGCTGGGTGCGTTTAACAGTGTATCATGGCTTCCGTCTCCATTTGTCACCACATCCTCCCGAAATACATTCTGCGCCGGGAACACATGGGACATAGGTTCCACACCCATTGTATCCAATTCATTCAGTTTATCAATATAATCCAGCATTCTGCCCATATCCTTTTTCGCCTGCTCCTTTTCGTCAGGCGTAAGTTCCAGTTTGGCCAGGATGCTCACATATTCTATTGTTTCATCATTGATTCTCTCTTCCATATCTCTCCCTTTCCGTCATACCACACCAATTTCTTCATTCCGTTTACACTTCCTGCCATGCCGACACATTGGTGCAAACCCGGAAGAATGCCCGCATTTGGCATTCTTCTGTTCAAAATCTTCATCAAATCTTCAGAAGTCCAATATACCATGTGCAATTTAGCTTTTCTTAGTCCGCGTACTAAGAGGGTGTGTACATCCCCCTCTTTGCGGGCTTGGAAAATCTTTGTACACTTAGTCCCTTACCTTAATGTGCACCTCTCTCAACTGCTGCTCCGTAACATCCCCCGGCGCACCGCAGAGCAGATCCTGCGCCGAACCGCTCATAGGGAACGCAATCACTTCCCTGATATTCTCTTCTCCCCGAAGCAGCATCAGCATCCTGTCCACCCCCGGCGCCATACCTGCATGGGGCGGTGCGCCGAACTGAAATGCCTGATATAATGCGCCGAATTTCTTTTTCAGAATTTCTTCATCGTATCCTGCCAGAGCAAATGCTTTGATCATAATATCCTTATCATGATTCCGCACTGCACCGGAGGACAGCTCAATGCCGTTGCAGACAATATCATACTGATATGCAAGGATTTCCAGAGGGTTCTTCTGCTCCAATGCTTCCATACCGCCCTGGGGCATGGAAAAAGGATTATGGGTAAACGCAAGCTGCTTCGTATCCGGATCTATCTCATACATGGGAAAATCATTTACATAACAGAAACGAAACGCATTTTTTTCCGTCAATCCCAGCTTTTCCCCAAGTTCGTTTCTGATTTTCCCCGCGTAATAACATGCTCTCTCTTCCTTATCCGCGATAAAGAAAATCGTATCCCCCACGCCAAGTCCGGCCAGCTCCCGCAACTCAGATTTTAATTCTGCAGGAATAAATTTGTCTATAGGTCCCTTATAAGAAAAATCCTCTGCCACCTCCAGATATCCGAGACCTCCCATCCCAAGCGACACTGCAAACTGCAGCAGTTTCTCATGGAATCCCTTGCTCATATCCTCATGTACTTTGATTGCCCGGACCGTTCTGCCCAGAAAAGGTTTAAAAGTACACTTCTGGAAAAATTCCGTCACATCAAGAATTCTCAGGGGATTACGCAAATCGGGCTTATCACAGCCGAATTCCAGCATGGCCTGCCTGTAACTGATGACAGGATAAGGCGCCCTGGTAATCTCCGCACCCTCCGGCGCAAACTTTTCAAACACAGCAGAAAGCACTTCCTCCCCTGCCCGGAACACATCCTCCTGTGTGGCAAAGCTCATCTCAAAATCAAGCTGGTAAAATTCTCCCGGCGAACGGTCCGCCCTGGCATCCTCATCCCTGAAACAGGGTGCAATCTGAAAATACTTGTCAATCCCCGAAACCATCAGCAGCTGCTTATACTGCTGAGGCGCCTGGGGCAGTGCATAGAATTTTCCTTTGAATTTACGGGAAGGAACAATATAATCCCTTGCGCCTTCCGGCGAAGATGCACAGAGAATTGGGGTCTGAATTTCTACAAACCCCATCTCTGTCATTTTCTGCCGAAGAAATGCAATGACCTGAGAACGGAATAAAATATTGTCACGGACTTTTGCGTTTCTTAAATCCAGATAACGATAGATCAGCCGCACTTCCTCCCTGGTCTCTCTGGAAGTCATCACCTCAAAGGGGAGCCGCTGATACACCTTTCCCAACACGGTAATCTCCTTTGCTTCCAGCTCAATGGTGCCTGTGGGCAGCTTTGGGTTATAGGTATCCTCATCCCGTTTCTCCACACACCCCTCTATGGTAATACATGCCTCCTTTACCAGCCCCTTGAGCAGACTGTCATTGCGGATAACTACCTGCAGCACACCGTACATATCCCGCAGATCAATAAATGACACACCGCCGTGATCACGAATATTCTCAACCCATCCTGCTGCCCTTATGGTCTGTCCAATGTGCCGCTCACTGATTTCTTTGATTGTAATGTCTCTGTAACAATTCTTCATTTCCATCATCTTCACCTTACCTTTCTGGTATTCACTCAATGATGTGTTCCGATATATTTACAGACCATTGTGCGGAAGACGCTGACACGTATTCTCCAGCTGCCGCACTGATGCCTTTCAGCTGCTCTGCCGGCACCCTGATACAGCCGCCAGCTGTTTCGCCGTTTTCTGCACCACAGGAATAAAAATATCCCGGAACACAGTTTCCTGCATTCCGGGACGAATAATAGCAAAATATTATCCGCGGTACCACCCGCCTTGATAAGCCGTACCTTCCATCAAAGATATCCCTCGGCTCATCCTCTCTGACACTTAACGCGTGCAACGTGCTGCCTTAGCAAAAGAAGAAACTACCCTCTCCCTTTGGTTCAGACAGCCTGCTCCGGAGTGTTCCCCATATCAATTCCAGCCGACAGCGCTCTCAGTCGGTGACGCCGCCTTCCTGTTGCCTTTCCTGAAAGGAGTCTCCTTCATCGCATTTTTTATATGAAACTTATGCTACCATATTTTATTGTGTTTTGCAAGGATTTTTTGCCGGAATCAGCGCAAAACCGGATTTACCATTTTGCCGAACTTATTGTTTTACCGGATTTACCATTCTGCCGAACTTACTGTTTTTACTGAACTTACCATTCTGTCAAACTTACTGTTTTTACCTGCCTTGCCTTTTTCATCCTGAGTTCTATGGTTTCCCATCCGCAGATTTTTACAGATTCGCATTATTCTGTCTGCAGTTTTCCTGTTACTCCCAATCGTCCTCTATTTCCTTTTCCTCCCAATACGGTTTTCCATTCTTAATTCCCATCTTTATCTCACAAGGGCCGTCCGTCCAGACCCCTTCCCAATCATAGTCCGCTGCCCTGGCACCTTTGAGCAGCTCCACCAATTCGTCCGCAGCCGCTTTGCTGTCCTCATCATGAGCATTGCCTCCAATCGCAGCGCCGCTGGGACCATTGTACACAGTGAGATAAACTTCCGTCCCCTGCATATCCTTCGCCAGCAGAATATACTCATACTGATCCTCCATATCCTCCGTGATATATATGGGGTCTCCAAATAATGTCATCATTTTCCCCAGACATAATACCTCCGTATGCTTCCCCAAATCTCCAACATTCCTGATTTTGGATGTACCCATGACTGCCTTTTTTGCTTCCTCGCCCTGTGCCGTAAACTGAAATCTTGTGCTCATACAATTTAACCCTCCAAAGATTTTATTTCACAATTCTCTTCTACAAAAAATCATTTTGTCCTCATCTTCCCAAACCTTCCATTTCTCCAACTACTTAATCCATCCCCAGATACTACTTAATCCATCCCCAGATAATTGCCAGATATTCCCCACAATAATACATTCCACGCAGCCAGATGAAAAATGTACCAAACCACAGAGGCCACGCCAGGTCACTGCGCTGTCTTATTATTTTTCTTCCCAATGCCAGAATCTCACAGATGCACAGCAGCATGGTTCCAAAGGACGCACGATCCGGATAATGAGGTGACAAAATAAGCGCCCCCCAGGACAGCAATGCACACCCCGTCAGAAGCATGTCCTTTGCATCCGCAGCCTGTTTCAACACATATCTGCTCAATATCCACAAGAAAGCAAGCACCAGCAATACCGGAAACAAGTAATCCAATGCGCCCTTGCATTCCCCATAACATCTCAGAAACAGCCTCCAGAGAGCCCCATACTGTTCCTCTCCTGTCTGGCCGCTTCGGACGAAATTTCCCGGAGCCGCAATACACATTATGCTGCCGCCCAGACAGCAGAAATTCCCCAGAATCATCCAGGGTTTTATCTTCCTTCCTCCCCTGATGACAAGGATAATGACAGCAAGACTTAATATCCACACTGACGGCCCCATATTCTCATTGCTCCATCCTGCCGCAATTCCCAATGGAATCATCCATATGGTAATACCAGGCAGCGGACGGGGCAGCTCTTCCCCTCTCCCAGGTACTTCCCTCAGATAGCAATGGACAAAGGCAAGAATGAACACAGTGATATACAGGTAATTTGCGGCACCCGCCTGCCAGAACATGCTCATACGCCAGTTGGCATTCAGCCCCAGAATCATAGCTATGGCCGCGAAAAATGCCGGAAGCCTGCGATGTCCGGAAACAAAACAAACCATTCCTCCAAGCAGCATGGTAAATATTACATTGAGGCAATCTGCAGCCTGCTCTCCCGCAAGAAGAGTAAGCTGCAGAATCCCATGTGTAATGCTCCTGCCGCCCCAATTATGATAATGCCAGATTTGACTTTTAATAATATCCGCAAAAGATGTAATGGGCGTATCATCATACAGCATGGTAGAATACCATAAATCGTCCATTTCAAAAGGAATTACCCTATGGGTCATATACAGCACAATCATGGACACCAACACCAAAATGCCTGTGGCAATCCACATCAATTGATACTTTCCATTCTTCACCTGCAAATCCTCTATTCCGATTCTTTACATTCTTAACGCCTTAATCCGATTTACTGCCTCAACGGTATTCTCATAAGTTCCAAAAGCCGTCAGTCTAAAGTAGCCTTCGCCGTTTGGACCGAAACCGGAACCGGGGGTGCCTACCACATTTGCCTGCTCCAGCAGATAGTCAAAGAACTCCCAGCCAGACATTCCCTTTGGTGTCTTCAGCCAGATATAAGGCGCATTGACACCGCCTGACACAGTATAGCCTGCCTCCTTCAAACCATTGTAAATATAGCTTGCATTTTTCATGTAATAAGCTACCTGTTCCTTCAGCTGCTCCCTGCCCTCTTGGGAATACACCGCTTCTCCGGCCCGCTGCACAATATAAGGCGCTCCGTTATACTTGGTTCCATGCCGCCTTGCCCACAGGGAATGCAGCATGGTCTCACCGCATTTCAACTCTTTGGGAATCACGGTAAAGCCCAGACGCACACCGGTAAAGCCCGCATTTTTAGAAAAAGACCGAAGCTCAATGGCACAAGTTCTCGCCCCTTCGCATTCATAGATACTGTGGGGCACATCAGCTTCAGAAATATAGGCTTCATATGCGGCATCATAAAGGATCACCGCCCCCACCTTATTCGCATAATCCACCCACTCCTGCAGCCTTGCCTTGGTAATCGCAGAACCGGTGGGATTATTAGGAAAGCACAGATAAATCAAATCCGGCACTTCCTCAGGCAGTTCCGGTGTAAAGTCATTGTCGGCTGTACAGGGCATATAGATAACATCACTCCAGGTTTCCTGCTCCTTATTGTAAGTCCCCGTTCTGCCGGCCATAACATTAGAATCCACATACACCGGATACACCGGGTCACACACGGCAATCCGATTATCCAGGCTGAAGATTTCCTGAATATTGGAAGAATCACATTTTGCTCCGTCAGAAATGAATATCTCATCTGCGGTAATACTGCATCCTCTGGCCTTATAATCATTTTCTGCAATGGCATTTCTTAAGAATTCATATCCCAGTTCCGGCGCATATCCATGAAAAGTCTCCGCCTTCCCCATTTCATCCACTGCTTTGTGCATGGCTTCCACAATGACCGGTGCCAAAGGCTGTGTCACATCCCCGATTCCAAGGCGTATCACCTTCTTATCCGGGTGGGCTGCGCTATACGCATTGACCTTTTTTCCAATCGTGGAAAACAGGTAACTTCCGGGAAGCTTTAAATAATTTTCATTGAGTTTAAACATTTTCTTCTCTCCTTCTGTATTGTGATAATATTAACGCAATATCTGCGATATCTTTTTCCCTGTCGGGCTTCTTTTCCATTTCTATAAGCCCTTCTGCACACAACAGGAACACCGCCGATTCGTTCTACCGGCCAGGTACACCTCCGCATATCTGTCCCTCAAACACCGTAACTGCAGGTTTCCTCATATCCGTCCCTCAAATACCGTAACCGCAGGCCCTGTCATATGCACAATATTCCTCTCTCTGTCCCATTCAATAAGCAATTCACCGCCTGACATTGTAACCGTTACACGGTTTTGCGTCAAGTCATTTAACACGGCCGCCACCACTGCCGCACAGGCTCCGGTTCCGCAGGCAAGCGTCTCCCCTGTTCCGCGTTCCCATACCCGCAGAAAACAATGTTCTCTGTCGAGCACTTCCACAAACTCCGTATTCACCCGCTCAGGAAACCTGACATGATGTTCTAACAAAGGCCCTATCCCGTCAAGAGCCATCTTCCTGACGTCTTGGGCAAAAATTACTGCATGGGGATTCCCCATAGATACGCATGTCATATGAAATTCACTGCCTCCTGCCGCAATGGGCACATTCACCGCCTGATTCCCTTCCGCCTCCACCGGTATCAGAGACGGTGTCAGGATAGGGCTTCCCATATTGACGCGTACATACATAACCTCTTTTCCTCTTTCATATCGCTCTACATGTTCCGCTTCTATCCCTGCCGGCTCCCCATGTTCTCTGTCCGCATCGGACAGCTCCTTGCATTCCGTTTCCGCGCCTCGCTGTCCACTGCGTTCCTCTTCCTCTCCGGACGGCTCCGCGCGTTCTGCTTTTACGCCCCGCAGGAGCAATTCCAAATGCTTTATCTGCCCGCCGCTCTCCACCGTGATATACGGCCCATCCGCCATCCCCTTATCATAAACATATTTTCCCACGCATCGTATACCGTTTCCACACATCTGTGCCCTTGTTCCGTCAGCATTATACATTTCCATCTCAAAGTCAGCCGCACTGGATGGATTAATGAAAATCAATCCGTCTGCGCCAATTCCATGCTGCCTGTGGCTCAACCTCCTGGCCAGCTCCGGCTTTCCTGCCTCCTCCACCCTTTCTTCAAAACCATTCACATAAATATAATCGTTCCCGCAACCGTGCATTTTCGTAAACTTCATATCAGTTTCCTTCTACGCCGCTTCACTGTTATTACACTTTATTGCGTAAACCTAAATATCATACCAGCTACGAATAAATCTCTCTCCTGAGACATATTTATTATAAAGTGTCAAGAGAAAGTTTAGGGGGAATAGGAATGAGTGCCAAAACTAAAATTGTTGTACTTCACATGAAGGAGCTGATCTATACCGCAATCTTCGCCGCGCTTGGAATTCTGTTCGTGATTCTGCTGATCATGATGTTTCTGCCGGACAAAGACAAGGAAAACACGCCCGCTGTCGATTCGAATGCGGTAGAAACCGCCTCCCTCTACATACCCGGCATTTATACCACAGAACTGGTATTGGGCAGCCAGTCCATTGATGTGGAAGTGATCGTAGACAAAAGCAGCATCACCTCCATACGCATGGTCAACCTGAATGATGCCGTTACCACTATGTATCCCCTGCTCCAGCCGACCTTTGATTCCATCTGCGAGCAGGCATACGAACAGCAATCGCTGGACAATATCACCTACACTGCTGACAGCAAATACACCTCACTGGTATTGCTGGAAGCCATTCAAAACTCTCTTAATAAGGCCATGGGGAATCGCTGAGGCGGTTTCCATGGCATAGTTACATACTTCCAACCAACCCCATGGAACTTTGTTCCCGGAAAAACGCTGCCCAAAGCGAGCTTGCTCGTTTGCTTTTTTCAGTGTGAGAAAGGTCCGCTCCGCGAACCGTGGAATTTCTTAGACAACGTACTAATAGAGTGTGTACCCCCTCTTTGGCGTCTTAGAAATTCTTCTCACACTTTTACAGCTTCTCCACCTCATCCATCCACAGCCGTCCACTGGCATCGGAAGGCATCCGCAGATCTCCTCTGGGAGACACTGCCACACTTCCCACCTTTGGTCCGTCAGGCAGACAGGAACGCTTAAACTGCTGCGCAAAAAATCTCCGGTAAAAAATTTTCATCCAATACAAAATCGTTTTCTCATCATAGAGTCCTGCAAATGCAAGCTTTGCCACCCGATACAGCTTTGCCGGCGGAAAACCGCCCCTCAGCATATAATACAGGAAGAAATCATGCAGCTCATACGGCCCCACCAGATCCTCCGTCTTCTGAGAAATCACGCCATCCACAGGCGGCAGCAGCTCAGGGCTCACCGGCGTATCCAGCACATCCGTCAGCACTTCGGATAGGCGGCTGTCCCCACAGGTATCGGAATAATATTGCACCAAATGACGCACCAAAGTCTTCGGAACACCTGCATTGACGCCGTACATGGACATATGATCGCCGTTATACGTTGCCCACCCCAGAGCCAGCTCCGACATATCCCCCGTTCCGATGACCAGGCCGTTCCGGCGGTTTGCAATGTCCATAAGCACCTGGGTCCGCTCCCTTGCCTGGGCATTCTCATAAGTCACATCATGCACCTGGTCATCCTGCCCGATATCCCGAAAATGCACACGCACTGCCTCCCTGATATTTATCTCTTCTAACGTGGTTCCCAAAACCTGTGCCAGCTTACAGGCATTGTCATAGGTTCTGTCAGTAGTGCCGAAACAGGGCATTGTAACCGCAATAATACCTTTTCTGGAAAGCCCCAGCATATCAAAAGTACGGACAATCACCAGAAGCGCAAGCGTAGAATCCAGCCCTCCGGATACGCCTATTACAGCCGTGGCAAGCCCTGTATGTTCATACCTTTTTTTCAACCCGTAAGACTGAATAGACAGAATTTCCTCACATCTCTTATATCTCGCCTTCTCATCCCCGGGCACAAAAGGCATACAGTTAAAGGTTCGATCCAATTTTGTTTCCGTCACATTGAGTCTGAATGACACCTTCTGATAGACAGCCTGAGGCGCCTTGCCGAACGTCCCCATACGCCGCCTGTCTGCCAGAATTCTCTGCACATCAATATCGCCATAGACTGTCTCACACTGGAAACGCTTCGTCTGCACCAACACCGTACCGTTTTCCGCAATGAGATTATGTCCTCCAAACACAAGATCCTGAGTGGACTCGCCCTCCCCCGCGGAAGTATAAATATAACCGCATATCAGCCGGGCGCTTGCGGATTTCACCAGAAGCTCCCTGTATTCGTCCTTGCCCACGGTTTCATTGGAGGCGGACAAATTGGCAATCACAGTCGCTCCCATCACAGCATGATTGGTTCCCGGAGGATTGGCTACCCACAAATCCTCACAGATTTCACATCCTACACTGAGTCCTGGCACATTCTCACATTCAAACAAAATATTTGTGCCAAAAGGAATTGCTTTCCCGTCCAGCATAAACGGAACCGGTTCCTGATTGCCCTCCGAAAAATGACGCCCTTCATAAAATTCCGCATAGGAAGGTATATTTGCCTTCGGCACCAATCCAAGAATCTGTCCGTTCCAAAGAGCTGCGGCCACATTATAAAGCTTACCTGCCCGCTCCATGGGCAGCCCTATGAACGCCAGCGCATCCCTGCCCCTGGTAGCTTCGGCAATCTTCAGAAGACATGCGCAGGCTTCCTCCAGCAAAAGCTCCTGCAGGAATAAATCCCCGCAAGTATAGCCGGTAAGACATAATTCCGGAAACACAATGATTTTAGCCCCTTTTGCATATGCCTCTTCCAGTCTCTCGCAGATCACCGCCGCATTATAGGCCGGATCTGCCACCTTTATCTTGGGCGTTACCGCCGCCGCCTTAATAAATCCATGCTTCATACTATGCCTCTTTTCTGTTCAGAGCTGTTTTGTGAGATATCACAACAAACGCTTCAATTCTTCCACGCTGAATATGTACTTTTTATTACAGAAATGACAGCCCACTTCAATCTCCTGCCCGTCATCTATCATATCCTGTATCTCTTTCTTCCCCAGGCTGATTAACACCTTTTCAATTTTGCACTTGCTGCAGTTACAGGCAAACACTGTCGGCATGGATTCCATCACTTCACAGCCCAAGCCGTCCAGTATCTGTTCTAACATCTGTTCCGGCCCACTGCCCCCGTCATGTATGACGGTGTCCAGCATGGCGGTCACAGAAGTGATATGCGCCAGATTTTTCTCCAATCTGCCGATAACACTCTCCTCCGCAAACGGCATGAGCTGAATGATAAATCCTCCCGCCTGTCTCACGGTATTATTCCGCTCCATAAGCACACCCAGCCCCACAGCAGACGGTGTCTGCTCGGACGTGGCGAAATAATACGTTAAATCCTCTGCAATTTCACTTGTCTGAAGCATAGTCTGTCCCACATAAGGCTCTTTTAATCCCATATCCTTAATGACACGGAGCATTCCCTTTCCCACAGCGCCTGCCACATCCAGTTTTCCTGCCTGATTGGCCGGCAGTATTACATCCGGTACACCTGCATACCCTTTCACATTTCCTGCCCCGTCCGCCGTCACCGTAATATCTCCCACAGGACCATCGCCCTTAATCTGCAGCGTCAATAAATCCTTCTCCCCCTTCAGCATGCTGCCCATCATGGCACCTGCGCTTAACAGCCGGCCCAATGCCGCCGTAACTACAGGACTGGTATTATGCGCCTCCCTGGCAGCTTCCACCAGATTCCTTGTGGTACAGGCAAAGGCTCGTATCTGCGCCTCTGCCGCTGTTGCGCGGACAATATAATCCCCTGAAATCTGCTCCATATCCCTATCCTTTCCAAATACTACACGCAAATCACTTCATTTTCTGCACTCTCGCGCTACCACGTACACCCTCTCACTTTGTTCCGTAACACCCTCCCCTGTGTCCGCATCCATGATCTCCACAACCGCCATGCCAGCCTGTTCCACCAGCCGCCGCATCTGTTCCACCGTATACCCCCGCTGCAGATGAGTCTCCGTAAATTTTCTGAAGACTTCCTCTTCTTCTCTGATGAATACAGTCAAGTCATACTCGTTCAGCTCTTCCTCCGCATCATAGAAATTCTCCCAGATAAAGCTGCAGTCCTCACGGTTTTCCGCAATGGTAGTATTGCCAATCACCTCGCGGTATTTATACACCGTGTTAAAATCAAAAATAAAAATGCCTCCGGGGAATAAATAATTTTCCACCAGCCGAAAAACAGCCGACAGCTCTTCCTCTTCCGTAATATAGTTCAGCGAATCACACACACTATAAATTGTCCCCACCGTACTATACAGCTCCAGCTCCCTCATATCCTGCAGCAGATACAGAATCTCCGATCCGCTTTTCTCTCTTTTGCCCATGGCAATATTCAGCATGTCTTCCGAAGCGTCTACTCCTATTACATCATAGCCTTTTTCGTACATAAGCTCCGCCAGGGTACCGGTGCCGCATCCCAAATCCACCACCAGATTCCGCTCAGAATCCAGAACCTGTTCTACATCCCTCTCCGGCTTCGACACGCCAAACCGGTGAATCAGATTGTCTATACGATCTCCCCACTGTCCATAAGGCGTATCATCCATCAATTCATCATATACCCCGGCAAACTCCTCATACATCCCCATGATATCCCCCGCCCCTTCTCATAATCTCTTTCCCGGCTAATCCACGCCCACCTTCCGTAATACCTTAGAAAATCCTGATTTTTCACATACATGCCGCCAAGAGGGGGCAAAGCCCACCTCTTTGGGGGGCAAAGCCCACCTCTTTGGGGGGCAAACAATTGGTGCAAACAAAGCGCAAAAAACGCGCAAAGCGCAAAAAACGCGCTTGGAAGAATGCCCTCACTTTGGGCATTCTTCTGTGTGCAACTTAGAATTTCTTAGTCAGTGTACTTTACTGACATAGAAATTCTTTGCACACTTATTCCCCTAATTTCATAGCAATAACAAATCCCACTGCCAGAGCCACAATGCCCGTCAGTACATGCAGCACTGTCAGCGCCGGGAATGTGCCCATCAGCAATATGGCAATGGGTGACGACACAATCAGTCCGATAATTGCCCAATACGCATACAACGGGAATTTCTCAAAAATAATCTCCACCAGCTTGGCAATGCCGAAGATACCGACTACCACACCCAGTCCAAAAGGAATCAGAATTCCGCATCCTGCCAGAATTCCATCCATGTCCAAAGCAGCCAGCGCCGTGAAAAAATCCTTGATTGCATTCAATACCGGATGATAGAACCCCATCAGCATCAAAACCATAGAACCGCTGACACCGGGAATGACCATAGTCGCAGAAGCAATAATTCCCACACCAAAGAGAATCAGTACATTCCCCACACTAAAGGAAATATCCGCCGCATTTCCTTCCGTTTCCCCCATAACTGCCAATCCCACTACCAGCGCAAAAAACAGTACCCCGGCAATGATATGTCCCGCCTGAATCCTCTTGCCCTTCACTTTACTTCCAATGGCAGGAAGTCCTCCGAGAATCAATCCCACAAACAATAGATTGGTCTGAATCGGAAAATGCTCAAATAAATAAGTCAGCCCGAACGAACTGGCGGCAATGGCCGCCACCATTCCCACTGCAATCGGAAGCAGGAACAGCACACTTTTCTTAAATTCGCTGAACAAGTGCGTAATACAATGAATCAGCTTGTCATAAATACCCATGGAAACCATCATAGTGCCGCCGCTGACACCGGGAACAATGTTCGCAATACCAATTACCATACCTTTTAGTACACTTTTAATCATTACATTTCTCCATTCTTCGTCGTTTTTACATATTTTTGCAGAAATTCAAGCAGCCTATCCATTTCTTCATCCGTACCTATGGTAATGCGCAGGGAATTTGATATTCTGGGCTTATTCCAATATCTCACATAGATGTCCGCCTCCCTGAGCGCCCGGAAAATCTGTTCTGCCGGAATTTTCGCATGGGAAGCAAAAATAAAGTTAGCGGAAGAATCAGGGAAGGAAAATCCCAGCTTCTTCAGTTCCCCCTTCACCCTCTCCCTGGTAGCAATAATCTTCCCGGTGGTTTCCCTGAAATACGCGTCATCCCTGACTGCCTCCACCCCCAGCAATTGTGCCGGAAGGTTCATGGTATAGGAATTAAAGGAGAACTTCACATCATTCAGGTATCCGATCAGCTTTTCATTGCCGATACAGAACCCGATCCGCAGCCCTGCCATAGCCCTGGACTTGGAAAAAGTCTGCACAATCAACAGATTATCATATTTTTCCAATAATGGCAATGCACTTGTTCCTCCAAAATCCACATATGCCTCGTCCACAATCACCACCACATCCTCATTTGCCTGAATGATTGCCTCTACGTTCTCCAATGACTCCATAAGTCCTGTGGGCGCGTTGGGATTCGGGAAAACCACCCCCCCATTGGGCTGTCTGTAATCCTCCGGACAAATATGCCATTCATGATCCAATGCACAAGTCCGATAAGGAATCCTGAATAAATCCGCCCACACATCATAAAAAGAATAAGTCACATCAGGAAACAGAATCGGTTTCCCACTGTGAAAGAAAGTCATAAATGCCATGGCCAGCACATCATCGGAACCCACGCCCACAAATACCTGCTCCGGCTTCACATGATAATATTCTGCCAGCGCTTCCACCAGCCCCTCCCCCTTGGAATTGGGATACAGGCGTAAATTATCACAATTCATCTGTGCAGCCAGCCTGGCCACGCCCGGTGCCGGCGGATAGGGACACTCATTTGTATTCAGCTTAATTACATTCGGCCTCCCCGGCTGCTCCCCTGCCACATAAGGCACTGCCTTCCGTACATTTTCTTCCCATTTCATCTGCTTTTCTCCTATTCCAGTACCGTCTCTCCACTCCGGTGCCCTATCCAGTGCACCTATGTTCCGAGACTGTGTTTCATATTCCAGTTCCCGCTTGTGGGAACTTGTTCCGATTTCTCCACTCCGGCACTAAAGGGTCAGGTTCTTTCAGCGCACACATGGGAGAGACAAATTTCATTCATACGCGATCTCATGAGCTCTGCTCTCGTGCGCCTTCCCAACCTCACCTGTCCAGCGAAACGTTTTTAAAAATGGCTTGACATTTCTTAGCTGGACTATTCAATTGCCGCTTGCGGCAATTTGTTCCGTAGATGGAAGTTCTTCCCGATAAACCTCCGCCTGATCAGGACTGCCCATCGCCTCATAGCACCGCACCAGTCCCTCAAGGCTTTCCCTGCCGCCCGTATGTATGCTTAGAATCGGCTGGGTTTCATACACCGCATTATAATACCACACTGCCGCCTCTTCCCAATCTTTCTGTTCCTCATAGAAATGCCCCATTTCACAGCATATTTCCGAACAGGCTTCTTCTGCAATTACCTTACATGTATATTTAAAAAAGCCAATTGTATTCCCAGCCAGTCTTGCCGCTTTCGCCGCAATACAGCAAGCCTGCCTCAGCTCTTCGCCGTCCCTGTCCGCATCCGCCGCAGAAGCTTCGAAAAACGCTGCCGCCTGCGCAAAATCCTCCGCATCTCCCGCCAGCATCAGTTCCCTGGCATACATCCCATGAAGCCGTTTGGACAGACGGATTCCCTCCCTGCAATGTCTGCGAAAGGTCTCCAAGTCACGTTTCCCATGGCTTTCCTCCGGCAGATGGGTAATGACAATATCACTGTCATATACCACCGGGGTCAGACGCACCATCTCATGAATGGGATCTTCCCATACAAAATCCCGTTTCCTTCGGAATAATTTCGGCCGATACTCCTCGTCATAATTATAGACCGTACCAAACTGCAGCTGATTGCCATATTTCATCTGCACAATCTCAATCTCAGGAAGCAGTGTATCCTTCATCCGACGGAAACGCTCCCTGTTCTCCGGCAGCAATACTTCATCCGCATCCGCAGAATAAATATATTCCTTAGTAGCTTTGGAAAAGACAAAATTTCTCGCCGCACTGAAATCATCCACCCATGGGAAATCATATACATGCTCCGTGTAACGCGCCGCAATCTCCCTGGTGCCATCCGCAGACCCCGTATCCGCTATGATAATCTCATCCACCAGATCCGCTATACTGTCTAAACACCTCTCCAATAGTTTCTCTTCATTTTTTACAATCATACACAGGGATATTGTAATCATATTCCTCCATACCGCCTTTGCTTTTCTACAATTTTTCCTGTACTGATTACAGTACATACGATTGTCTGCTTTTTCTGCATAACTATCCCTAAAAAGGGAATGCCAATACTATAGTACCAAACATTCCCTCACAGCCTCTCTCAACTGCACCTTACCGAATGCCGGATTACGGCCTTTTGCCAAACGTCTGGCCCTGATTTTACTTTTCAAATACACCCTCGAAAATTTCTCCCAACGTCATTTTAATATGAGGAAAGGCTCTCAGTGAGATTTCAACATCCGCATTATAATCCTCTTCTTTGTCATCTTGAAACAAATAGTTCTGCTCCAGGACATATTTTCCATCCTGCAGATAATAAATTTCCACGGAACCCTGGGGCGAAATAATCCAATATTCTTCTACTCCCGCCTCTTCATAAATATCCTTTTTCTTTGTACGGTCTTTCTTTGCTGTGGAGTGGCTCAGTGTTTCGGCAACAAATTTGGGGATGCCGCTGTAAGCTCCTCCCTTTATCTGCTTCCTGTTGCATATAATCATAATGTCCGGGCATAAATAATCATCGTTTTTGTCGGGATGATATTTGAAATCCAGATTTTCCATTGATACGATACATATACTGCCTTTCAAGCCGCGCTTAATAATCGAATACAGATTTCCGTCAATCATAAAATGGCCATATCCCGGCGACGGGGACATATCACAGATTACACCGTCAATTTTTTCATCCTTTTTTCTCTCAAATTCCGCCATTCCCATACCATCACACCCCGCTTTCTTAAACCCGATTATATCATATCTTGAAATATAACGGAAGAAAAATCTTAACAGTTCAGCCATGCGGAAACATTTTAGTCTCGCAATAATTGCAATGCGGCAAGCCGCCCTTGGAGCGCCAGTGCGGCTTCGCGGCAGGGACTGGCTGAACCGATACTTAATATGATTCCCATTACAGAGCAAATGCGCTGCGCCAGTGCGTCCATCATAATTTAAGAAAAAGGTTATAGAAATATTATTGACGAAACTATAGATTGAGCGTATTATTGTATTATTAAGTTGATACAAATGACACCCTATTTTTTTAACGAAATTGTTCCGCCAGACAAGGAGGTATTCCTATGAACAAAGATTCTTTCCGCAACAGAAAAAACGGATTTGAAACCATGGACGGCGATGCCAAGGACTCCCCCGGCAGGAAAAAATCACCGGGCAGATTCGCTGTATTGATTATTGCGGCAATTGTCCTCATCATCCTGGTTTCTAATTCTGCCTATGAGATTAAGGAGCAGGAACAGGCTGTGCTGATTACCCTGGGCAGACCCCAGGCTGTCACCGAACCAGGACTCCACTTTAAAATTCCGCTGATTCAACAGGTGCGGAAAGTAAACACCACCATACAGGGGCTTACCATCGGCTACAATTCGGATTCCAACCAGAGCAACGAGGATGAATCCCTGATGATTACGTCAGACTTCAATTTTATTGATGTGGATTTCTATGTGGAGTATCGGTACAGCGACCCCGTGAAGGCATTGTATGCATCCAGAAATCCCCTGGAAATTCTGAAAAACATCAGCCAAAGCTGCATCCGTACCGTAATCGGCAGCTATCCTGTGGATGATGTGCTTACCACAGGGAAAAATGAAATCCAGGCAGCCATCCGGGAAATGATTCTGCAGCGCTTAGAGCAGCATGATATCGGCGTACAGCTTGTAAACATCACCATCCAGGATTCGGAGCCTCCTACCATTGAGGTCATGGAAGCCTTCAAAGCCGTGGAGACAGCCAAACAGGGAAAAGAAACCGCCCTCAACAATGCCAATAAATACCGCAATGAGCAGCTGCCCTCCGCACAGGCACAGGCGGACGGCATTATCAAAGACGCCGAGGCACAGAAAACAGAGCGTATCAACGAAGCTACCGCACAGGTGGCGCGTTTCAACGCAATGTACGCAGAGTATATTAAGAACCCTGCCATTACAAAACAGCGTATGTTTTATGAGACAATGGAGGATGTGCTGCCAGGTTTGAAGATTCTGATCGAAGGCAGCGGCGATGTACAGACCATCTATCCCCTGGAAACCTTTACCGGAGATACGAATAATAACTCTGATACCAACGCAGAATCCAGTCCTGTGTCCCCGATTGACGGCCAGGAACCCTGAACTAACCCCCCGTTTGTATCCCACAGCAATCAGTTTCAAATAATTTATACTCATTAACGAAAACATTTGCCGATTTAAATGTACAACGAGTGAACGCATCTACAGTGTTGGACAGAAAGCGGCGAATAAATACGTTCACGAGTATAACAAATGCAGACAAATGAAATATGCTTTCCAACATCCAATGAGTGAGGTGTCAATATGAAGACAACAGTTAAAATATTTTCCGTTCTCCTGATATGTGCGGCACTTGCAGCCGGCGCTTCCAGCATTGTCATCACCCAGGAAAATGAATACAGCCTGATCCGGCAATTCGGTAAAATTGACCATGTGGTGTCAGAAGCGGGCATCAGCTTCAAGATTCCTTTTATCCAAAGCGTGGATACCCTGCCCAAGCAGATTCTGCTCTACGATCTTTCCTCCTCCGATGTCATCACCAGCGATAAGAAGACCATGATCTGTGACAGTTACATTCTATGGAAGATTGCAGATCCGCAGAAGTTTGCCCAGACCTTGAATTCTTCTATCCCTAATGCGGAGAGCCGTCTGGATGCCATAGTATACAACTCCACCAAGAACATTATCAGCAGCACCAGCCAGGATGATGTCATCTCCGGACGCGACGGGGAATTATCCGCGGCCATTATGCAGAATATAGGCAACTCCCTGGAACAGTACGGCATTTCTCTTTTGTCCTTTGAGACGAAGAAGCTTGATCTGCCCGGCGACAATAAAGCAGCCGTATATGAGCGAATGATATCTGAGCGTGACAACATTGCCGCAACCTATACCGCAGAAGGAAGCTCCGAGGCGCAGATTATTAAGAATACCACCGACAAGGAAGTAACCGTCCTTCTGTCCGAGGCCGAGAAAGAAGCCGCCATTTTGATTGCAGAAGGCGAGGCGGAGTACATGAGAATCCTTTCGGAAGCCTATAATGATGAATCCAAGCAGGAATTCTACTCTTTTGTCAGAAGCCTGGACGCACTGAAAGCTTCCATGCGCGGGAATAATAAAACCGTCATACTTTCACCGGATTCTCCCATTGCGCAGATTTTCTACGGCAGATAAGTTTTCTGTAAACAGCAGAATCCACGCTTCGCGAGCTTCTATTGTCATAAAAAAGGGGAGTGCTCCATGCGCTCCCCTTTCTTATGCCCGGACGATTTTTCATCCCCCGCTTCTTTTGGATTACTCCACATCCTGCAAAGCGGCAAAATTCTCTTCCCCGGTACGAACCTTCACTACCTTGTCAACATTGTATACAAAAATCTTACCGTCGCCGATATGCCCGGTATAAAGCGCTTTCTTGGCTGCCTCAATAACCGTGTCCACCGGAATCTTGCTCACCACCACTTCCACCTTCACCTTGGGAAGCAATGTAGCATCCATTTCAACACCGCGGTATTTATCCCCCGCTCCCTTCTGAATGCCGCAGCCCATTACCTGTGTCACCGTCATACCTGTCACACCCAGGTCATTCATTGCTTTCTTCAGATGATCATATCTGGAAAGCTTAGAAATAATTGCCACCTTATACATGCCTGTATCGGAAACCGCCGGAGCCTGGGCCACCTGTACCGCTGCCGCTTTCTTTGCCTCGGACGCTTCCTCATACACATCCACGCCAAGATCCGTATTCTCATTGACACTCATGGTCATGGTATTGGATACATCCATAATAGAGAACCCTGAATATGCGGATGCCAGTCCATGCTCCATAGCATCCAGACCTACAATTTCCTCTTCCTCCGATACTCTCAGTCCCAGTGCAGCCTTAATCACCAGGAAAGTAACGGTAATGGTCACCGCTGTCCATGCCGCCACTGCCGCGAAACCTATGAGCTGTAATCCAAGCTGGGTAAATCCGCCCCCATAGAACAGCCCTTCCCTGATTCCCGCTGATGCAAATGCCGGAGAGCTGGATGTCGCAAACAATCCCACTGCAATGGTTCCCCAGATACCATTCATGCAATGCACTGCCACTGCACCCACCGGATCATCTATATGTAATTTGTAATCCAGCAGCCATACACCGAATACCACCAGAAGTCCTGCCACTGCACCAATCACAGCCGCTCCCAGCGCATCCGTCACATCACAGGGCGCCGTGATGGCCACCAGTCCTGCCAGGGATGCATTCAGGCACATGGACACATCCGGTTTGCCATACTTAATCCAGGTAAATATCATACACACCACCGTGGCAATGGCAGGCGCTATGGTTGTAGTCACGAAGATAGTTGCCAGTTCATCTACATTCGCGGCTGCCGCACCGTTAAATCCATACCAGCCAAGCCACAGAATAAATACGCCAAGGCATCCCAGCGGAAGATTATGTCCCGGAAAAGCATTAACCTTTGTCACCTTGCCGGATTTATCCTTTACAAACTTGCCGATACGGGGTCCTAAAACTGCCGCACCTATCAATGCGGATATACCGCCCACCATATGGATTGCCGTGGAACCCGCATAATCATGGAAGCCAATCTGTGACAGCCAGCCTCCGCCCCAGATCCAATGTGCTTCGATGGGATAAATCACTGCGGATATCACCGCGGAGTACACACAATAAGATATAAATTTCGTCCGCTCTGCCATGGCACCGGATACAATAGTGGCCGTGGTGGCACAGAATACCAGGTTGAACACAAAACCGGACCAGTCGAAGCTGCCGTAATCCGTGAAAATGTCAAACCCTGGCTTTCCTATGATCCCTGCCATATCCTCACCCAACAGCAGCCCGAAACCAACCAGAATAAATACAACCGTACCGATGCAGAAATCCATCAGATTCTTCATCAAAATATTTCCTGCATTTTTCGCCCTGGTAAAACCGGTCTCCACCATGGCAAATCCTGCCTGCATCCAGAACACCAATGCCGCTCCGATCAAAAACCAGACACCGAACAATTGACTGTTTAACGTTTCAAAGATTTCTTCTGTCATAATATTTCCTCCTCAAATAAAATAAGTGATGCCATGAATATCGGGGAATATTGCCAGCCTCCGTATTTCTTCGGAGCTGCTTTCTCCTGACACCTCATTGCATCACTTTATGTTATGGCGGGCCCGCCTGAAAAGAAATGAGCGCTATGGTTCTCCCCATAGCGCCTTTGCTTTCTGAGTGTGAGTATAGCACCTTCCTTCCCGGCTGTCAACCATAAATTTTGACTTCGCGGCAGGGGCTGTCCGAACTGTTACCCAGGATTCTCTGCCATAAATTCCTTCACCTGCTCCAGAAACCGCTGTCCATACCTGCTGAATTTGTTCTCCCCTACGCCGGAGACATTGAGCATTTCCTGTTTATTCACAGGCATTTTTACACACATATCAATCAATGTCCTGTCATTAAAAATAATATAGGGCGGCAATGCCTCTTCTTTTGCAATCGCTAACCGCAGCTTCCGAAGTTTATCGAAGAGTTCATATCCTGCCCTGGTCAGCGAATCCGTCTTCTTACTGTTACTTCTACTGCTCTTTGCCTTACTTTCGCTTTCCACAGACTTTCTGACCAGCACACGGGTATTTTCGTCCCTTAATCTCTGGATATCCCCCAGCCGTAGAACGCTGTATTCCTCCTGGGTCTGGATAATATATCCGTCCATCAGCATCTGATCCACCAACAGACGGATATCCTTCTCACTCCTGTGGCTTAGAACACCATAGGACTTATAAGCCGTTGCCCCCACCTCTTTTAATCTGGCGCGGTTTGCTCCCAGCAAAGTCCCCAGGATGATATTCAATCCATATCTGCCTCTGGCCTCCGCAATGCAGTTAATCACCCATTTTGCATCTGCTGTCATGTCAACTTCCGAATAAACCCGATGGCAGTTGCCGCAGTTATCACAGGAGCCTTTGGTTTTCTCCCCAAAATACGCAAGAATATAATAGCGGAGGCAGGATGTGGTCTTACAATACCCTTCCATGGCCTGAAGCCTTTGGGCATCCCTCTGCTTTACCAGTTCAATATTCTCCGCTTCCATGCCGTCGAATTCCTTCCTGGCAAGCAGATATTTATTAATCATGATATCCTGCAGCGAAAACAGAAGAATACATTGTGAGTTCCCGCCGTCACGCCCTGCCCGTCCGGCCTCCTGATAATAATTCTCCATGCTCTGAGGCATGTTGTAGTGAATGACATATCTCACATTTGACTTATCAATTCCCATGCCGAAAGCATTGGTCGCCACCACCACCGGTTTACGGTCATAGATGAAATCCTCCTGGTTTCTCTTTCTCGTCTCATTATCTATTCCTGCATGATACCTTGTCACAGGAACACCCCGGCCGGACAGCTTCTCATACAGCGCATCCACGTTCTTCCTCGTGGCGCAGTATATGATTCCGCTCTCATTGGAATGCTTGTCTATGTAATCCTCCACAAACGCGTCCTTCTGTCCTCCTGCAAAATATTCCACACTATAATACAGATTTTCCCTGTCGAATCCTGTCACCACAGTATCGGGATGATCCAGTTTCAGAACACATTCGATATCATTTTTGACTTCCTCCGTGGCGGTCGCCGTAAATGCGCTTACAATGGGTCTGTTGGGTAAGTTTTCAATGAAATCCACAATCTTCAGATAGCTGGGCCTGAAATCCTGGCCCCACTGCGAAATACAATGGGCTTCATCCACCGTAACCATGGAAATCGCCCCCTGTAAGGCAAACTCCATAAAACCGGCGCTCTCCAGCCGCTCAGGCGCCACATAAATTATCTTATAGGTCCCCTGCACCGCCAGCCGGAGCGCTTTTGCAATCTGTGCTTCCGTCAGAGAAGAGTTGATGTACGCGGCATGAATCCCGGCGGCATTCAGAGACTTCACCTGATCCTGCATCAGCGAAATCAAAGGGGATATCACAAGCGTAATCCCCGGAAGCAATAACGCAGGCACCTGATAGCATATGGACTTCCCGGCCCCCGTGGGCATAACCGCCAAAGCGTCCCTTCCTGATAATATAGCCCCAATGATCTCTTCCTGTCCCTTGCGGAACGCATCATATCCAAAATAAGTCTTTAACACTTCAACAGCATTCATACCATCCCCCCAGCCCCTCCGGTTTCGCATCCGCCAGCTGCGCCTTGTTTTTATGATTTCCATCTGCTTTTCATTCATCACGGTAACAGTTCAGACAGACCGCTGAACTGTTACTCACCACACACAGCAGACAGCAATTTATACTGTGCACCGCCAGCCAGATACTTTTCCGGAAGCATCGCTGTAACTCCTGGCGGTCTGCAGTATATTTACTGTCATCTATCTTCCAACATTATAACAAGCACTCTGACATTCATCAAGGGGGTAATCACCTACTCCGCAAGATACATCTTCAATCCGGCTTCTATCTTCCGGATTGTCTCTTCCTTAGACTGTGTGCCATCCAGGTATCCCCCCAGGCATTCCGTCAGCACTTCATATATCTTGGCATCTTCCCTCACAGGCCGGTCCAAAGTCCCGCAGAGCGCAGCCAGCCGTTTCCCCTCTTCCTGAGAATATGGCTTCATCTCATATGATATATATTCCCCGTCGTCTGCCGTCATCATAACATAACCCGAATATTCGGAGCGGTCTTCTGCCGCCTGCTTTTCCAGTGATTTCCTGTTTACCGGAAATCCGTCGTATAAATCCATATCCTGCAGCTCTTCCGACAGCGCAAACCGCAGAAAATCCTTTGCCGTGTCCACATATTGACTCTTCGCACAGATTCCCATCTGCATCAAAGGATAGAATCTGTTCTCAAAAGCAGTGTATTCCCCTTTACTATATTCCACCATGGACAAAGGAGTAATACAGCTCAGAAAACCTCCCACTTTCTCAAATACAAGCTTACTCTGCCCCCCAAGATCCAGCGCACCGTGGCTATACTCATTTTCCGGTCTGGAATTGATGATGCCGCAATTATCCCCAATGGCTTTCATATATTCCAGATATCTGCCCATCGCTTCCTGATCCAGCTGCTTATCTTTTACAATTTCATCACAGAAATAAGGATAAAACTGATACACCAGCTCCGCCACGGTCTGAGCACCCATATAACTGCTGTCAGCCCGGCTTAAGAATTCTGCCAATGATTTCATGGAACTCATATCTTCCGATGATATGTCCCTGCCCAGCGCCATGGGAAATGCAAACTTTAGAGGCACCACATACCGGCTGCCGTCTTCCCTCACATAAGCCCCTGTAATATTCGACAGCAGCTCCCCGCCTTCTTCCATGGGCTTTAATACATCCTCCAGATTCACTAAAAGCCCCTTCTCCCCATAGGAATCCACATTCAGCTGATCCATCACCAGAATGTCCGGCGCATCATCTCCCATCAGCATTGTATTCAGCTTCTGATAGACAGCGTTATTATCCGGCACGTCCCCCTCATACATGGAATATTCATTTTCTATGGTGATCAGCACCTCCGGGTGGGCCTTGTGATACAGAGCCGCAGCCTGTTTGAGCATAGCGATTTCTCCCGCCGAATACAATTTCAATACCTGTGTCACTTCGGAAACCGCATCGGGATCATACACATACCGATTCAATTTCAGCTCTTCCCCAGCCTGGAACAGCGCATAAAAACTGCCATCCTCCATCACCGCCAAATCTTTACACTCGTTCCCCCTCATGGCAAAATCCGTATCCACACCCTCCGCCAGCTTCTCCCACTGAGGCTGGTCCGATGTGTCCGTCATCCGGAAAATACCGTCCTCCCCGGCTGCAATCAAGGTACCGTCGCTGCATATCCCCATGGCCAGACCACCCGCACCCCCGACAAATATACTTCCGCTTTCTCCGTTGGCCGTATTACTGTCTGTAATCGCAGGAAGCAGCACGGATTCACTGCTCTTTCCCTCCCCGCGCTTTTCAATCTGCCCTCCGGCATTCAGGAAGACATTTTCTCCATCCGTCGCAATTTTTCCCTCATAAAAAACAGTGAGCGGTTCACTTTCAATGACACTGCCATCCTCTCCGGCCAGAATATCTATGGAAGAATAGGAATATGCAACCAATGTGCCGTTATCCAATGCCGCCAATCCCTGTATCATGTCAAAGCCGCCCCATAATTCATCCGGAACGGACCACTTCTCCGGCGTAATTTCCTCTGATACAGCCCCTTCTCCTTTCCACAGATGCCCCTTATACTCTGCCTCACCCTCTGCCGCATAACCTGCATAGAGATACTGCCTGTCACCTTTTCCCTGCACGAGCAGCGGTTCCATCCAGCCGCCGCAGTCAAATGTCAATGACGAAAGCCAGTCCTGTGTCACATCCACAAGCCCTTCCTCCTGCTGCTCCCACTCACGCAGCATGGCCTTCCCATCCTCCTGCTCCATTGTCAGAAAGTGAAGTTTATTATCTTCCGTAAACATCTGCTTCACATCCAGACCCTTCAATTCCTCAGGCAGCGCTTCCTCTGTCTCCACATACCTGCCCTTTTGCGGAGCCGCCCCGCTGCCGCTCTCCGTCCCTGACTGCCCCCCTTTTTCTCCTTCCGCTTTCCCACAGCCGCCCAGCGCACCTGCTAAAAGCGCCACAGCCAGCGTACACGCCAGCCCCTTACTGCACTTGCCATTTTCAGTATTCTTCATTTTTCTGCTGCCTCCTGTATCCGCTGCCGCCGCTTTCCTATTCACGGCAGCACCTTTTACTATATTTGCTTCTGTTTCCTGATCAGGATATCAGAAAAATGTCAAATGCCTGTGTACGACTTGTGCCTAAGTTGTAAAATATCAGGGAATCGGAATCATTATTTTCAGAGTAAACATTCCGTCCGCCGCCTTTGTACTGCATTGTCCTCCATATTTTTCCACAGTTGTTCTGATATTGGACAGCCCGAAGCCGTGTAGAAACGTATCCTTTTTCGTAGTGTTTCCCGATTGCATACCCTGGGATAATGCATTATTTTCAACCACAATGACCAGCATTTCACGGACGCGGTTTGCCCTGACTGTAATCAGACGCTCATTTTCCGGCAGCTTCCCGCTGGCTTCAATGGCGTTGTCAATGGCATTGCCGAAAATGGTGCTGATATCTAACAGCTCTATAAAAGCACTGTCTTCAAAAGAAATCACCGTATTAAAATCTATCTTCATTTCCTGCGCTGCCCTGGCCTTATCCCGAAGAATAATATCCAGAAACTGATTCCCCGTGTGATGGTAATTTTCGTATTCCTGGATTTGCCCCTGCAGCTTTTGTATGGATTTTTGAACCTCCTGCCCATGTTCCGCCTGCGCCTGCAGCAGCAGATGATGATTCTTCATATCATGGCAGATGCGCGGACGCGCTCTTCTTCCTGCACCTTTTCATTCAGATAGTTCTGCCTCATTTCCAGCTCCTGTACGCGGTACGCTGTCTGCACCGCATTGCAGATATAAGCCGCCAGATAAATACATCCGAAACTGGAGAAAATGGATGCCCCGCAAATGGGATATGCAATCGCAGACTCTTCCGGCAGGAACAGAATAATGGTAAAAACAGCGATACAGGGAGCAGCCATGAAAACATCTATCATCAGCCACATTTTCGCCATCAAACCGGACTTGACGGCCAGCAGATACTTTTTCAAGCCCAGAAAGGTTCCCAGCCAGAACAGCAGCCGCAGCAGCAGAGAAACCGTATGTATTCCGGTACTGGCAAGCAGTAATTCCTCATTCCATTCCACACTTACTCCGCCCGGCAGACCGGCAGACGTATAAAATATTTCCTTTCCGATGTCCATCATCAAATAGTTTACTGCAATCAGTGCAGGATAAAACACAAGTACGGCGGACAGCTTTTCAATCCAGCTTCCGCAGTGAAATATGACAATATAGACGACAAAGCCGGCCAATGCCCCCAGAAGATTCGCCAAATCGTTGGGGTAAATAATCACCGAAGCTAAATAATTACAGACGGTAAACGCCAGTATCCGTATGAGCCAATGCTTCCGCAGCGTTAAGAATGTATGCAGTATCCAAAAGAAAATAAATACGTAGCTCAACTCCAGTAAAAAAGATACCACATCAAGAAATCGAATCACAGCATATCCCCCCAATACTCTGTCAACTGCTCCATAAAAACTTTCCGCCTGGGCTGGCTGATGGGAAGATTCTCTCCGGTGATTAACGTGATTTCCAGCTTTTTTACCCCTTTTACATAGGACAGATTGACCAGATAACTGCTGTGGCAGCGCACGAACCCCTGTCCCGTGAGTTCCTGCTCCATCTCTTTCATTTTCTTATAGCAGACAATCTCTTCCTGTTCCGTGTGCAGCAGCAGATTGCGGCCAAAAGTTTCCACAAACCGCAGAGATTTTAAGAATACTTTGTATCTTCCGGTATCATTGGCAATCACCACAGCTGCACTGCGGTCTCTCCGATGCCTTTTCAGCCACTGATCCATTTCGGCCTTCAGCCGGACATACTTCATGGGCTTAATGATATAGTTCACGGCCTGATATTGATATCCCTCCAAACCATATTGGGTAAGCGTAGTCAGGAAGATAATACCGACCCCTTCATCTATCCGGCGGATGTGCTCTGCAGCCTGTAAACCGTTTACCATCCGCATCTGAATATCAAGGAAGATTAAATCAATGGTAGTATCATATTTTTGAATGAGTTCCATACCATCATAATACGCGGTTATCTTAATTTCCTCTCCCTTTTCGGCGGCGTATTGTTTTAATAATCTGTCCATATATGCAACAAACTCTTTTTCATCATCACAAATTGCAATGTGTATCATTTTATTTCTCCGTGGTTCCGCCTCTTCTCTCCGGCGCCCTTATCCCTGCAGTCATGCTTCATCCGTATGGCGCAAGGTCATTTATCACCGCCGTTCTGTATTCCATGAACCATTATACTTTATTTGGAACCTGTTCTCAATGAAAACTTGAAAAGGGAAGTATGCAGCAGTTCAGCTGCGGTTCACAATGTCCAGGAATAATTCAAAATGAAATACCTCTGTATCATCTGAAGCCCCTCCGTCCGAATTCCCTTTACTGATCCTGATCAGGTCTGCCGTCATGGCAGCATATACGCCCTGGCTTCCGATGCTTCGATATATGGTGTGTATGTCACTTTCCGGCGCTTCATTCCCATCCCCGGACAAAGCATCATCCTCTGCAAAGCCAAAAGAATCGGCATACTCCTGCAGAAATAACACCGGATTCTTCATTTCCCCAAATTCAGACGACAGCAGGAAGCTCACCGATGCTTCCAATACCTGTCCGCTTCCCCCATGCACAAGCAGTTCCGCCTCCATGCCCTGACCTGCCAGCGCCACCGTCCAATAACTATCCTTCTCCTCTCCTTCTGCACCTTCCTGCGTTGACCAAAGATAGCAGTTTGCCTTATATTCCTGCAGCCCATCCTCCGGCGCTCCGAAATAAGGGATACAGAAATCTTCCATCCAGCCCTTGCCGCATGCTATGGCCTGGGCCATGGATAACTGTCCCTGCCGGGGTTCATGAGGATACACCTCAGTATTGCTGCGCAGATTTTCAACCGTTTGTACCAGCTCTGCCTCCAACAGTCCTGCCCCCTCCGCTTTCCCGGCCACCTGTATGTCCATCGTGCCATCCTGCACAGGCAGCTCCACCGCGCCGCTTCCCTGCAGCAGCGCCGCCTCTTCCTGTGCAAGCCGCAGCCGCACTCCAAACAGCCCTCCGAAGGCAATCCCGAAAGCAAGTGCCATTCCCAGCAAATTAGTTAATTTACTCCCCTTCCTTCCCATGTTCCACAACTTCAACCTTTCTCAACTGCATCATTGCATTCTCACCTTCTCAACTGCATCACTGCATTCTCACTTTCTCAACTGCATCATTGCATTCTCATCTTCCTGCTTTGCTCCCGTCTCCAATCTGCCCTCATCCTTTTCGCATATCAAAGAGAAACTCACCTTCGTGCCCCGGCCTTCCCTGCTCTCAAACACAAGACCGCCCCCATGCAATCCTGCAATTCTGTCCGCCAGAGCCAATCCCAGCCCGGCGCCATGATGCTGCCTCGAACGAGCCTTGTCCACCATGTAGAAAGCCTCCGTAATACGGGAAATCTCTTCCTCCTTCATACCGCATCCGTTGTCTTCCACACTGATACAATATTTCTCTTCCTCTATCTTTCCTGATACCTCTATCCGGCTGCTGCCCGCTTTCACTGCATTGTCCACAAGATTGATTAACAGCGTCTTCAGCAAATCATAATCCGCCCGCACATATGCTTCGGCAGCCTCTAATCGAAAGTCAATATTTTTTTCCGCCAGCAGAGGCTTAAGCCCGTCCACCGCATCCTGTAATAATTCCTCCGCCGCCATTTCCTCCAGTGGAAACTCCTGTCTGCCCAATATGGTCAAATCCATCAATTTAAAAGACAGCGCCTCCAGCCGCATTCCTTCATTCCAGATATGCCAGGAAGCCTTGCGTATCTCCTCCCTGGTGAGCTCTTTTTGATACATGGTATCTGCATAGCCGATAATAGAAGTGAGCGGCGTCTTTAACTCGTGGGCAAAATTTGCCACAAAATCCTCCTTTTCCCTGGCCGCCTTTGACAGTTCCTCAATCTTCTCTTCCACGGCATCCGCCATTTGGTTAAAGCTCACCGCCAAAGCGCTGATTTCGTCCCTTCCGGCCCCGTCAACCCTCTCCGCATAATCCCCCTCTGCCATCCGCCGGGCAGCCTTGGACATCCGCTTTAAAGGTCTTGTCAAAAGTGCAGACAAAATACCCAGCAGCACCATCCCTGCTCCCATTGCCGCCGCATAACAACGCATAAAATATTGCTGCATGGTATCCTGCTGCTGTATGGTTTTACTGATATCCCATTCCGTCACAAAATAAACCGGCCGCCCTTCCGCCGCACTGCTCAGGCTGTCCCATTCCTTTTTCTCTGCGCCTGTTTCCGTTCTGTTCGCCGTGCCCCCTGCACCTGTTTCCGTTCTGCCAGCCGTATCCCCTGCGCCTGTTTCCGTTCTGCCAGCCGTATCCCCTGCGCCTGTTTCCGTTCTGCCAGCCGTATCCCCTGCACCTGCTTCCAGACTATCCGCTGCGCCGCCGATCATCTCACCCCCATTTCCTGTCAAAGGCACTTCTCTGTGGGACACGATACTCCCCACCAGAACCGAACCGCCGCCGGGTGTATTCCTGAACTGATATACATGCATATCTTCTGACAACCCCTCTAAAAAGAAAGGATCCACTCCCTCTATTTCCGAATATATCGGAGTCATATCTTCCGAGAAAAATGCTGCCGGACTGCTTATCTCTTCCGCAAGGCTCTGCAGCAGGCTATCCAACCGGCTGCTTTGTATCATTCCGTCTTCCACCGCAATCCATCCCTCCGGAAACACCTGACCCTGAAGTGAATTTTCATCCAATCCGCTTCGTCCTTCCGTTCCTTCGCTGTCTTCCAGTCCACTCCACCCGTCTAAGCCGCCACCTCTCTGCCCTTCCGCTCCTTCGCTGTCTTCCACAGCACCCTTATCCTGCAGATACCATTGCACTCCTGAAGCCCCCTCCCCCTCTGAGTAATTCATGATAAAAGGAGCTGTCTGCCTGATGATATATACCTGCTCTGCTCCCGACGGGAAATCATCCTCAATGCTGAAGGTAATGACAACATCGGAATAAGTCAGCATTGCCGACTGGACAGTGAACTTATCATATTGATACTGCTTCAGGGCAAAATCCACTTCCCTTGCCATGCTGCTTTCCAGAGAATAATGAAGCAGAAAATAGCCTGAGACAGAAAACGCCAGCCCGAATACCAGCATCCCCAATAAAAATATCTTCGTAAAGAGCCGCATCCTATCCCTCCAGCCTGTATCCTATGCGGAATATGGTCTTAATCCGCTCTTCCCATCCTAATTTTCTGCGCAGCCGTTGGATATGAGAATCCAGTGTCCTTGTCTCTCCCAGAAAAGGCTCTCTCCACACCTTTTCATACAACTGCTCCCGATGCAAAGCTACATTTCTATTCCGCACCAGCTCCAACAGCAGATCAAATTCCTTCGCCGTAAGCGTGACAGGCTGTCCGCCCTTGAGCACCTGCCTGGATTCCGTATCAATGGCCACATCTCCCAATTCCAATTGCCTTTCGCCGGTTCCCATCCTGCGCAATACCGCTTCCACCCTTGCCAGCAGCTCCCCCACCTGAAACGGTTTCACGAGATAGTCATCCGCCCCTGCTTTCAAGCCCCTGATCCTCTCCTCCACCGCCCCCCTTGCAGTCAGGAAGATAACCGGTGTCCTGCTGGGTTTAATATATTCCAACAGCCCATATCCATCCAGCTTCGGCAGCATAATATCCAGCAGTATTAAATCAAATCGTGCCTTTCCGATCCAATCAGCACCCTCCATACCGTCATAAGCACAGACACAGTGATAATTCTCCGCACACAGATTCATACAAATCAAATCGGCAATCGCTTCGTCATCCTCCACGATCAGAATATCGGCCAAATCCCCCACCTCCTGTTTTAGAATACTCAAACCTCTTTCCGTCCACCCACAAAAAACAATGGAATCCCAAACTATCATCCACAGTCACTATGCCTCCTGCAGTATAACCATCAGCTCTTTCCAATCCGCTATGGTAAGGACATCTCCTTCCTTCTCCTGCCTCATGTCAATTGCGCCAATATACCACACCGGGAACAGCCCGGCATTTTTTGCACCCACAATGTCACATCGATACTGATCCCCTATGTACCATACGTCTGCTGCCTGCAGGCCGGCCTTCTCCAGCGCCAGCTCAAATATCCGCTTATCAGGCTTTCGGAACATATACTCACTGCTTGCAATCACAAATTCAAACTCATTCTCTGGAATACAGCTGCAGATTCTCTGCGCTACCGCATTTCCACTATATGATATATTGCTGATCACTCCGGTGCGGATTTGCTTCTCCTTCAGAAATGCAAGAAAATCCTCTATCCCCTTCGTAGGGCTTCCCGGCGCCGCCGCATCCCAGAAGACACGATCCACCTCTTCCCCATGGATTGACAATGCAATTCCCTGAGACTCATACAAATATTTCGTAAACATGTAAGTGGGAACTTCCACTTGCAATAACTGATTTCTTTCCGGATCAAATCGTCCCAATTCCTGATTCAGAAGATTGGCGTATGCCTGTACTTCCTCGGCCGATTTGTGATATCGATTCTCAACCGCATACTTCAGCACAGCCTCCGTCCCTTTTACCCCGTCAAAAGCCCGTTCATTTACCAATGTCTGTCCATAATCAAACAAAATCATTTCCGGTTTCTTCATCATGCCTCCTAACCCGGACAAGCCGGAACCAAAATTCTGCCGCTTTACGCAAGGTTTCGTTATAAAACAGCCTGACATGCCAGCGCAACCCCGCTGACAATACATGCACTGGTATTTCAATCCCACTGTCCGGGAAACTTCTGTTTATCAGGAGCAGCAAAGTGCTTCGTCCACTCTTCATTCTCTTCCTCAGACAGCTCTTCAAATACCGCCGGTTCTATGAATTTACCTCCAAATTCTGCAAGTCCTCCTTCTACAAGCTCCCTCCCTAAAAATGCATCAAAATTCCTGCCGTCCATGGTGGTAATTCCAAACTGATCGCAAGTCCGAAAACCATGCAGCGGATAGTAATCCGGCTCTCCAAATATCACAACCCCCTCAAAGCCTTCCTCCTTCGCCAATGCAAGTGTTTCTTCCAGCAGGAATCCGCCCACACCGCAGCCCTGCCATTCCGGCGCCACGCATAAGGGGCCGAAGGTCAGTATTTCCTTTTGTGCATCACCCTTCTGCAGCATTGCCCTGGCATAGCAGATTACCCCCACTATTTCACCCTTCACTTCAGCCACTCTTGATATCCGGGGCAGATATACGGCGCTGTCCCTCAACTTATGTACCAGCAGATGCTCATTACAGCCCTGATGATGCTTATTCCAAAAAGCCCGAAGAACAACTTCCTCCACCTTGTGATACTCTTCTTCCCTCTCTCCGCGGATGACAATATCCTCTCTTCTTATTTTGTCCTTTCTCGGAAAATAGCCTAAATCAAGCCGCACCTCTTTTCTGTCTATGTCCCTGTTAGAGTAACAGCAGCTGTCAAATCCAATGAGTTCAAAGCCCTCCCGGAGATAGAACTGAATGGCGGACACATTACAGGACTGGGTTTCCAGAATCACTGCCCGCCGATGCTCTAACACCGCCTGTTCCTTTGCAATTTTCATCAGTGCATGGCCGATGCCCTTCCTTCTGTATTTTTCATGCACCCACAATTCCGTCACCATCAGCCTGTTCGACCATTCCTCCGGACAGGTCTCTATACAGGCAGCCAGTTCCTGCTTACCGTCATTTTCTTCCACCACGCCCCAGGCAAAGGCTTTCTCCCAATGATCCTGGTATAACTTGTCAGGAAAATCATATTCCTCCGGATAATGCGAAACAGGTGTACTGAATTTCTCTCTGCTGAAGATGACCTGAAAGCCCTTCCCACCCTTTTCTATCCTCACATCATAATATTCTTCTGTGGTATATCTCATTGGTATGAGCGCATTTTTCCATTGCTCCCTGGGAAGATGCACTATTTTATATTGTTCTGTATTCATCTGCTCCACCTCAATATCTGACTTCTATTACCATATCACTGTTCATCTCAATGGCACTGGTGAGTATAGAATAACACAAGATACCTCCGCTTTACAATAAATACATGGAAATTATTTATAACGTCTTTCCCCCGATATAATTTTGCCAATTCCCACAGGAACTGATAATAATCCATTTCACTGCCGTGTCTTCGGATGATTTCACCACAGCTTTCCGTTTCCGCCGCATCACCCACCCCGGCCGCTGCGCCAGCTCTTCCGCAATCTCTAACGCCCTCTGAGCAGATTCCCAGCCCTGCTGTAAGAGCATATGCATTTCCCAGCCTTCCAGCGTCTTCTTCCGTCCTTCCAGTTCTGCCCTATCCCCCATTTCGTTTTCCAGGGCAGTATCTATAGTCTGCTTCCGGGAACGAATGCAGCCCATGGCTTCCTGAAAAGAATGCTCATCCAAGCTGCATTTCAGCCCACACCGTCATCCCCGGCCTTACTCCAGCTCTTCCACCAGAAAACTTTCCGTCTTCAAATTACAGTAATATCTCCCCCTGACTGCCGTAAATTTCAGCACACAGTAATCAGGGTCCGTTACGCCCTGTTTGTAATACATAATGTCACCATCGTGCCATATTTCCCTTTTGATTTCCTCATCCTGAAGCACTTCCATAGTACCTGTCAGCATAATCCCCTCATACTTAAAACGCCCTTTGTTGTAAAAATACAGGCTTGCCTTTGGATTTCTCATAAACTGCTGCGCCCTCATGGATGAAGTATTGGTGGAAAAATAGAAACAATTTCCTTCTACTTTACTCGGCGCAAACATTGCCTTCATATTCGGATAGCCTTCTTCGTCTATGGAAGCGATAAAAGCCACCTTCTGTTTCCTGATAAATTCCGTCACATATTCTCTCGTCTTCACCGGAACTCCTCCTATTTTAAACATAATTTGTTTGTATGCAGTGCTTCTGTCAAGGTGCCAAGTATCCGGGCAAGATACTGTTCAAACTGCACCTGTTCTTCCTCTGAGAACCCTTGATAGAATAACCGATTCATCTGCCCGGATACCGTCTCATATTCTGCCTGCAGAGATTTCGCATACGCCGTCAGTGATATCATGGTCTGGCGGCGGTTCTGTGGGTTAATATTCCTTTCCACAATCCCCTTATTCACCATACCGTTGACTACCACAGATACCGTGTTCTTGGCAAGGGAAGTCTTCTCACTGATTTCACTGACGGTAAGATGATCCTCCTTCCACAAGACAAATAAAATCCTTCCCTGGCCTCCGCTGATTTCAATGCCGTTTTCCAGCAGCAGCCGTTCAAAAATTCTGTCCTGCAGCTGCTTGATCTGTGTGATATAAAATCCTCCTTTTGTCTCCAATCTGCCACCTCTCATCCTGTTGGAACATTTCCAAATAAAAAAGTTTTATATAGAACAGTTTTATATAGAACAGTTTTATTTAGAATAAATTTATTTAGAATAATTCTATATAGAACAAATCTAGTTTAACATATCAGCCGAGAGAAATCAACTACCTCGTTTTTTGTTTGCTCGTTTTTTGTTTCTCTATTTTATTTGACATTTTCACAGCATTGTGATAAAGTACAATTGTGTTATACTCATGAACGCATTTATCTGCCGCTTTCTGTTCAACATTGTAGATGTGTTCACTCGTTATACATTCAGGCGAGCAAATTTTTTATGAGTATATATTCACGAGTGATAAATGCTGCCGCACCCCATGACATCTGCCGTTCGTAAGCCGGATGGCATTACAGATTTCAGAGAACGTCAGTATAAATTAAACTATGATTCCTGACCGGCGGAAGAATCCCAAGGAGCCTGAGCCAGAATGAGGTTGAGAAAAGAATGATTATCAGAGTAAAGTAATCCGTTTGTAAAATGTCTGTAGACAGGGGTATTCAGTACCCTTGTTGTGTTGTACACATTTTATGCTGCAGACGGGTTACTTTTATGTTACTCATTCTTTTTTTGATGCCGCATTTTACAACAGAATACGGCATCCCAACAGGAGGATTCTATGTCACAGATTAGCATAAATAACATGAGCTACCACTATGCGGATTATTACAATCCCATTTTCAACAATATCACTCTGCATCTGGATACGGACTGGAAAACAGGTCTCATCGGACGAAACGGGCGTGGAAAAACCACCCTTTTGAAACTATTGTGCCGGGAACTGGAGCCAGCGGCAGGTACAATCTCGGTGCCCGTACCAGTCAGCTACTTTCCCTACTGCTATGACGGAACCTATAGTAATACCATGGATGTGATAAAGGAGATGACAGGAGGTTTTCGCACCCTGGAACTGGCTATGGAAAACGCTCTGTCACAGAATCAGACAGAAAAGTATTTAGAACTTTTGGAACAATATCAATCCGCAGACGGTTATTCGCTGGAAAGCCGCATCTGCAGAGAAGCCGAACATATGCGGCTGGATTCCCGGCTTCTGGAGCAAGACTTTCACACCCTCTCCGGCGGCGAGCGGACGCGGATGATCATCCTTGCATTATTCCTGCGCCGGGAAGGATATGTCCTTCTGGATGAGCCCACGAACCATCTGGACTATGAGGGAAAACAGGCCCTTATGGAATACCTGAAAAAGAAAAAAGGCTTCCTCGTGGTATCCCATGACAGCCCTTTTCTCAATGAAATTACCGACCACATCCTGTCCATCAACAAGACAAATCTCACTCTGGAACAGGGAAACTATGCCTCCTGGAAGCAGAATGTATTGCAGAAGGAAAAGTTCGAGCTGCGCACAAGACAGCGGCTGGAACAGGAAATCCACCAGCTGTCACGCCAGGCAGCAGAAAACAGGAAATGGTCCGCCGTGGGAAATACACAGAAGTACCCTTTTACCGGCAATGCAAGAACAAACGGCACCAGAGCCTATATGCGCCAGGCAAAGCGTGCCGAAGAACAGGTGCTCAAAAATATAGAGGAAAAGAAGCTGCTTCTTAGAAACCTGGAACAGGCGGAGGATCTTGCCATTCTGCAGGAGCGGCTTGCAGCGGAAGATTACATGCTGAAAGCAGAAGGAATTACTTACTGCTATGAAGAAAGACGGCCTTTGATAGACAACTTTTCCATCAGAATTACGGAAGGGGAACGTATCTGGCTCCGGGGCAGAAACGGTTCAGGAAAAAGCACACTGCTCCGTCTGCTCTGTGGAGATATCCCCTGTGCCCTGGTGCAATATGCGGACCATCTGAAAATCACAACAGCCTTCCAGGAGCCGGAATGGACCGAAGGAAATCTTCAAGCCAGATTTCAGCAGGAACCATGCCTGGACAATGCGGCAGAACGATACCGGAGATTTCTGGAATTATGCCGGTGCTTCGACCTGCCGGAAGATTTCACCCACCGCCCACTCGAAACCCTGAGCAGCGGTGAATTGAAGAAAATAGACATCGCAAGAGCCCTCTCCATGGAAAACCAGCTTTTATTTCTTGATGAACCATTGAATTACATGGATACACTCTTCAGGGAACAGTTAGAAAATGCGCTCTGCAGCAGTAATGTCACGGCAGTATTCGTGGAACATGACGTTCATTTCGGCAATGCGGCCGCCACCAGAATCATCGACCTTGATGCTGCTCTCTCGTCATAGCCATCCAGAGTATTCTGCGGCATACCAATGTCTTAATGCTGCTTCCGTAAAAAAACCACAATAAAGCCGGGGACAACAACCCTGTCCCCGGCCTCTGTCTGCTTCCTGACTTCCACTGCATTTCCCATAATCCCCATACATGACATCATGGAATCTGTACGGAGAAATTTGTCATTCTCATCCGCATATGCACTTATGTTACCAAGAACGGAGTGAACAGTAACGCTCTTAATCCCCTCATGCCCCACACTGCAAAAGCACAGACACTACAGATACTTCTTTAATACATCAACCTTATCCGTTGCTTCCCATGGAAGAGAGACATCATCACGGCCAAAATGCCCATATGCCGCGGTGGTGCGATAGATTGGCCTGCGCAGATCCAGCATCTTGATAATTCCTGCCGGACGCAGATCAAAATTCTCACGGATCATTTCCACCAGCTTCTCATCTGCAATTTTCCCCGTCCCGAAGGTATCCACCATAACGGATGTGGGCTGCGCCACACCAATGGCATATGCCAGCTGAATCTCACATTTCTCTGCCAGCCCTGCCGCCACAATATTCTTCGCTACATAACGTGCCGCATAGGCAGCGCTCCTGTCCACCTTTGTACAGTCCTTGCCGGAGAAAGCGCCGCCGCCGTGACGGGCATATCCGCCGTAGGTATCCACAATAATCTTACGTCCGGTCAGACCCGCATCTCCCTGAGGGCCGCCAATCACAAAACGTCCCGTAGGATTGATGAAGAATTTCGTATTCTGGTCCACCATATCCTTCGGTAAAATGGGATCGAACACATATTTTTTAATATCTTCATGAATCTGTTCCTGTGTGACATTTTCATCATGCTGTGTGGACAGAACCACAGCCTCCAGCCGGATCGGTCTGCCGTTTTCGTCATATTCCACGGATACCTGGCTCTTGCCATCGGGACGCAGATAGGGCAATGTGCCGTCCTTTCGCACCTTTGTGAGCTGCCTTGCCAGCTTGTGTGCCAGTGATATGGGATAAGGCATCAATTCCGGCGTCTCATTTGTAGCATAGCCGAACATCATACCCTGATCGCCCGCACCGATTGCTTCAATCTGTGCATCGCTCATACCGGATTCCCGTGCCTCCAGCGCCTTGTCAACTCCCATGGCTATATCCGGAGACTGCTTATCCAATGCCACCATAACGGCACAGATATTACCGTCAAATCCCGTCTTTGCGTCATTATAACCAATCTCATTGACGGTTCTGCGCACAATTGCAGGAATATCAAGGTTTGCTTTGGTAGTGATTTCACCTGTCACCAGTACGAAGCCTGTGCAGCTTGCAGTTTCACAGGCAACACGGCTCATGGGGTCCTGCTCCATGCAGGCATCCAAAATTGCATCCGACACCGCATCACAGAGCTTGTCAGGATGTCCTTCGGTTACGGATTCTGAAGTAAATAAATGTTTTTCCATAGTTTTTCCTTCCTTATGTATAATGTAAAAATAAAATAAATAAGTCCGCTTACAAGATAAGCGGACTAAATTCTTACGATATTCAATCCTCTTATTGCTCGAATATAACTCGCTCAGGGGGGCACCTTCCTCAATGGGGTTGCCGTGGCTTCATCGATCCTATGTATCTCCACCAACTCTGAATAAGAGAACTACTATTAATTTTTTCATTTTACAGCTTATAACTCATCCGGCCTTCGATACCGGCCGCTGAACCTGCATCCATTTCTTATACAGATTCCAGGAAATTCTGCCCATACTCCATGAAACCCATAGAGAATTTCCCTTTCCACTACTACCATACTACATATGGTCTGTGCTGTCAATACTAATTTGAAAAGTGGAAAAATTCAGCATATTTTCAGAAATAATTTCTCACCCTGTCTTCAACACAAATTTCTGATAGTCCTTCTCCGTCTCCACCAATTCAATCTGAGCGCCCAGATTACGAAGCTTAATGTGAAAATCTTCATATCCGCGCTCAATATATTTAATATCATCCACCATAGTACAGCCTTCCGCAGCCAGGGCGGCAATCACAAGCGCAGCGCCTGCCCGCAGATCAGGCACCGAAATGCTGGCTCCGGTATATTTGCTCACACCGTTAATAATGGCCGTATTGCCCTCCACTTTGATACCGGCTCCCATACGGGTCAGCTCATCCACGTATTTAAAACGATTCTCAAAAATGCTCTCCGTCACGATACTGGTGCCCTGTGCCACCGCCAGGGCAACTGTAATCTGCGGCTGCATATCCGTAGGAAATCCGGGGTAGGGCAGTGTCTTCACCTGGGTATGCATCAAAGGCTTAGAGGATACTACGCGGATACAATCATCCTTTTCCTTCACTTCACACCCGATTTCCAGAAGCTTGGCAGTGATAGATTCCAGATGCTTTGGAATGACATTCTTCACTGTCACGTCTCCCTTGGTAATGGCGGCAGCAAACATAAACGTCCCCGCCTCTATCTGATCCGGAATGATGGTATACTCACTCCCATGAAGCTTAGGTACCCCTTTGATCCTGATCACATCCGTTCCGGCGCCTTTAATATTGGCCCCCATACTGTTCAGAAAGCTGGCGACATCTACCACATGGGGTTCTTTGGCAGCATTTTCAATGATGGTTCTTCCCTCTGCCAGGGTTGCAGCCATCATCACATTAATCGTAGCGCCCACGCTAACTACATCCATATAGATGTGTGCCCCCGCCAGACGCTCCGCCTTCGCTTTAATGAGCCCATGTTCAATTACCACTTCCGCACCCAGCGCACGAAATCCCTTCAAATGCTGATCAATGGCCCGAAAACCAATGTCACAGCCGCCAGGAAGCACCACCTCCGCAAACCTGAACTTCCCCAGGAGCGCTCCCAGCAAATAATACGAAGCTCTAATCTTCTTAATCTCTTCATTTTGTACAATAAGATTGTTAATGTCACGGGCATTGAGCATAATTTTATGACGGCTGATATGTTTTACCGCCGCGCCAATGTCCTGCATGGTACCCAGCATCACATTAGTGTCCCACACATCCGGAATATTATCTATATATACGGTTTCATCCGTCATGGCAGCTGCTGCCAATATGGGAAGCGCTGCATTCTTAGCGCCCCCTATTTCCACATCACCTACCAAAGGATTCCCGCCTCTGATTGCATACTGTTGCATCTATCTCTACCTCTGCTTAAGGTCAGCGTTTTCTTCTTATTCTTTCAAACCATAGCCATGTTACCACATTTCTCCACATTTGTAAATCGAACGTCCATTCAACTTTAAGAGAATCTTAACAATTCAGCCATGCCATCCATATGTCATGACCGGAATGTACAATTTCCGCATGGCTGAACTGTTACAAATATCTACTGCTCCAAATAGTCCATCGGATTAACCTTTACACCGTTGACCAGAATCTCAAAGTGCAGGTGCGGTCCCGAAGCAATACCGGTGCTTCCGCTGAGGGCAATCTTGTCCCCTTGTTTTACACTCTGTCCTACAGTTACCTGTACCCTGCTCAAGTGCGCATATCTGGTCTGTTTACCGTCTTCATGGCTAATATAGACAACATAGCCGTAACCTCCGCCCCAGCCTGCCTTGGTAACGACACCTCCGCTGGAAGCATAGATTGATGTTCCGGTCGGAACTGCCCAGTCTACTGCCCTGTGATAGGTGCTTGCGCCTGCAGTAGGTGCAGACCGGGGACCGAAACCTGAGGTAAGGAGGCCGCCGTGGACAGGCGTGATATATGTGGGCGGAACCACCGTTCCTCTCTCAATCACCTTTGCCACAGCCGCCTGAACCACTTCCTCCTTCAGAATCTCACGGCTCACTTCCTTCTCATTCATATAGGTCACATCCGCAATGACACGGCGCAGCCCCGCGGATGGCTGCTGCCGCGTCACGGACTGATTCGTATACCAGTTGGGATTCTCTATATAAACGATATCCGCATCATAAATTTCTTCATAATACTTTTCCTCCACCCGTCTAACAGACAATTCCGGTTCCGGAACCGTAATCAACAGCTTGTCCCCCACATTGATGATGGCATTGATATCCTCCATCCCATTCATCTCCGCAATCCTGTCCATGGGAATATTCAGTTTAATGGCAATCTCCGAAAGAGTATCTCCTGATGCCACTTCATAGACTGCAGGAGTCTCCTGTTCCATGATCACCAGATTGACTGCCTCCTCCAGGGGCGTCAATTGACTCTGAGGAAGATAGGTCTCAACTGCTTCCACCTCTTCCGCAAACTCCATGCTGCGGATTCCCAGTTCATAATCGTCAAAATCTCCGTCTGCCTCATCTGCCTGTACGCTTTCTCCCGTAAGTCCTGACAGAAAATTCTGGACGCCTCCTTCCATATATGACTGCTGCTCCCCTTCCTCCTGCCAGGAAGCATCTGTCACTTTTGCAGTGAGTACATTAAATTCCCTGTCGCTGTCATAACTTAGATCCACTGCGAACTTTCCGTTGCTGCCGTACTTATCAACGGCAGCCTGCAGCAGCTGGCGGACCTCTTCCACACTTGCCAGATTGATAATATATTCGTTTACCTTAAGTGTGTATGCTCTCTGCATGGTCTCATATACGCCGGATTTCAGCGCTTCCTCCATCCTCTCAAGCACCTGTTCCTGCGCGTCTACCTCTCCCCACAGAATCTCTTCTCCCACCACAGTCATATCGACTTCCATAAATACCAGTTCTTCGCTTTCGGATGCCACGTTCCTGCGGGCCTGCTGCAGCAATTCCTCAATATGCGTTTTATCTCCCAGCGTTCCCACATCCCGGCCGTTTATCTGAATGTGGAAACAATTCTCTCCGGTCTCTTCAAAGGGTGTATATCCTTTCATCAATAACAGCCCCAGAAACAAAACCGACACCGTAGCTTTAATATATGTAAATCTGTATTTTTTATGATTGTTTCTCTTCTTTTTCATAAGGTTACCATTTTTCTTTTTCCAACTTGTAAAGCCGGTTCCATCCCGCTTCTTTGAATACCGCTAACAATATATACCGGAAATTATTTCCTGAACCGGTAAAAAATATACACAAAAATTATCCTTTTCTGCAGGACGGCTTTTTCACACTATATCCAAAAGTCCCTGCCTGTCTGCCGCACACATAATAGGCACCATGGGAATAAACGAGTGGTTCCGCAGCCTCTAAGTGGAACTTCCGTTTTTCATCCATATATTGATCATCCACATGAACGGCAGCCACTTCTGACAGAAACATATGATGGGAACCCAGGGGCATCACCTGACATACCTTACATTCTATATTGACCGGACTCTCTCCGATCATAGGCGCTTTTACTTTATGAGCCTGAAGCGGTGTCAGCCCCACAGCCTTGAATTTGTCAACCTCCCTGCCGCTCTTCACTCCACAGTAATCCACTGCAAAAGCCAATTCCTTTGTGGCCAGATTTATCACAAACTCTCCGGTTTCCCGTAAAATCGAATAAGAATATCTCTCCGGCCGCACAGAAATGCTGACCATGGGCGGATTCGTGCAGACCGTCCCCGCCCATGCAATTGTGATAATGTTATATCTCCCGGCCTTGTCTGCCATACTCACCATAACTACCGGTAACGGGTATAGCATATTACCTGGTTTCCATACTTCCTTTGCCATATTCCACGCCTTCCATATTAATTTATCCGCAGAAATTGATTGTCTTTTATTAAAATTAAAACGGATTCACATTCATCCAGTTAAGAATCTGTATCACCAAACCAGCCAGCCCTGCAGCCAGCCCTGCTATGGAAAAGCCCAATATCATCTTCTGCTTCTTTCCTACAGCCGCAATTCCTGCCTTCGCCTCCGACACAGCCTCTTTTTGCTTCCCGCTCTCTTCCACTACCACCGCCTGCACATTGCGATATACCTTGACACATTCTCTGTGGACATTTTCAGCCACTTCTTCCTCATTCTGCCCTTTGGCCTGTTCGCTCAGACGATTCATCCTCTCATCCAAAGCATTCGTCATCAGCCCCAGCTGGCCGGCAAATTGTTCCCTGACAGATTGATCCATACTTCCAAACTGTTCTTTTACGAGCCTGTCCACATTGCCGAACTGTTCCCTTACGGATCTGTCCATACTGCCAAACTGTGCTTCCATAAATTGATTCACTCCATCCAGTTGTTCCTGCACCGTCCGAACCACACCGTCCAATTGTGCCTGCATGGATCTGTTCACACTTACAAATTGTTCCTCCATAGATTGGTTTACGCTGCCGAACTGCATCCGCACAGATTCATCCATAACGCCAATCTGCTCCTGCATGGCCTTACCCACATTTCCAATCTGTTCCTGAACCGATCTGTCCATACTGCCAAGCTGTTCTTCCATGGCCTGCCCCACAGCCACAAGCTGTTCTTTCATAGATCGGTCCACCACTGCCAGCAGCTCCTGCACTGACCGTTCCACAACTGCAAGCTGTGCCCGCAATACTTCATCCGTACCCTGCCCGGTGCCGCCGGACTGTTCCTGCACATTCTTCTCTACACTGTCAAGCTGCTCCTGTATGGACTTTTCTATGCTGTCAAGCTGTTCCAGCATATTCTTACCCACAATACCAAGGTATTCCTGCATATTCCTGTTCATGCTGCCAAACTGTTCCTGCATATTCCTGCCCATACTGCCGAACCGTTCCTGCATGGATCTGTCCATACGGGCCAGCCCTTCCTGAACTGAGGAATCCACATGCGAAAGCTGTCCCTGTACAGACTTTTCCATGTCGTTAAGCTGACCTGACAGCTGATTTTCCAACTGTTCAAGTCCATGTGTATCCTGCTGCAGAGCCTTCGCCACCAGACGGTTGATTTCCTCCCCGTTCACATGCGCCCCTGCCAGTTTAACGGTTCCCACATCAATCAGCTTCTGGAGCTTTGTCAGACATTCTTCATATCCTGCTGCCTGGGTTCTTAACTTATTCAACTCCCTGGTATCCGCTTCCGTATTCGCCTTAATCATTTCCTGCGCTGTCATCTTATGCGCCAGCTTATCCTTAAACATATCCATCTGATTTCCTCCAGGTATATTCGCGCTTACTTCCTACCCTATCATCTGCCATACTTTAATTCCGTTCAAGCTACATTTTACCATTCTTTTAAACATATTACAACCTGCAAAAAAATCTCAGCCGCCAAAAAAATTATCATCAGACACAGCTGGAGCCTGCAAGTCTCAAACCTGCAGGCTCCACGTAATCAACACTGTTCTGCCTCAATGCCGCCCCTACCGACATGCACTATAACATAACAATTCAAACAAGCCGCTGACATGCGCGACAGCATAACAATTCAGACAAGCCGCTGACATGCACGACAGCATAACAATTCAGACAAGCCGCTGACATGCGCGACAGCATAACAATTCAGACAAACACTGAACAACCGTTACGCTAATCAAAAGCTTACGCCAGGAAATCATATTGTGACATGTACAAATCGTAATAAGCTCCCCTCTGCCCCAGCAGCTCTTCATGTGTGCCCCGTTCCAGAATCCCTCCTTTGTCCACGTACATGATGCAGTCCGCATTTTTAATTGTGGAGAGACGATGGGCTATGATAAAGGAGGTACGGTTCTTCAAAAGCTCATTCAATCCTTTCTGCAGCAGCAGCTCCGTTTCCGTATCTATGCTGGAAGTAGCCTCATCCAGAATCAATATCTTAGGATCCGCCAGCAGCGCTCTTGCAAAGGAAATCAACTGACGCTGCCCTGCGGAAAGCCTGCTTCCTCTTTCATTTACCTCCGTATAGTAACCATCCTCTAACTGGCAGATAAAATCATGCGCACACACGGTTTTGGCAGCAGCAATCACCTGCTCATCGGAAGCCTCTCTGTTCCCGTAACGGATATTGTCCATAATGGTTCCGGAGAAGATAAAGCTGTCCTGCATCATCACCCCCATCTGGGTACGCAGGGAATGAATGGTGACATCCGAAATATCTGTGCCGTCAATGAGCACCTGCCCGGAATCCACATTATAGAAACGACTGAGCAGATTCACAATCGTGGACTTGCCTGCTCCGGTAGGCCCCACAAACGCATAGGTGTCACCCTGTCTGGCCGTAAAATTAATGTCTTCCAGGATCTTATGCCCTGCTTCATAGCTGAAGCTCACATTCCTGAATTCCACATTGCCTTTGATGGGCGGCATGGGGAACGCATTTTCTGCATCCTTTACCTGCACCGGCTCGTCTATGGTTTCAAAAATGCGCTCCAGATAGGAAATCGCCGTCAGCAGGGAGTTATAAAATCCTGCCAATGTATTGATGGGCGCCCAGAAACGGCCGATATACGCAGTGAAAGCAATCAGAACGCCCACTGTCAATGCTGCGTCCGGCGCTAAAATCCAGCGAATCCCCAGCACATAGATGAAGGATGTGGTAATTGCAGATATCAGGTCCACACTGGGTCCCATGGTAAAATTAAACATCACCGCCCGCATCCATGCCTTGCGGTAACTGCCGCTGAGATTGTTGAATATGGCATTGTTCTCCTTCTCCCTGACAAAGGACTGCGTCACCCGGATGCCGTTGATGCTCTCGGCTATATAAGCATTCAGATTGCTCTGCTTATTGGACTGTACCTGCCAGGCTCTGCGCTGCTTCCTCTTGATGAATACCACCACCAGCGCCAGCACCGGCAGTCCGCACAGACACACCAGGGTCAGCCGCACATCACAGAACAGCATAAATAAAATAATAAAGAATAAATTGCACAAATCCGTAACCGTATTTACAATACCATTGCTCAACAAATCGCTTAAGCTGTTCACATAATTCACCACACGCACCTGTATCTTGCCATGGGGTCTGTCATCATAATAGGAAAAAGGCAGCTCCTGCAGGTGGTTAAATATATCCGTCCGGATGGCATGAATAATACTCTGGCCAATGACACTCATAGTCTTAATCTTAAACCGCATGGCAATGGCGGAATAGCAGGCCACCGCCAATGTCAGAAGGCTTACCGTCACCAGCCCCTTTACATTCTTCTCCGGAATATAAATATCCATAATCCGCTGGAAAAATATGGGCACCATCATAGTCAGGGCAGAAGCACTGAGCATCAGCACAATTACCCCCGCCATCTTTTTTTTATAAGGAGAGACATAGCCTGCCAGACGCTTCAGCTGCTTCACGTCAAAGCTGTCCTCCAGCACTTCATCCATATCATATCTGTTGCGGGCCATATCAGTTCCCTCCCTTCTGTGTGTACGCCCGGCCATTTTGAAGCCTTGCAGCCAGAAACATTTCTTTCTGCCCTTTCGCTGAATGGTTTGCACCGTTTATTTCTTTTGCCCCCTGTATTGCAGTATTTGTTTCCTGGCCGGACTGCCTTCCGCTGTCCGATACTTTGGATAACTGTATGACACGATTTGCCCCATTCCGGAACTGCCCCGCAGCCTTTTGTCCCTTTTTCGAATCCACACGGGCATTTTTATGAGACTGCAGCAGCTCATAGGGAATCTCCCCGTACTGGTTGCGGAAAGCCTGTGCATAATAGCCGTTCTTCCTCACCAGCTCTTCATGGGTTCCATGCTCTATAATGCGCCCTTCGTCCATTACCAGAATCAGATCCGCATCCTTAATGGAAGAAATCCGATAGGCAATGACGAAAACGGTACAGCTGTCCTGGATGTTCTTCAACTGCTGCTGAATGTAGCTCTCCGTCTCCATGTCCACTGCGGAAGTGGTATCGTCCAGAATCAGAACAGACGGGTTCTTCAAAAGCGCCCTTGCCAGAGAAATCCTCTGCTTCTGTCCGCCGGACAGCCCCACGCCGCGCTCTCCCACAATGGTATCATATCCCTCCGGCAGGGCGCTGATAAAATGGTTGGCATCCGCCATGACTGCCGCATGCTTTACCTGCTCGAAGCTGCAGTCGGGCCGTCCATAAGCAATATTCCCCTCAATGGTATCGGAAAACAGGAACACATCCTGCATTGCCATACCGATATTATCCCGTAAATAATAAAGATCCATATTCCGCACATCCTGTCCGTCCACCAGCACCTGACCGGAAGAAGCATCATAAAACCGGCAGAGCAGATTCATCAAAGTGGATTTTCCCGCACCGGTAGAACCGATAATCCCCACCGTCTGGCCGGCCTTCACTTTGAAATTCACATCCGTCACAATATCCTCGCCGTCGGCGCGGTAGGAAACATTCCTGAATTCCACATCCCCCCTGAGCCTTGTGCCGCCGCGAGAATCGGCATTTGCTTTCACATCCGCGACAACAGCGGTATTTCCCTGCTGCCCCACGTCTGCGGCAGCCCCCGCATCCGCAGCATGCCCCATATCCTTATCTGCGTCCGCAGCAATTTCCGTATCAACAGCAGTACTGACATCCTCGTTCTGCATATGTACCTGCGGCGATTTTATACTCGGTTCCTCACTGTAGGTCGCATAAATTTTTTCCACGGAAGTGGCAAAGTTCTGGATATCATTCACCCACCATCCCGCCATGCGCAGAGGAGTATTCAGCATCCACAGATACCCGTTGACCTTGACCAAATCCCCCATGCTTATCTCTCCCTGTATCACCATATATCCCCCATACAGCATTAATATCACCGTAAGGGCATAGGACAGTATCTCGAAAATCGGCACATATTTCATCCATACCCGGGAAGCCTTAATCTGGGCATCCTTAAACTTATCATTTTCCACCTGAAATTTTTCTTTTTCGTAGTCTTCCTTTGCAAAAGCCTTCACCACCCGGTTGCCGCTGACATTCTCCTGCACGAAGGCATTCAAAGAAGAAAAACAGTTGCGGTTGCGCTGAAATGCAGGCTTTACTTCCTTAGACTGTCTGTAGGTAGCCAGAGCCGTGAACGGCAGCACCACCAGCATACATAACGCCAGCCTGGTATTCACGGTGAAAATCATCAGCAACGCGAAGATAAACAGCAGTATGTTCTGATACACTACATAGATTACATATGCCACAAAATGCCGGATGGCATCCATGTCCCCTGTCTGGCGGCTCATCAAATCCCCCGTCCGCTTCTTATTGTAGAAGGCGAAATCCTCTTCCAGAAGCTTGCGGTAAACCTTGCCGCGCATGTCGTACAGCACACCCTGGGACGCTGTCTCGAACACCACCTGATACAGGAAACGCAGGACACTCGTAATCAGCGTCACCGACAACAGGCACACAATCAGCCTTGGAAGTAGGTCATAATTTCCGGCCTGCACCACATCGTCTACAATCATACCTGATATGTATGGATTGACAATGGACAAAGCGGCAAGAGCCGTTGTCATGACAATGCCTAACAACATCAGCGCCCGATACTTCTTCAAGAATCGGCAGAACCATTTGAATGGTGTCATTGGTAATCCTCCCTGGATGCTCTATTTTTCCTGACAGATTTCCTGCCGGCTCCGGCATCCATCTTCATTGTACTTTTATCAATACAAAATGAAATGGAATTTCTTGCACCATTGATGGATGATTTTGACACCCGCAGTCCACAAAAATATCCTCTCTGCCAAATGATTTTCTTTCATGTTCGCGGTGCATCTTCCATTCCACTTTGTCCTTGTGGCAGATTAAACAATGTTGTAAAATATGGTTGAGCATTAAAAAACGTATGCAGTTCACTTAGACAGGTATCCTATGAATAAGCGTTTACAGGATGTTGTTAACCAGCTTGATATGATAAGACAGCTGTACGACAAAGGGGTTATCATTTCCGTAATCGACAAAGATAAAATTGTACGGGGATTTTCACTGCCGAAAGGCATACCGCCGCAGGTAAAGGTTGGCTCAGTGTTTGAAGATCCGAGCGGCGTTTTTGATGAGGTGATCGCAGAAGGGATCACAAAGCATAATTTTCTGCCGAAGGAAGTCATGGGTTTTCCGGTGGAAGGCAATTTAGTCCCCATTAAGGATAACGGGCAGGTGGTTGGCTGTGTCATATGCAGTTATTCCGTAGAAGACCGGGAAATGGTGAAAGGTATTGCTGTAATCATCTGCACCAATGCGCCATTCAAGATCTTCTTTCATTTCATTAAAGGCCAGCGGTTTATATGGTTCATAGCAGCAGTACACTGCCGCATAACAAAACAGCTTATTTCATAATAAAAACCTCAGAATAGCATACACAATCATTTATTTCTTTCCTGATCCTGTATGCTCTCCCTCGTCTGGCTCCTAATACCTTCACAGGAATTTCTTGAATATATTCCTTACCGGGGGGCAGGTATATTGCGGCAGCATCCCACATCCCTGTTCTGGGTATATCTTCCCATTTGTCATTTTTCCACACCTCTACCCCATACTGCAGTCCAAGGGAGAAATCAACGGCATCATTATTGCAGATATGAAATTCTGCCATATCCTCTTCAATTTCAACAGTAAATCTGACATTTAATTCATTGTTCACAGTCATATCAACATTTGTGTAATCATACTTATCACGCTCCAAAATAACAAACAATACACAAATCACTCCCAATACAGCTGTTACGATGACAATACAATATTTTTTCACTGCTTCCTCCTCTCTTCGCATGATTTTTCTGCCCCATATTCAGCTGAACCAAATAAAGCATCCTTCTTTTCATCCCCTATCACCCCTATTGCCTTCTACCCTTCAATGCCATAGACTTTCCTCTGCCCGTCAGCTCCTTCACTATCAACTAAAGGCACCTTCTTTTTATCTGCTCTTTCTCATTGCTGACCACATAGACAAAATGACAATCATGAAACCAAAATTCCACAATTGCCATTCTATCTTCTAAATTAATTTGGTATAAACATCATAGAATCCTCCGGCATATTTTCTTCCATAACTGCTCCACTGCCTCCGACCGCATCATTGGCACCCACAGCATCAGAAATATTTTGTGTAAACAATGCAGAATCCTCCGGCATATTTTCTTCCATAACCGCTCCACTGCCTCCAACTACATCATTGGCACCAATCATCTCAGTATATGCACTATCTGCCAAACTCTGAGTTCTCCCGACACACAGGCAAATTGCAAAAGCCGCTAAAATAACACAACTCCCTATAAGTACCAATCCCCAATTTCTTTTTTCTGCACCTAGCAGCAGTCCATTGCAGCATAACAAAACAGCTTATTTCATAATAAAAACCTCAGAATAACATACACAATCATTTATTTCTTTCCTGATCCTGTATGCTCTCCCTCGTCTGGCTCCTAATGCCTTCACAGGAATTTCTTGAATATATTCCTTACCAGGGGTGAGGTATATTGCGGCAGCATTCCATATCCCTGTTCTGGGTATATCTTCCCATTTGTCATTTTTCCACACTTCTACCCCATACCGCAGTCCAAGGGAGAAGTCAATGGTATCATTATTGCAGATATGAAATTCTGCCATATCCTCTTCAATTTCAACAGTAAATCTGACATTTAATTCATTGTTCACAGTCATATCAACATTTGTGTAATCATACTTATCACGCTCCAAAATAACAAACAGTACACAAATCACTCCCAACACAACTGTTCCGATGGCAATACAATATTTTTTCACTGCTTCCTCCTTACACCGCACATATCAAATACATCCTGTGATGCTTCAATAACATTCTGCCTCCATGTAAATCATTTTCAATTTCAATAATAGCAACGAATGGAAGCTGGCCGCCAAAACAATTACCATTGTGACCAGCCTCCCATTCACGATCGCTATTGAACAATCCCTAAATCAAATGCTGATTGAATTTCATTCATACTTACATAAACCATACGAGAATCGCTTTCCACACCTCCCTTAATTATTCCAATCATAGAGTACACACCATTATACTCTGTCAGAACAGGTCCGCCGCTGTCCCCTCTTTTACAAGTTGCATCAGTCAATATTAGCTTGGTGAATTTAATTCCAAACTCATCAACGGCAGATATACTCGTATCGACTATCTTCCCTTCCCCGGCTCCCGACACAGAACCATAGGAATATATAATGGTATTTTTAGGAAAACTTCCACCGCTATAATAAAACTCTTTTCCATCACTTACTTTATGCGAAAAACCATATGAATTATCATTTTGTCCCCGTAAAATAAGCGCCGCATCCACCGAGCCGCTTTGCTGCTTTTTAGTGATCGCACCCAGGCAATATCCCTTATAATACGCCGCATCCCCCACATTTCCCAAATGTCCCGCTGTCAAAACCCCATACTTCTTATCCGAAGTTGAATTATCCCATACAACGCCACAGCCAACCGTTCCTGTTGTTTCAGTTGCCGCAATATATATTTCTCTCCCTGGTTCAACCGTAAATCTGGCTTTAGATGCTTGGCAGTCCTTGATAACCAAATTCTCTTCCACTATTTTTAATGCATTTTGCGGAACAAGCGTATATAGAAAACCTAAGTCCAAATCATTCTCGCTATATATTACCACCTTGTTATCCTCTTGGTCAATTCCGGATGCTGTAAAGCCTATTCGATCCGAGTAATTATCAAGCATAATCTGCAGCTCTTCCAAATATGCATAAGAATATTCCGCTGTCTCATAATGAACGAATTCATTTGACAAGCACACAGGGATCTCTTCTGTCACCAGAACATGCAATTCCCCAGCTTCATCAAAATATGCCCCTGCCATCTGCTCATCTGTCAATGCTTCCTTTATTTCAATATAGACCTGAAGCAATTCATTCTGCTGTTTCATTGCCCCGTTCATTTTCTCAGCATTAGCAATATCATTATATACCTCATCGGAAAGATAAAACCCTGCCTCTACGTCTGAAATTTCTGCAGCATGAACCGGCTGAACCGAATAAAACACCATTGCGAGCATTAATAATAAATGATACCTAATCTTAATATGCTTCAAACTTATTTACCTCCTGATTCATCATAATTTTCCGAAATCGCCTGCAGGTCTCATTCGCTTACATCATTATTATACTCCATTTTTACCACTACTACAAGGGGACAGATTTCTGTTTTTTTTACAGAGTTCTGTCCCCTTGTAATGTGTTCGTGTTATGTATAGCATTGAAACACAGTATACATAGTCATTCTATATTTGGAGGTCATAACAATAGTAAAATACTTCCGCAAGCATTTCATGCATTCCTACAGCGGACACCTCCGCACAGCTGTCTTCTCCCGGAATCCTTTTTCCTCGAAACCGGCTGCCTTGCTGTCTGACATAGCCGAAAAAGTTCTTCCTTATCTTTTTCTAATTGCTTCCAGTTTCCTGCGGTAAAAATCTTCGCTGCGCCGGTCTTCTGCCAATATGCTGAACAAAATGCATTTGGACAGTTCTTCCTCTTCATCCAATGTCCTATCCGGCAGAATACATCTTCTCTTCTGCATGTCATTATTCCGCCATCTGTCATAGAGGCTGTGATGTATTGAGCCCATCCTGCGGAAATACAGACACCCTCGCAGGATAAATCCCCTATACCAGTCAGCTCTGTCGTAATCTCCCCTGTCTCCACATGCACTCCCCACATGCTCCGCCACAAGTTCATACATATTCCATATCCCCTCCCACAGTCCGGCCTCAATATAGGGTTGGTAAATCTCTTCCAGCCGACGCGTCCAGAGCAGATATTCCTCACTGTTCCCGTCCATTCCCTGCATCCAATTCAGAATGCAGCTTTGTTCTTCTCCGGTCAGAAATTTCTTTCCCTCCTGCAGCACCGTATGACAGGGCAAAGTCAGTTCCAATACCTCCTGCATCCGTGTACAATATTCCTCTGCTGCAAGCTCCCCCTTCCTCCATCTGATCAACAGCGCTTCCCTCATAAGGGTCTGGCGGTTAAGCGGTATTTCCATGGATACCATCTTCTGAATATATACGCGCAGTCTGTCCGCCGCTTCCCATTCTCCTTTGTTCATGCTGTCATGAAGCTGTTCCATCAATCTCCAGGCTTCCGGCCGTTCCGTTACCAGCTCCGTCCTTGTAAACTCCCCTGGGATTCCCAACCGCTCCAAAAGCTGCGCCGCAGTTTTTCTATGGGGATTTGTACTACCCTGTTCCAGTCTCCGCAGAGTTTTCACAGAGCAGATACCACTGCATAGTTCTTTCTGACTCAATCCAAACATGTTCCGCCGGATACGGATCACATCATTCACGCAATAGACGTTTTTCATCACATACAGATAACAGAAATCCGTTGTCTCCCTGGGCACTTTCCATTCTCTGTACAGTTCCACCAGGGCATTTTTCCATTCCGCCTGTTCCTGATACAATACTTCCAGAGCCTGCACTTTCTCCCCCTGTCCCCTGCCCCGCATTTTCTCCGCAGTAAGCGCCGCCAGCTTCCCCATCAGATCCAATATCTCCCACAAATAATACATCCTTTTATTTTGACGCAGCAATGCCACCGCCCTGCGGCAATACCCAAGAAGCGCCTCCCCGTCCCATTCCGCATCCTCCCTGCGGTTCTGCAGCATACAGCGGCACATAAAGTATACCGCCTTGGGATATATCCTCACCCTGGCAATATTCTCCATCCCACTTCCCTCAATATAATCTGCCACCTCCCGATACCGCTGCGGACGTTCCCCCTCCCTTTGGTATTTTTCCGCTTCCAGAAGCAGGTTCAATTCTTTCACCGACAATGCCAGCTTTGACAATTTCCCCCAGGCTTCTCGGGGTACTGTCATTCCCGCCGCCTCTTCAAACAATGCGGATAATTCCTCTCCGGAACCTCCCCGGCTCCGCCTGACCTGCGCCTTCATGGCGAGGTAAAACTGTCTTTCCAGCGGTTTATTGATGTCACAGGTTTCCTCATATGCTCCCAGCAATGCTTCCGCCCGTTCTGTTTCACCAAAGGTAATGCAGTGCAGTATCTGCATTCTGGCCTCCCAGTGCCGATACTCTTCCTGATTCAGCAGATTGACATAATCCTCCTCCACTATGCCCATCCGTTCCATCAGGCAATCCTGCAGCAGTATATCCGGCATCCAATCCCCCTTCTCACCCATACTCTGTACCGCTCCCATGCTGCACAGTCCATAACAAAGCTGCTGTAATGTAACTCCCCTCTCCTTCCGCAATTTCCGAAAAAACTGATAAAACTGTCTGCCATATTCCGCTTTCCTCATAACAATCCCCTTTTATGTAAACCAAATGTAACATGCAAGGCAGCCCAGATGCATTCCCTCTGCATGTTGTGGGCATCGCCCCCTCTGCATCTGCCTGATACACATAAGCAGCCAAATCCACCCTCACAGCGGTTCCTGCTTATGCGTCCGGCAGCATAACGGCACCTCGCATCTATTTCCTGCAATGGACTATCCCTATGTTACATTAAAACATTATGCCGAAAAAGAACATGACGTTTTATGAAAATTTTTCCAAGCACTACAACGAGCCATTCCGCCGCGCCTGGGAGGGCGGAATACCGAAATGCTTCTTGAAAAGCTTGCTGAAATGATACGCGTCTTCATACCCAACCATGGCCGCCACCTCCTGGATGTTTCCCCCATATCCCCCTTCCAACAATTCTTTCGCCTTCTCCAGGCGAATCTTAATCAAATGATGAATGGGTGCATTTCCGGTCTCGCTCTTGAAGATTCTGGATACATAATAGGGACTGAGATACATATTTTCCGCAATCTGATCCAGCGAAATTTTCTCATTGTAATGGTCTTCAAAATAATTCACAATCTGTTCCACCACATATTTCTTATTGGCAGACTCAAAGGCATACCCCCCCACTCTCTCAATGGCTTCACATTGCTCCCGGATCACCAGGAGTATAAGCTGCATCAGATATGCTTTCAGCATGAAATACCGTCCCTGTCTGCACACCGCATTCTCCATTTCCATAGCGGTGCATATCTTAAACAGCCTCTGCCGCAGATCCCCCGCAGTGTGGATAATACACTCCCCGTCCGGTTCCGGCAGGAAATTTGCCGGGAATCCTGGAAATTGAATATCGGAGAACCCTACGAAGAACTCTGTGGCAGGCAGTTCGGCCTCATGACAGCACAAGGCCTCATGCCTCACGCCGGGATTCAGTATCAGCAGATCTCCTTCCTGTACCAGATACACTTTATCCTCAATACGGTATCTCCCCACGCCGGAAATGATAAACGCAATTTCACCATGGTCGTGGCTATGATAATTCCCTTCATCCCTGTCTCTCCGCCTGGTTCCCTTCCAGGTGAACAGAAATGTCGGGTTCAATTCTTCTACCACAATTCCTCCGCACACTCTCTGCTTTTCCATAATGCCACCTCCCATCGGCTTCCTATGCCGCATGACTTCTGCAATCCTGCAGTTTCCACCTTTTCCTGCCTTACGTTTCTATTTTATTGTACCCAGTTTCCTCCCAAAAGTAAAGGCATAACAGACCTGACTGTACTGTGAAGCCTTCTGCGGAGGCTTTAGGCACAGAAATCGCAAAAACGGCGATTTCGCGCACAGCCTGGGATTATCCATGCAAAATACGCATGAAAATACCTCGCGGTAATGACAAGCGAACAGCAACAACGCAAATTTCAAATACGATACTCTTGACTTTTCCTATATATGGTATTATGATATCAATAATTTATACCAATGGCCGCTGAAATCTGCCATGCTGCCCGGCTCACGAGCGGCAGACGCTGTGAGTCAATACCAGATTTTATCGCTCGTGAGTATATACCAAACATTGATTCCAATGAAAACACTATCTTGAAGAAATGAGATGCTTATGAATCTGTCTGACCTGACGAGAAATTCATGTATACTGCAGGGCTCTTTCGCAAGAAAAGGATATATGCGCTGGTGGCATTCCTTTTCGGGCATAAATGTGCAGACTGGAAAAGCCCGCACTTTTTTTGTCGAATTCTTTATCATAAATCCGGGCCTTGGAAGCAGCCGCCCCATCCTTGGCCAGCACCCCTATTACAGAAAACGCGGTATGAAACCCTCTTATGTCATGATAAAAGCCGGTGCATTTCCTGACGAAAACGGGGAAGACGGCAGACAGCTCCATGTCTTTTATCCCATATCATCCCTGCAGACTGCAGGAAGCCCTCTGGTAATGCAGGTCAGTACTCAAGCGGCGGACGAGAAATCTTACTCTGCAGAAGGCATCCAGGAAGGAACCTGCTTTTACAGCGAGAACAAGCTGACAGGTTTTGTAAGCGTAACACCCGGAAAGGCCAGGCACCGCTCTCTGATGACTGATGGAGGATATATGAAATGGGAGCTGGAAGTGTCCAAGGCCGCCTCCTGCCACACCGGCATCCTGGGCGGCAGACTTTTCCAGGCATTGCACCTTCTTGACAGCTATTGGCACGGAGAGGGCATCCGCAGCTTTTTTCGCGGCAGCGTCATTTTAGACGGCACATCCTACGAAGTTACCCCGGAACTTAGTTACGGCTACGCTGACAAACACTGGGGGCGCTGTTTCAACAATCCCTGGTTTCAGTTCGCCTGTGGAAAACTCACCAGCCAGCGAACCGGCAAAGAACTTCGTCACTCCGTCCTGGCGGTGAGCGGATTCTGTCCCCGGTTCCTCTGCTTTCCTTTCAGGCGCAGATTCCTGCTGCAATTGACTTATATGGGAGAAGATTTTGAATTTACCAAGTGTAAGTGGGATGTGAAAGAAACAGACAGGCGTTTCATATGGCACATCCTTGCCCGCAGCAGAAATGCCGTGTTAAAGCTCTCCGGAAGCTGTAAAAAAGAAGAAATGCTGCATTTACGATATGAATCTCCGGACAGCCGGCTCTCAAAGCAGCCCTTATGGGCCGGTGCCAACGGTATCGGCACCCTGCAGCTCTACCGCAGGGGAATGGAAGGCAGAGAACTGCTGGACACCCTGAAGCTGGAAAATTCCCTGTGCATTTACCGCAGGGATGAGACGCAGAGTCCCCCGGCATACTGACCAAATAGCAGTTCTGCGGCATAGCATGGCTGTATGTGCTCTTTCGGCACATTGGATTCTTACCCTCGGGGTATTGGCCAAACGAATAGGAAGCCGCTAATTCCCGACTTGTCCGCCCGGCTCACAGCAGTCCCGACATGCCGCAAAATTGCTGCCCCGGCTCCCCGACTGCGGGAGCCACACAGACACTCTAAAATGCAAATATACACGTACATTGATTTATGAAAGTCCATAACCATGAGAACAACGCAGACGCCTCAAAATACAATGCGCTATATGGTGTTATCCTGACGTTTCCTGCGCTTTTCCACCAAATCCGCTATGGTCACATTGTCGATCACCTGGTTTACAGCCTTATAAATATCCCGCCATACATCCAGCGTCTCACAAGTATCACAACGTTCACATTCCACAGCGCCTTCTTCCAGGCATGTTACAGGCGCCATGGAACCTTCTGTCAAACGCAGTATCATTCCTATGGTAAATTCTTTCGGGTCTTTTGCCAGCCGATACCCCCCCTGTGCGCCCCGAGCACTTGTCACATAACCAGCCTTATGCAGCACAGCAATAATCTGCTCCAGATATTTCTCGGAAATACCCTGCCTGGCTGCAATCTCTTTTACTTTAATACACTCACCTGTATTATTTACCGCCAAATCCAGCATAACCCTGGCCGCATATCTGCCCTTTGTTGATATTTTCATTGATTTCTCCTGTTTCATTGCTGCTTGTGCCTACATATCTTTCTCCTGTTACATTACGGCTTGTGCTGCATATCTTCCTCCTGTTGCATTATGGCTTGTAATTACCTGCTCCCGCATCAGGCTTCCGTAAACATCGGCGTGGACAAATATCTGTCTCCTGAATCCGGCAGAAGCGCCACAATGGTTTTCCCGGCATTCTCGGATTTCTGAGCCAGCTGTGCCGCTGCGGAAAGAGCTGCACCGGAAGTAATTCCCACCAGAATACCTTCCTTCTGAGCAATCAAACGTCCTGTTGAGAAAGCTTCCTCCGTGGTAACAGTGACAATTTCATCATATACCTGGGTATTCAATACGGAAGGGACAAAACCCGCGCCGATTCCCTGAAGCTTATGAGGTCCCGGCCGGCCGCCGGAGAGCACAGGCGAATCTGCCGGTTCCACTGCGACAACTCTAATCCTGGGATTCTTGGATTTTAAGTAAGCCCCAACACCGGTTATGGTGCCTCCCGTGCCCACCCCTGCAACAAAAATATCTACCCTGCCATCCGTATCCTCCCATATTTCAGGTCCCGTTGCTGCTGCATGGACTGCAGGATTGGCTGAATTATCAAACTGCCCCAGGATGACTGCGCCGGGAATGGACTGCCGCAATTCTTCTGCCTTGTCAATGGCTCCTTTCATCCCTTTGGGGCCTTCTGTCAACACTAGTTCCGCACCATAAGCCTTTAACAGATTCCTTCTCTCCACACTCATTGTCTCCGGCAATGTCAGAATTGTGCGGTATCCCTTTGCTGCTGCCACACTTGCCAATCCGATTCCGGTGTTGCCGGATGTAGGCTCTATCAGCGTTGCCCCCGGTTTCAAAATACCTTTCCTCTCCGCATCTTCAATCATAGCCAGGGCAACTCTATCCTTAACACTCCCGGCCGGATTCAAATACTCCAGTTTTACAAGCAGAGTTACGTTCTCAATTTCCTTCGCTTTTGCATAATTTTTTACCTTCAGTAAGGGAGTATGCCCAATTAATTCCGTTGCGCTTTCAAAAATTTTTCCCATAATAACTCTCCTTTATCCTTTTATTTCCTACTATTCAAATAGGATTTAGTAAATATAATAATACTACCATGGCGCATATCTGTCAAGTTCCAAAGCAATCATAAACAGATTTAAAAAAATTTTAAGAAACTAGAAGGCCGAGGAGTATTGAGAGAAATAATTCCTATATGTTATAATATTCTCATATGATGGTATCATAAAACCATATACATGACATGGCGAAACTATCATTCTGAATTGCAAATCCTATTCTCGACCTGTAACGGCGAGAACCATGGATACCATGATTCCATGTACGCTGAAGCGCACAAATTTATGGTATAACATAAAAGCATAATGGCATAATGTTTTATATACAACCAACACATCCGAATAGGATTTATTTATGAGAAAAGAAATGATAAAAAAATATGAAGAGAAGAAAAAAAGACGAATATCATGATTTAATACCTTTTGAGAAAAGTCATAAAGTAATTCGCCTGGAACAAAGAGGCAATAAAATAAATAAATATACCATACGCTCCTGTCTCTTCGGCCTGTCAGGCACAGCCTGTATTCTCTATTGCGGGGGAATTGCACTTGTCGGCTTTGGCACTTATTTTTTCCTGATATGGGGAGGCATGGGAATTGTATTTCTCTGTCTCAGCGCTGTTTTAGGCAATAGAAAGCTGATGAACGCAATTCCTAAGTGGATCAAAAATACCTGTGCCGTCATTTTCTGGCTGGGGCTTCTTCTGTTCTGTGTAATTGAATGGCTGATTCTGGCACAGTACAATGCTGCCGGAAAACCCGGTGCAGATTTCTGTATTGTGTTAGGTGCACAATGGAAAAGCAGCGGTCCCAGCGAGGTTCTGCGCCGCCGCCTGGATAAAGCAGCCGCATACCTTGCTGTGAACCCTGATACAAAAGTAATTGTATCGGGCGGCCAGGGAAGCAATGAAGCAATATCAGAGGCTGCGGGAATGCGGGAATACCTGATAAATGCCGGAATTGATGAAAGCCGCATTATATTGGAGGACAAATCTTCCAATACCTACGAGAACCTTGTATTCAGCAGCGCCTTTCTTGACAAAACCAATGACAGCGTGGTTATTGTAACGAATAATTTTCATGTATTCCGCACATTGGCCATCGCCAGGAAACAGGGATACTGCAATGCAGAAGGCTTGGCTGCCGGTTCCGTCCCAGGAATGGCGCCAAACAATCTGCTGAGGGAATTTCTGGGTGTCATAAAAGATTTCATGCTGACTAATTTATAAGCGCCTCTGCAGGGATTCTACGAAGCGCGTAGCTCCAATATGATACGACATATGACCATCCTGACGGATACCGGGAAGCTTCTTGAAGATTCACGGTTTCCCATACATAGATGAAAACATTCCGAGAAAACGATTCAGATAGGGAGATTGAAATGGATATCAATGTAGGTGATATTGTTAAATTAAAAAAACAGCATCCCTGCGGAAGCAGAGAATGGGAAGTACTCAGAGCCGGTGCGGATTTCCGTCTGAAGTGCAAAGGCTGCGGACATCAAATCATGATTGCCAGAAAACTGCTGGAGAAAAATATCAAAGAAATCAACTGAAAAGCGTCCGGACTCTGTTCAGCCCTCCTTAAACACATTGCCCTGAAAGGAGATACTATGACAAATTATAGCGAAGCCCTTGCAGAATTGAAAGCAATCATACAAAAATATGATAATATTGTATTTTTCGGCGGTGCCGGCGTTTCTACGGAAAGCGGCATCCCTGATTTCAGAAGTGTGGACGGCCTCTACCACCAGCAATATGATTATCCCCCGGAAACCATTCTAAGCCATACTTTTTATTCCAGAAAGCCCGTCGAATTTTACCGTTTTTACCGCAATAAAATGCTTTTTCCGGACGCGAAGCCAAACGCTGCCCACTTAAAGCTGGCGGAGTTAGAAGCAGACGGCAAGCTGAAAGCCGTTATCACTCAGAATATCGACGGGCTCCACCAGGCCGCCGGAAGCAGAAACGTTCTGGAACTTCACGGTTCCGTACTCCGCAGCTATTGTGAAGAATGCGGACAATTCCATGATGTACAATACATTATGAATACAACAGGTGTGCCAAAATGTGAGAAATGCGGCGGTTCTGTAAAACCTGATGTTGTTCTCTACGAAGAAGGCTTGAATTCCAGAACCATGACCGATGCCATGCGCTATATTCATGATGCAAAAGTGCTGATTATCGGCGGCACTTCCCTGGCTGTTTATCCTGCCGCAGGGTTAATTGACTACTTCAACGGAGATAAGCTTGTTGTAATTAATAAAGCCCCCACGCCAAGGGACTCCTTCGCAGATCTGCTGATACAGGCGCCAATCGGAGAAGTATTTGCCAGCCTGTAAACCACGGCGTGGGCACCGGATTCATACAGTTCATCATATTCATGGAACACCTTCCTTAAAGTCGGGTTGGCCTTTGATGAAATCAGGGCAAGCACCACGGCCAGACAAAGAATGACTGCCAGAAAAATCAGGGCAAAACGGGGATGGATCAGAAATGTCATCACCATCGCACTGACCAGCATAATCGGCGCCCTCACACAGATGCGGATGGACATCTGGAACGCCTGCTGCACGTTCGTCACGTCTGTGGTCATCCTGGTACGAGCCCTGCCGTGGAAAACTTATCTATGTTGGAAAAGGAAAAGGTCTGTATCCTTTCATACATGGTCTGCCTCAGGTTCATGGCAAAGCCGGAGCTGGCGCTGGATGCCGTCTTCCCGGATTCCACACCGAAAAATAATGCCAGCCCTGCCATCACAATCATTGTCATGCCAATCAGGCACACCGTTTTCAGGTTCTGCCCTTTCAGCCCGTAATCTATGATTGCCGCCATCATCATCGGGATTATGACCTCCATGATAACTTCCAGAATGACCAGTACCGGAGTAAGGATGGTATCCCTTTTATAATCCCCAATCTGTTTCAAAAGTGTCTTAAACATAAATGCCTCCTGTTTTCAATCATCCCTAAAACACATTTCCTGCCTTACAAATCCTGATACATACTTATCAAAGCATCTTCAATCATGGAAACACATGTTTCAATACCAAACACGCTGCTGTCCAGACATAAGTGGTAATTGAATGAGTTCCCCCATTTCCGGTCTGTATAGTACCGGTAATGGTCCGCACGCAGTTTGTCCCTCCGGGTAATCAAATCTTCCGTATTTCCCTCTGTAAACTGCCCTCTCTCCATACAGCGTTCCTTTTTAAATTTCATATCCGCATGGATAAAGACATTCAAAACATCCTTTCTGTCCCGCAGAATATAGTCTGCACATCTTCCCACAATCACGCATGGTCCTTTTTCTGCCAGCTCTTTTATAATCCTTGCCTGCGCAAAATAAAGCTGATCCTGTAATGGCTGGTACTCCTCATAGCTTCCCCGTCCCGCATAGGACAGATGCCTTGCCAGGTTGAAGAGCATACTGCTTTCCATGTGCTCCCCCTTTTCCTCTACAAACTGTGGGTGAAAACCGCTTTCCTTAGCCGTCATTTCTATGATCTCTTTATCATAGAACGGAACATCCAGCCTTTTTGCCAGCTCGCTCCCGATACTGTGTCCACCGCTTCCACACTGTCTGCTGATTGTAATGACTCTTCCCTGCATAGATTAAATTCCTCCTAAATTTTTTTCCAATATAATTTCAACATGACCAGAGTTGTTATAAATGCCAGCACATCTGCCAGCGGACCTGCCCACAGCGCGCCTTCCACCCCTAATGCCATCGGAAGCAGGATTGTTGCCGGGAGCAGGTACACGACCTGTCTGGACAGCGAAAGAATCGTTGCCTGTGTAGGTCTGCCAATGGACTGGAAGAAGACACCTGTTGCCATCTGCAGCCCGTTAATCGGACACGCCAGAAGGAAGATCCGGAAACATTTCACCGCAAACTCATTGTACAGCTCTGACTCCGAGCCAAAGAGCCTGACAATGCTCATGGGCGCAAACTGGAACACAAAAAACGCCAGAATCAACATGATTGTTGATGCAGTCAGTATGATACGGTATGCCTGCTTTACCCTGTCCTTCTGCCCGCTTCCGTAATTGTAGCCAAAGATGGGCTGCGCCCCTGTTGCCAGTCCAAGCAGGACTGCCGAGACAACCTGGTTTACCTTCATGGTAATGCCGATAGTTGTCAGCGGGATTTCTGCACCGTATTTGGACTCCGCACCATAGGATACCAGAATGTTGTTTGTAACCGCCATCACCAGCACAATGGCAATCTGTGTGATGAAGCTGGATATGCCAAGGCTGCTGACCTTTGCCATAACTTTACCGGAGATACGGAAACATTCCTTATCCAGCCGGATGCTCTTAAATTTCCGGATATAGGCAAGATACAGGAAAGCATTCAGGATCTGTCCCGCAATCGTCGCCCATGCTGCTCCTTTTACGCCCCAGTGGAAAACAAAAATAAAAATCGGGTCAAGGATGATGTTGGTGATACATCCCGCCAGCAGCCCTGCCATGCTGTATTTCGGGCTGCCATCCGCACGGATCATGCCTGCCATGCCGGAGTCAATGGAGGAAAACAGGATTCCATAGGAAATGATCCGCCCGTACTCCATTGCATAAGGCAGAATGTCTTCTGTCGCCCCAAACAGTCTGCACAACGGTTCCAGAAATAACTGGAACAGGACACAGAGAATAATGCCCGCGATTGCCATGACCGATATGGAACACCCGATGCCTCTTGCCGCGGACTTTTCATCCCCCTCACCCAGTTTCAGGCTCAGGTATGCCGCCGCGCCGTCACCGATCAGCAGACTTAAGGCGATTGCAATCACTGTCATCGGCATGACGACATTGGTAGCGCCATTACCAAGATACCCTACTCCCTGTCCGATAAAAATCTGGTCAACGATGTTGTAAAGTGCGTTGACCACCATGGAAATAATACTTGGCACGGCAAACGTAAGAACCAGCTTTCCGATCCGTTCTGTACCAAGCGGATTCGTTTTTGTTACTGTTGTACTCATTTTTTACACCCCCGCGCGTGCTTCGCACACATACTAATCAATATTTGAAAAAACATTTTTAAATTTACCTCCTCATTCATACCATTATTTCAGGAACCCTATCCTATCCGTATCTGTCTCCTTTTTCCGTCAGTTCCATATTTTCCTGCATTCTTTCCAGCACATCGGAAAAAACCTTCAGTTCTTCTTCCCCAATGCCTGCTGTAAGCCGTTTTTCCAGCAGGGTAACATGCCGCTCAACCTGCTCCTTCATTTCCACTGTATGGCTGGTTGGCAGTATCTTTTTCAAGCGGTCATCATAGGAAACCTTTTCCCTGCGGATAAAGTCCTGTGCCTCCATTTTCTTCAAAAGCGTGGAAATAGATGCACTCCTCATGTTCAGTTCTTCCTCTATATCCTTCTGATAAATTTCCCTGTCAGGATACGACACCAGGACAAAGTTCAGAATCCTCACCTGCGTACCGCAGCGTCCTGTCGTCGTATCAAATACCCTTTTTATCTGATTTGCCAGCCCCAGAACAGAACCGGCACACTGTTTTCCATCCATAAGTCACATCGCCTTCTTCAAACTGATGGGAAAGAATGCAGCCAGTTCATTTTCCAATGCGTCACAGTCCGTATCCTCCCCGATCATTTCCAGTGTCATGTCGCGGAAACAACCCATCTGTAAAACTCCCATCAGGCTTTTACAGTCTATACAGCCGAACCCGTTTTTCAGGTTTACACCACAGGGAAACCGGTTCACAGTGCTGGTCAATTCCCTCAGTTCATCTGCAGAAGAAACTTCAATAGCATAAATCCTCATTCCATTTCCCCCTTCCCGTCCTAATAATTTAATATTCCTGCGGTTTCTCCTTTGCACTGCCTGGCAGGAAAATGCCTGACTGTGTTTTTTCTTTCGCTTCCCGATACTTTAAAATCACCCTGTCGCCTAATGGTCTTAATTTCATTCCTGTTACCTTCCTTTCCGCTTATTGTTAGCGCTCTTGTCTTTTGAGTGCTAACCCTTATCTAAAAAATATGCCCGCCACCACTGACAGACTCTGTTAGCAATATAACCCTGTCGGGCTATATGCTATATTAAATCACACTCCCTATTGAATGTGAAGTGAAAATATGGTATTATCAATGCGAAAAATGCAATAATCGAGGTGA
>CAJUAP010000010.1:0-57974 GCA_910584435.1 uncultured Acetatifactor sp.
GGTCTTCATCTGCTTCTTCATCTGCTTGAATTCTTCATACGCTGCCGCCGCCTTCACCTCATCGTCCTTCTTGCCGGGGGCAGGCAGGTTCTTCAGCTTCTTGCCGTTCTCATCAAATACCTCTATCTCCAGGGCCGGGGTAATGGCCACGGTAAACTTCCGCTCCCCGTAATCAAATATCCGCTGCATGTTCTCATCAAATCCAAGGTTCGGCACAATCCTGTCCGCCAGCTCCTCGGTGGTGATTCCCAGCTGGGATGCCGCAAATTCCAATGCTTTCACGGCAGCAGCCTTCACCTGCTTGAATTTGAACTTGCGCGATATTCCATCTACAATTAACAATCCCTGGGGCTTCGGGCTTAAGGCAAGGGCCTGCACTGCCTCCGAGGCAATGGCTCCCCTGGCTTCCTGGGGCCATTCCTGGATGTGGTAGTGGAGCTTCTTCACAATATCGTCGCCCCCATGGATTGCCGATGCATAGAGCACCCATCTCTTCTTGGCTTCCGCTCCTGCCGCCATCCATTTGTCAAACAGCTCATTCACATATACTCCAAACTCCCTCTCGTCCAGATCCTTTGCCAGGGCTGCTGCACTCTGGTTGACACCGCAGGGCGACATAGCGCAGTAACAGAGGAAAATCGCCTGCAGATACGCCTCGTCCGCCTCCGTACCGTCTTTTTTGTGGACCTTGGAAAACGGTGTCTCATACGCCCATGCAATAGATCGTTTCTTATTTCCCTTATGAAGCTCCTTCACCAGCTCATCCAGGGTGACGACCCTGCTCTCTTCGGACGATGCCACACTCATATGCAGAACCCCTTCCAGCAGTGCTTTGACCTTGGCATTCTTTTCTGTTTCCAACGCCCGGGACAGAATCTGCGTATATTTATCCGACAGAGCTGTATCTCCTTCCTCCTTCCATTTTGCCAATACACGGATGGCTATATCCCTATCCCCCGCCTTTTTAGAGGATAACAGCGCCACAATCTCTTCCTCCCAGCCTTTCTGCTGATACAGAATACCAAGCAGGGGTTCCTTCACTGACTTGGCCGAATCCTGGGTAAAGTTTAAAATAATTTCCTTATTCTCCTGGGCATGCTCCGCCATAATGCCCAATCCAAAGCTCCTGCCTGAACTTCCCGCTGCTTTAAATGCCGCCAGTGTTTCCTCCCGCTTCTTCACAAGATAGTCCCTGAACACTTCTTTTGCCGTATTTTTAAATGCATCTGTCCATTTTTGAGCATAACCATATTCCAAAATATAGACACACCCGTCTAACTGTACTGCTATATTCAGCCCTTCCGCATCCGCCGCTGCAAATGCCCTCTTTACCTGCGCTTCATTCACATTTCCGTCAATATCAACAAAATCACGATAAAGAGAAAATCCGTTGCTGGCCAGCATCAATGTCTCGCATCGGTCGCTGAGAGCATCGCAGCCATAATTTGCCTGATAAGACCTGAGCATCTTGCAGGCATTGCTTGCCCAGTAGCTGCAGTTCTTCAGTATATCTCTGCAGACATATACATGTTCAATACCGCCTTCGCTTAAATATTTCCTGATATCGTCCGCTGCCGGCTGCAGCTGGTTGCTTGCACTTCTGACAAATGCATCAATCAGTTTGGACTGCTGCTTGGTTCCCTCTCCGCTCATCCTCTTTTTAAACAATTCCGGCGCCTTCTTTTTTACAATAGGAACCATGACATTGTAAATAGAATACTCCGCATCGTCCATATATTTCAAAAAAGCATCCTGGTTTCTGGCAAACTGCTTCTCCAAAATAGTCACTTTACGGCACCTTGCGGCCCAATCAATATAATCCATGCTGTCCACATGGAATATCGCGTCAAAATTGCTCCCCACATCCCCCATCAGGTCTCTTCGAAGATCAATTGTTTCTATATAATCCAGCGCAGTCTCAAAATCGGCGGCAAGACATATGGATACAACATTCCTCAATATAGATGACAGCCCATGATTCACAAACACGGTTCCCCCAAGAATACATAACATAAGATTACTCGTTACTCCATGGTAGTCTGCTATGCTTAAGATACGCTCATCCAGTCTGTCTTCCTTCACAGCAGTCATAATCTCATCCACATCCTGCGCCTGTATATTGCCCACATAGATTTGCGGAATACTCTCCACCGCCAGATTCTCATACTGCTGCATCAATGCGGCATCTTCCCCTTCCAATACCATTCCTTTTTCCACTTTAGGATATTTGAGATAGAAATACGCTGCCAACAGAACAAGTGTACCATTAGATGAGGTTCCTGTCCGATATTGAATGGCTTTCTTCAGGCACTCCGGCTGTTTCTGCACATTTTCTATCATTCGCATGAACTGCTGCTTTCTTAAGAAATATTCAGTTTTTCCCAGAATAGAAGCCTGAACTGCCGCAAATTTCGCTGGTTCCAGTGACGGCCGACTATCCTGGGAACGCTGCGGATTGAACGCCAGCTGCGAAAACATCTTATAGCAGCTGGCCTCACCCATTGCAAACATAATTTCCTCCAATCTCCTGGCATCCTCGTTCCTTCCCTTTCCCAACAGATTTGCATAGACATCATTGATTATCTGCGGCTCTGCCATATTGGACAGATCACGATAACTGAACTTATCCAGCACCTCATCTCCCACATCCCCACACAGATACTCCTCAATGACGGATAATTCATCTGACGAGCATAAATTCTCTTTCTCCAATTGTTCTACAACCTTTGCCGCATAGTTATCTTTGGATCTTATCATTTTACCTCTCCTCCTACAATTAAATTTTTCCTATCTTCTTTTCTTCCAGTTCTCATTCTTCTCTTTACCGGCAGCCGTTGCCTTGGCTGTCTGCAGCACAACCTCGCTGAAATACCTCTCCGGTACCTCCGATAATAAGCAGGACTTGCTTTCAACCTCCCTGTCATAGCTCCATGTGGACAGATTTCCTGACCTGAAGAACCGAATCTCGTATACCGTCACATCCTCATTCAATCCTCCCACATATGTACCTGAGAAATAGAGTACTGCGCCCAAACCCAGTTCTCTGTCTTCCCTATAGTATGTGAAGAAACTTCCTCCGTCTTCCGTTTCACCGCGATACCACCCCTGGGCCATCATTTTTCCGCTTAAGGACAAGTCATTGACGATAATTCCTCCGAATCTGTCAAGCTCTTTCTCTTTTCCTTCCTCCTCCGTCCTGTAATACACAGGGCGGTCAAGCTGCTCTATGGGCTGGACAATTTCGTAGTCTTCCAGCTGTTCCTTCCAGGTCTTCAATGATTCCTCTGATAATTCGATCGGGTGCACAAGGCCGATAAATCGGCCTCGGCTGGTAAATTTGCCATCGCCGGTAAACTGCCCATCGCCCACCTGCTGTTCATGGTCTGCCTCTTGGCCATGGTCTGTCTGCCGGCCATAGTCTGCGGACTGTACATCCTCCGGCAGTGTAAATTCTTCTTCCTCCTCCGTATTAAAGGAGCCGTCCTCCATGTACCGGAAACTGGACACCAGCTTCCTGTCCTCATACACTCCCCAGATTAAACCGATGGCAAACTGGTGCATAATGGGATTCTTCACAAATAAATCCTTCCATGCCTGCACACTCCACTGACGCTCCGTGGACAGCGCCATCTCAAGACGCATCTTCTGGCTGGATACCGTGGTCTTCATCTGCTTCTTCATCTGCTTGAATTCTTCATACGCTGCCGCCGCCTTCGCCTCATCGTCCTTTTTGCCGGGGGCAGGCAGGTTCTTCAGCTTCTTCCCGTTCTCGTCAAATACCTCTATCTCCAGGGCCGGGGTAATGGCCACGGTGAATTTACGCTCCCCGTAATCGAATATCCGCTGCATGTTCTCATTAAATCCAAGGTTCGGCACAATCCTGTCCGCCAGCTCCTCCGTGGTGATTCCCAGCTGGGATGCCGCAAATTCCAATGCTTTCACGGCCGCCGCCTTCACCTGCTTGAATTTGAACTTGCGCGATATTCCGTCAACAATTAACAGCCCCTGGGGCCTGGGGCTTAAGGCGAGGGCCTGCACTGCCTCCGAGGCAATGGCTCCCCTGGCTTCCTGGGGCCATTCCTGGATGTGGTAGTGGAGCTTCTTCACAATATCGTCGCCCCCATGGATTGCCGATGCATAGAGCACCCATCTCTTCTTGGCTTCCGCTCCTGCCGCCATCCATTTATCAAACAGCTCATTCACATATACCCCAAATTCCCTCTCGTCCAGATCCTTTGCCAGGGCTGCTGCACTCTGGTTGACGCCGCAGGGCGACATAGCGCAGTAGCAGAGGAAAATTGCCTGCAGATACGCCTCGTCCGCCTCCGTACCGTCTTGTTTGCGGACCTTGGAAAACGGCGTCTCATACGCCCATGCAAGGGAGCGTTTTTTATTACCCTTATGAAGCTCCTTCACCAGCTCATCCAGGGAACCGCCCCGGCTGCCTTGGGCCGTCTCTTCATCAATATGCAGCACACTTTCCAGAAGCGCTCTGACCTTCCCATTCTTTTCTGCTTCCAGCGCCTGTGTCAGAATCCGGCTGCACTCTTCCAGAGACATGACAGAGATTTCATTTCCGGCCTGTGCCGCCTCATCCCTCCACCTGGCCAGCACACGTATCGCCGTCTCTCTTTCCGCAGCCTTTTTTGCAGAAAGCAGACCGATGATTTCCTTATTCCAATTCTTCTGCCCGTACAGGATATCCAGCAATCTCTCTCTTACCGATTTAGTGGAATCCTGTGCAAAGCTTAAAATGATGTCCTTATTCTCATCCGCATGTTCCGCCAAAACAATTAACCCGAAGCGTCGGCCCAGCCTCCCTGCCCCTTGAAATGCAGACAGCATTTCCTCCCGTCTTTCTTCAAGGTATCGCCTGAATATGCCCAATGCCGCCTCTTCAAATCCATTCGTCCACTCTAAATCATAATCGTACTCAACAATATAGGCATACCCATCCAGCTGACACGCCAGATTCAGTCCCTCTGAATCCGCCGCCGCAAATACTCTCTTTACCTCGTCTTCCATCACTTTGCGCCTGTTGTCAAGGAAATCCCGATAAAGCGAGAATCCATGGGCAGCTAAGAGCAAAGTTTCACAACGATTGTGCAGCGCGTCATAACCATAACTTGCCTGATAACTTTCCAGCGCATTTCGAACCCTCATGGACCACTGATAATCCTGTATTAAGATATCCTTACAGGCATATACATGCTCAATGCCCCCTTCGCCGCTTAGATATTTCCTGATGTCATTCATTGCCGACTGGCTGTAGGCGCTCCGGACAAACACGTCAATCAATTTGGACTGCTGTCTGCCGATTTCTCCCGCTGTTCTCTTCCTGAACAGGTCCGGATCCTTCTTCTTCACTACATTTGCCATCAGCTGATAGGCAGTATCATAGTCGGCAGAATCCATGCACTCCATAAATACTTCCTGGTGGCTTCCGAACTGCTTCATTAAAACCTGCAGCTTCTTGTGCTCTGCCGCCCACTGAATAAATTTCCTGTTATCCATATGGAACATTTCGGCAAAATGATCCGCTGACCTGCTTATGCCTCCCCGCAGATCCATTTCATCTATGTAATTCAATGCAAGCTCCCAGTTGGCCGACAGGCATATGGACACTGCATTCTTCAATACAACGGACAATTCATGATTCACAAAAGCAGTTCCAACAAGGAGCTTGAGAAAAAATCTGTCCGTATACACACTTCGGCCCGCTAACCTCAATATCCTATCATCCACCCTGTCTTTCAGTACCGCAGACACAATTACATCCGCATCCTGTTGAGAAAACCCGGAAGGATAAATTCGGGGAAGACTGTCTGCAATCAATTCCTCATACTGCATCATCAGGGAGACATCCTCCTCTTCCAGTGCCATCCCCTCCCGCACTTCCGGATATTTGACATAAAAATATGCCGTCAGCAGAATAAACATACCGCTGAATGATACCCCTTGGTATTCCATCGCTTTCTTCAGATGCTCTGGCTTCTCCTGCGCATCTGCAATCAACTTTTCCAAATGATATGTTTTCAGCTCATTGATGCTCTGGCTCATAAGCGAAGCATACACTGCCGCCTTTTTCGCCGGTTCCAGCATAATACAATGCTCTTTGGATCGATAAGTCAAGAGAGAAAACATCTTATAGCAGCTGGCCTCACCAGCGGCAAAAAGTAAATCCTCCAATCTCTTCGCCTCATCAAGCATCCCTTTTTCCAGCATGTTCATGTAGATATTATTGACAGCCAGCGGCTGCGCCGCCTCGGACAGATCCCGGTAGCCGATCTCAGCCAGCGCCTCATCCCCTGCCTCTCCACAGAGATAATCTTCGATCAAAGATATCTCCTCTGCCGAGAACAGATTTTCCTTCTCCAATAACGCTGCGGCTTTCGCAGCATAGGAATCTTTTGGACTTATCATATGATTGTTCCCCTCCAATCAGATATTTTCCTGATCACACATTACCCTGAAATAATTCTCTGGTCCTGCGCATTCTCTCTACAATTTCCACCCCAAAAGGGCATCTGGTTTCACAGCCGCCGCATGCAATACAGTCAGAGGCATTTTTCTCCAATGCCATATAATGCGCCCTGACAGAAGAAGGCACTGAATCCTGCATTTCCGCCAGATCATATAACTTATTGACCATGGCAATATCAATTCCTGCCGGGCATGGCTTACAATGATTGCAGTACATGCATTTCTTACTGTAAGCGTGATGGGGTGCCGACGCCAATACGCTGGCATAATCCTTCTGCTGCTCATCGGCATTCTCATATGCCGCCGCTTCCAATACATGCCCCGGTTCCGAATAACCTGCCATTATGCTGGCCACGCCGGGCCTGGTCAGCGCATAATGGATACACTGGACAGGTGTAAGCGCCACGCCGAAGGGGGATGTCTTCTCATGGAAAAGCCTCCCTCCCGCAAAACCCTTCATCACCGTGATTCCCACATCATACTGCTCACATAATCTGTAAAGCTCCGCCCTTTCCGGAGCCATTCCCGCAAGGGAAGCATCGTAATCTTCCGCAAAATAGTCATCCAAATTCTCCGTAGGCGGCATCAGGTCAAAGGCCGGATTGATGGAAAAAAGCATCATTTCGATCTCGCCTGAGAGCACCGCCAGCTTTGCCACCCTGGGATTATGAGAGCTGAATCCGATATGTTTGATAATGCCCTTCTCCTTTAATTCATGCACATACTCCAGAAACGGGCCTGTTACGATTTCCTCCCATTCCTTCTCCGAATCCACATAATGAATCATACCGAAATCTATGTAATCCGTCCCCAGCCTGGCAAGTAAATCCTCAAATGCCGCCTTCACTTTGGGCAGTTCGCGGGTGCGCACATATTGTCCGTCCTGCCATGTGGAACCGATATGCCCCTGAATATACCATTTGTCCCTTGTGTCCCTGATACAGCTGCCGATTGCCGATCTCACATTGGGTTCGGACATCCAGCAGTCCAGGATATTGATTCCCTGTTCCTCACATGCCTTTATGATGGCCTTTACTCCCTCCAAATCCATCCGTTCCAGCCATTCTCCGCCGAAACCAATCTCGCTTACCATTACTTCTGTTTTCCCCAGCCTTCTGTAACGCATATTATACTCCTCCTATTTTTAGTCGCTGCCAGGCGGCACTAAAGAGTGAAGTCCTTTCGGCGCACACATTGGAGAGACGAATTTCATTCGCAAGTAATCAGAAGACACTAAGTAGTGCCTCATGAAATCTGCTCTCGTGCGCCTTCATAACCTCACCTGTCCAGCGAAACATTTTTAATAAATGGATTGACATTTCTTAGCTGGACTATTCAATTGCCGCCTGCGGCAATTTGTTCCCGCTTGCGGGAGCTTGTTCCGGTCTCTCTTATTCCAGTTCCGTCTCTCTTATTCCAGTTCCGTCTCTCCACTCCAGCCCCCTTGCAGGGGAGAAATTTTCAGCTGCAAAGGGCGCATCTGAAAATTCTCCCGGGGGCTTCCGTTCCGAGACTGTTATTAAATTACCTCTTGACATTTCTCAGCTGGACTTCTATAAGTTTGGGTGATACACATGTCCGATAGTAATTGTAAATACATTATAACATTATGAATGCCAATTGGCAAATAATATCACATTTCAGATGGAAATACTTGTAAGAAGTCATAACCGTTCAGACAGGCTGCTGAACGGTTACGAATACTTACGGCAGTATGGGTGCGGAATATAAATTCATACATACTTTACCGGCACTTAAGAAATATTTAAAGATTCCTTCATCAAATTGCACATGCATGTATCGTAATATGACATAATGAAAAATTTGAAAAACAGGACAAGGAGAGATACTATGCTACCAACCATAGAAGAAGCTGAAAAAGAATTGAAAACAGCCGAAAAATACAATCCGGGCCCCTGGGTCCGGCATTCTCTGAATGTAGGTATTGCGGCAAGAAATATCGCCCGTCTTATTCCTGCATTGGATGAGGATAAAGCCTACATTTTAGGAATTCTGCATGACATCGGCAGACGGGCGGGCATCCTGAGTATTCCCCAGCATGTCTATCAGGGATATTTATATTGTATGGAGAAAGGATGGGATGAGGCGGCGCGGATCTGTATGACCCATTCTTATGTACTCATGCAGGAAGCCTTTGACTATGAACCCACCCAAAAAGAGCAGATAGAAATCAAGAAATATATCATGAATTGTACCGCAGATGATTACGACAGGCTGATTCAGTTGTGCGACTCACTGGCAGCCGATTATGGATTTGTCATTCTGGAAAAAAGATTTGTCGATGTGACCAGGCGGTATGGAATCATGGGCGGCTATGTAGGCGGATGGAACAAAACATTTGAGATAAAGGAATCTTTTGAGAAAATAATGGGCTGTTCCATATATGATGTGCTTCCCGATATCGGCCGGACCACCTTATTATCACCTCCGCCCTGGAAGCCCCCTGCAAATACAGAAAAAAACTGACTCACCCCCAAGAGGGGGCGAAGCCCACCTCTTTGTGGGGGCGAAGCCCACCTCTTTGTGGGGGCGAAGCCCACCTCTTTGTGGGGGCTACAATGCCAAAGCATTATGGCGAAAAACTCATACACTGCTCCATCCACCTGGCCACACCATCCTCATCATTGCTGCCAATCACGGCCGTTGCCATGGCTTTCAGTTCATCTACCGCATTCTCCACCGCATATCCCTCATCCGCTACTTCAAACATATCTATGTCATTTCGGCCGTCACCGAACGCCACAACCCTCTCACACTCCAGCAGCTTTTTCAGCTGTGTAACAGCATCTGCCTTGGATGCGGCAGCAGGCATGATTTCCAGCCATTGCGCTTTAGTATACAATTCCTTCTGATAGACACAATGAAATTCTTCCTTATATTTTTCATACAAGGGCTCCAATTTCTCCGGCTCGTCAATACAGGTAATGTAGAAACAATTTCCCCTGATTAATTCCTTTGTTGTCGCCACCGGATTGGTTCTGATATCCCCTTTCCTGGTATTCAGAAAATCTGTCATCCCTGCAGTACACTTCTCTCTGATAAAAGAAAACTTCTCTCCTTCTCCCCTGTGGGAATATACGATTGGATAGATTTGATGCCGGAATAAATCCTCAAATACCCCTTTGACCTTATCTTCAAAATAATTGGCAATCAATATTTCCTCCGTCATATTATCAATGACGAACGCCCCGTTATAGACAATCAAAGGCATTCTGGCATCCAGTCCCTTTGTCACCTTTTTTGACGTAACAAAGGACCTGGCTGTAGCATAGGAAAATATCATCCCTTCCGCAGTCAGCTTATTAATGATACGGTTCGTGTAGGAGGATATGGTTTCGTCACTGCGCAGCAATGTACCATCCAAATCCGCAACATACAATGTCTTCATAGTTCCACCTCCCTGCCCTTTCTTATTCTCCAGGAAATGCCCCGGTACTTTGCTTCCGAAAGCCGCCGTATATCCACTCGAACAGCATTGTGCCGACCGCATGCCATCTGCCGCATTTCCTCAAAATATTTCCGTTTTCTTTATGCTTTCCTGAATATATTATAACATTGTAAACCGGAATCAGCAAACCATTTCGGCCCAGCCTGTTCTCGTCCATATACAACTGCACTCTCTTCCGTATAATAACCGCGATTTATTCTATGCTATGGAATGTACCAGCTATGGAATGTATCAGCCCTGAAATAAAATTTGTATAATTCTACATGCTTTTAATCAATTGATTTAATTTTTTCAACAACAGCTCATCTGTCTCGCGGTGATGGATAAATGAACTGTCCAATCCGTTTCTTCTTATCCGATCGATCCAGAGCAATGCCGCCTCCCTGCTGATATTCTGCTCCAGCATACCATAATAGATATATGCCAATTCGTTTGACACATTTGTATTGAAAACCGCCGGATCATCTGAATTAATACATACAATTACATTTTGTGCATCGTTTATCTGATGCATTTGATATAACTGATTTGCTTTCACCACATCCAAATCAGCAATTGCCGTATTGGATGAAGGATTTATTTCTAAAACAATCCCTTTTCTCCCCAGCTTTTTCTTTAATATCATCTGCAATTCTTCTATAATTTGCAGATCCTGTTCCGTAATCTCATAATGAACCGGTCTTTCCATTTCCTTAACAAATTTTCTACAGTGTCTGGCGGCAACCAGCAGCATAGGATTCCAGTGAATTCTTTTCCCTGTGCATAACCTCTCACATAATTCTATTTCTACGTTTTCATAGTCTTTCTCATATAAAGCAAACTGTTGATGGTAACCTGATATCAGAACTTCTATTGCAATTCCTTCCTGTTCCCGCTCCATGTCATCTTTCGCTTTTCCATAAATTCTCCTTGACAAATCATAGATCTGCTTTTCCATATATGCTAATATAGTTGCCTGGAAATCGCTGTAATTTTTGCTTAATGTGTCATACGCCCAGAGGTAGTTTTCCAATGCCTCTATCTGCGGAATAATAATGACCGGATTTTGATTTTTCCATTCCCTGGCCGGAATACCAAGCGCAATTCCATGGCCGATGCGGTCTCCCACATGAAATTTTAAATATTCCACAGCCTCGTCAATCCTTCTCAGACCTGACAAAATATGCCGGAAATCTTCCCCTGCATGAAAAGTAAAACCCAAACTCTGCATACAGTCGCCATATTCATTTTTCCTGCCAATCTGTTCAATGCTGCTGTCCCTTGCTTTCTCATAAATTGGCGCAAAGACCCAGACCGGTGTGGAATTTTCGAGGCTTGCGGCATCTATCCCAACCAGATATCTGCTCAATTCATTATATTTCGCTCTTAATTGAATCAAAATTTCAGTCTGTGCTTCATATACTTTTTGAAGTTCGCCAAAATGAAAATAAGAGCAATCCCCTTTCCCGTTTTGAAAACACTTTTCCGGTACTGACTCATCCGGTCTTTTCAGAAAATGCACCACCAGTCCAACCTGCGGAAATCGGCGATAAGGAACATATTCCTTTTTCTCATCGTCATAATAACAATAATCTTCCTGCAATATCTTCTGATACGCCTCCAGGAAATTCCTTATTTCCATTTTACACTTTGAGTAATTTTCCGGCATGGAAGACCGGAATTCAACCTTATGTAAATACTGGTTCTGTAATTGCTCCCGTATTGCTGTTTCCCAAAAATTCTTTATGTTCACATGATTCAGCGCAGAATTTACACTGTAATGCGCCTGTTGAAAATAATCCAATCCCTTTATTGTCTTTTGCTGCACACTCACATGAAATAAATAATTTCTTACCCTTAGGTACTGCATGATACATTTTTTCATATCCGATTCCAGTTTTTCATTTATCATCATGTATAGCGCATAATATAAAAAGACGTTTTCATCAGTAGTATAAAGTCCTGGGTCTTCATTCAGAATAGATGTACAAAATTTTTCTTCAGGGAAATTTTCCGGCTGGCTTATCTCAAGATGATTCCATAGTTCCACATAATATGTGGTGATTTCTTTTTCATTCTTATCCTGAAAATTTTCCCGGAAATATTTTTCAAACTGCTGACCGTTTTGAAATTTTCTGATCAGACTCTCTGCTTCTTCCCCGTATGCCCCCTGTTCAGACCGCCGTCCTTTCCTCCTGATAAGCGAAATTTCCAAGACAAGGTATGCCCTGACGATTCCGCAGCCCAATATATAAAAGAGCATCTGCTTTTTCTGTTCCTCTGTACCGTCTATAAACTCCCTTCCCCAGAAATATCTGCTGTTCTTTACAGTAAGCGGTTCCATCAGGGAATCCCATATGCTGGGGAATGTCCTGGATACCCCTTTGTGCAGATGATTTTCAGCAACTCCTTTCTCCAGGATTCTGGACAGCTGCTGGTCTGCCACTTCTATATTTCCATAGAAGTAATCCAGGCATCCGGTATCCAAATCTTTCTGGTTGATAATCATATAGACAATGGCAATCACATCCATGGGAATATGGCAGTTTAAGCTATGGAACAACGCTACCTTGTTATCATTCGCAAACCCTCCGAACAGTTCTTCATCGTTCTTATTCTTCCAATATTTAAAAACAATCCGCCCATCTCTGTGAGAAATCAATGCTGCCGCCATCTTCTTCATAATATGCTGATACAGCTGCAGAGCATCATCAAACTTTTCTTCATCGTCAATGTAATCATAATAGAGATAACATTTATCAAGGTACAGGTAGATTTCATCATAAGAATAAAGATGATAGCTTTGACGAATATACCTGATCAGTTCGCTTTTCAACCGCTTTTTTATATTTTTGGCAGCCTTTTCATCTTTCTCCCTTACAGAGAAAATATATTGATCAATAAGGTCTTCCCTGAACGCTTCCATGGATGTAAACGGATAGCATAACACTCCCAGAAAGCGGTTAATAGAATCATTAATCATTATGTTCCCCCTGCTAATTTGAAAATAGCTTCTCATAAATTTCAGAATCAATTTGATCTTCTTTTTTGAGATTCCTGTTCAATTCAGCAATGAAATTTTCCAGTGTCTGCTTATCGGCATCTTTATGTGCAACCGACAATGCATCCGTTATATGTGCAAGCAGCCGGGCATTCTGTACGATCTGTTTACTCTGCGCTGTTTCCATCCTGTATTTATAATCATCCTCATCCCCAGCTCTTAACACTTTCGCCAGCGTATTTGACAAAATGCGCTGCATTCGCTTATTATTCTGTTCTGTCAGTGCAGGATATTCTTTGCCGTTTGCCACTGCAGCATTTCTCAATTTTTTTCCTCTTCATTTTCCCAACTGTAAGTCGAAATCTCCATAACCTTTCCCACTATCACAGGGTGAAAAAACAAATCCTGCATCGCTTCTGTCTTCAGGATTCTGTAAAACTTGTCGGCTCTGATCCTGCTTTCATAATCATTTTCGTATAGGAGTCTTGCAGCGAAAACCGCCAGAATAAACAGGGAAAACCGTTCTATGGGGTTTGTTATGTGATACTCCTCCGATTTTACCTGGACTTCAGTGATATCCTTTTTGTAAATAATTGCTCTTGCATTATCAAAGAAGACTCTGCTATCCGTCTTCGCTGTCCCCACATGATAGAAATTCTGTTGTATTTCGTTTCGATGTTTGTTATAAATGGGCTTGGAAGAAATAATGGTGTCCAGCAGCAGCTTCTTCTCCTTTAATTCATCCGTTTCCGGCAGCATCCTTGCAGCAGCAATTTCCCCCAGCACATTATAGATATTGTTCAGACCGCGGGAAGTATCATCAAATAAATGATACGTATATGGCAAGACATCTCCTGTCATTTGATATTTCTCATGATTACGGCTGTTTTTCCCTTGACTTTCTCCCTGATACTGATCCTTGTTATCATCCTGATTACTGTCACCGTTCTGCTTTCTGTCATCTCCATCATCTTCGATTTGCGCATAGCGGAAAAATGCCGGATCAATCCGCAATGCAATAATTCCCCCTTTCCTCCAAAGACCAGAATTTAATATTGTACCGGTATGCAGGGGGGATGATTTTCTTCAGATATTCATAGGCAAGCTGCTTTTTTCTTTCAAGCAATGTTTCGCTTCCCATTTTCTCTCCCAGAATATCTTCCTTGAGTATATTTTCCCGTCTGAGGAAATCCAAAGTCAATGATTCCTCAAATGTATCTAGATCCCCGGAAATAAAAGTGACTATATTTTCATTGGATAAATAGGAGAGCAGCGTCTTCACTATGTCTGCACACCGGTATGTACTTAAATCAATATCATCTATAAAGAGAAACAGAAGACCATCGTTTTGATTCTTTACATCCAGCAATTCGTCTATCAATTCATTAAACCTGTTGATAAATTCTGTATCCGAATTAAACACCTTGGCCGAGTCGCCCACATAAGCATTCTCTGTTGTGTACTGCTGAATCAATATATCGCGATATTCTTTCTGAATATAAGTGTACTGCTTAATTACTTCACTCAGCATTCCCAGAATGGTTGCCATCAGAGTGCCGGATTCCGACATATTCTCCGGAACGATAAGCGGAAGTATAATATCATTTGACGATGGCTTGCGCTTACTATTTTGCAATTGAACTCGAATTGTCTTTAAAATGGATGTCTTTCCGGCACCTCTGACTCCTATGATGCCTATATTGTTTGTTTTCTGATCTTTATCCTGATTCCAGCTGCTTTGATTTTCATTCTGATTGTCTGCCCTCTGGATTTTAGAACAATTCACAGATCCTTTTTCCATACGGAACTGCTCAATTTGATAATAAATCCGTTCGTAATTTGGCAAAATCAATTCGGCCTCCAGATTCGACAGATATCTTGCACCTATCTTGTTTTTTCCTGTCTTCTGTTCATTCATTCTAATTCCCCCTTAATTTTTCTCATGTGTATCTTCTATATTGCATATAAATTCCACTAATCATCAGCCGGATTCCCTTTGCTTTAACTTTTATATAAATACATCTTATTTTCGTCAGCTGCACTACATACCCTTGCAATAATCATTACTGATGGCTGCGCAATGCCCGCTGCCGGCCGGCTGAAATCTAAAGAGCAGAACGGATTATGGCATTTATCTGCGGCGCTCTCCGTTCATACACAGCCATAACAACGGCAATATCCATACGTTCTATCACCTCTTTATCTTCGGCGTACAATGCAATCATAAGCCACAGCAGATTCGTCTTGACAATACCGTAAAGCAGATGCTTTGAAAAACAGTAATCCTCATAGATATTAAGAAAGTCCGTCAGAAGGTAATATTCATAATACCGATTCAGCAGCTTATCCATATCCGGCAGTTTCTCAGAAAGTTTTTTTCTCAGTGCAGCAAGTTTCCGGCCGGCAGCATCGGGATTCCTTCTGCCTGGGCGGCCGAATTTCCTGATATATTTTCGGCAGAGCTTGTATAACAAGGGCGATATCGTCCGTAATCTGTAATGATAAAAGCCGTGAAAAAGTATATCATCTATTACTTCGCAGTTGAATCCATACCGTTCCCCTGATTCATAATCCTGCGGACTTGGGAGAGGCAGTCCCCCCAGGCAGGCGTTCTGTGCATCCCGCCCGTAATTTAATATTGCCATGCTGTCATACAATGTATCGCCTCTCAGCATCATAATCAGCTCATCCCTTGCCCTCAGCAGCTCGTCCAGAAATTCCCTGTCATCATTGGTGGTATTGACCTGATAACTGACGCTCCCCTCTGTCACTGTAAATGTAAAAGGCCTGTCCTCTGCCACAGTATCCAGGAAAAGCCTTGCAGCTTCTGGACATGCCAGATAGAGTGTCTCTTCACAGAAAAAATCCAGATGATAAAGCTGCCTTGGAAACTGTCTGCATATCACAGGCATATATGACAAGCCGTATTTTTTCTGCATACCGCAGAGATGGTCTGTCCCCCAGAACGGACAGCCCCGGAAAGTATTCCGGAAAGTAAATATTCCATGTCTTCTTACCGTGGAACAGCGGAGCAGCAGACCCATACGCCCTTTTTCTCTGCGGTATTTTGTATAGGTTTCGTGGTCAATGGGTACCTTCCAGCTGTTGCTGCAGCAATTTACAGGACAGTCTCCCGCGATGCACTTGAATTCATTTAGTATTGAAATCCGCTTTATTTCCATGGTTTTGTATAAGCACTGCTCCTTTATTTTACTTTCCTTTATTTTACTTTCCTCTATTTTGCATTCCCTTATTTTTCTCTATTCTGTTTTCCTCTATTTTGCATTCCTTTACTTTCCTCTATCGGCAGGCTCCGGGATCTGCAGTACCGTCTCAAGGAGCGTTTTCACCTTCCGGCTTTTTTCCTTTTCCAATGCAGCATGCAGTACGGGCCTGTATTTTTCACAGTCCCATTCCGCCAATACCCGAACTGCAAGTTCCCTTTCATTTCCTTTTTTGGAGCCAAGCAAAGCCAGAATCTCCTTCTCCCAGTTCCTTTTCTTATACAAAATATCCAGCAGACTATTTCTGACAATCTTTGAAGTATCTGTCCTGAACCCCAGAATCACTTCTTTATTCTGCTCCGCTTCCTCTCCCAAAAGCACCAGCCCCAGGCATTTGCCGCTGACAGGGGCGCCTTGAAATGCCGATATCATCTCTTCACGCCGCTCTCTTAAATACACCCGGAACACTTCCCTGGAAGCGGCTGTATAAGACCTGACCCATCTCTCCACACAAAGCTCATCAGTCATATCCGCATATCCGTTTATCTGATAACGCAGCGGCAGCTTTTCCCCATCCACTGCCGCAAACAGCCTTTTGACCCTTTTCTTTTTAATCTCATCATTGTCTTCCAGCAGATATTGATACCAGTTGAATCCTCTGCACACCATCAGCAGCGCCTCGCACCTGGCATAGAAGGAATCATACCCGAATTCCAGCATATACTGCCGCATCCGTATCCAGTGATCCTCGCCCTGTCTATTGCCCTGATATTCAAACCGGCCCTCCCAGGCATAGAGCGCTTCCGGCTCCGCCTCTTCCAGCAGATATTTCCTCACAATGTCCCGGCACTGCACATCCAGCAGCTGCACCAATGCCTCTGTTACTTTCATCCTCCGCAGGACAATTTCCCTGTTTTGTCTCTCCTGATAGAAGACAGCATCCTTTTCCCTGATCACAGACAGCATGAAGATGTCCGTCACATCCATTGTATCCATATATGCCAGATACGCCTCTCTGTTGTGGACAAATTGCTCTTCCAAGATGTCTTTTCGCTTTTTTCCCATCGCCCAACGGATCAATTTCATGCTGTCTATGTTAAATATCCGGTCAAATCTTCCGCCCCGTTCCCGGAAATCTCCCCTCAGATCCGTCCGGCTCATCACTTCCAGCATTTCCTCCGTACATGCGGCAGAACAAACCTTTACAACATTTTTCAGACACGGCGACAGCGAAAAATTCATATATGCCGCACCTCCAAGGACGTACAGCATGGGGCGGTCAATTACCGCATTGGCTTTCCCCTGTGCAAGCCCTAAGGTTCTGCTGTCCACCCTGTCTTCCCGAACCGCCTTTTCAATTTCTTCCATGTCGGGTTGGGCCAGAGAACCCCGGTACATTTTGTGCAGTCCATTCAACAGCAGATCCTCATAACGCTTCATGCAGATGCCATCCACGGGTTCAATCTCTGCCCCGGCATCCCTTTCCGCTTCAGGATATTTTAACAGGAAATATACTGCCAGCAAAACCAGCTCCCCGCCCGGCGTATCCGTCTCATACCCAAAAGCTTCTCTGATGACTGCCGGACTGTTCCCTGCCAGTTCCATCATGCGCTGTATGTCTTCCGCGGCTAACATATATCCATCCCCTGCAATACATGCCCCATAGGCTGCCGCCTTTTTTGCCGGTTCCAGTGCCAGCGCTTCATCACAATAACTGTATCGGAACATATATATGGGAAACAGGGCATATACCGAAGTCCCTCCCACAGCAAACAGAAGGTCGCCCCACCGGACCACCTCCTTCGCTGTACAATCATTCCATAATGCAGCCATCTTTTTTGCTGTCTCTTTTCCTATTTGAGACATATCCCGGTAATGCAATTGCTCCGGCAGCTTTCCCTCTGTCTCTCCCAACAGGTATTCTTCCATCACATTAAGCTCACGGGATGTAAATAAATCAGTCTGTTCCAACAGGTCTATCAGTGCTGAGACCTTTTGATTCTCCGGATAAATCATTCCATCTGTTTCCTCCGTCCAACAGGATATTTCCCATTCTGCCTGCCATGGCTTACTTTAGCTCTCCTTCCGGCTCCTGGTTCCTGTCTCCATTCAATTGTCTTCGTTCATCTTGCCTTGATTCATCTCGCCTTGATTCATCTCATCTTCATTCATCTCATCTTCATTCATCTCATCCTCATCCATGTCGTGGACCTCCGGAAATTCCACTTCCGTATAATAGTGCTTCCCACGGTCATATACTGCCTTCTGTCTGCCAAGATACAGATATTCGTTCAAACGGGTATACAGCTCTGCCACCAAAGCCTTCTTATCCGTAGCACGCATTTCTTCTGTGCGGTGCCGTCCTGCTGAGATTTCATCGGCAAGACCTCCCAGCAGCCCTGACAGATATTGCATTCCGTATTGCTCCGTCAATTCCCCTGTTTTCTCCAAATCCTTCAAGGTACTGTCATGCACCGTATCAAAACCGCTCTGATACAGGTCTTCCAGCAGCTTCATAATCTCATCCAATACATCCTCTATTGCCTCATATTTTGAACGATATTCATCCATTTATGCTTATTCTCCGCCTCTCCCATTTTGAATTGCTTCCCGCTTCCAATAAATTCAGTCCTCAAATTTCTTCCACACCGAAACCGGATACATCCTGATCCTCCCGTCCCGCAGATAAATTTTCCCTAAGAAACAGGAAGGCGCTTTCTCTGAAATTCTCTCCAGATATCTGATGGAGGATGATTCTTCTTTGGAATAGGCCAGCTCAATGACTATCTCCCTGCCAGATTTATCGAACAAAGGCATGGAAAGCTGCTGGCCTGTCTGGGAGAACTCCGCCTTCACGCAGTACGCCGGCTGCACAAATACAAGCTCCACACCCTTCTGCTGTTCCTCCTGGCCATAGAGCCATTCTTTTCTGGGCGGATCGATACGTTCCCGAAACAGCTTCTCAAAATCATCATAATACCAGTTCTCAATATCAGCTCTCTCAAGCCCCTGCTCTCCCTTTATCTCACCTTTGGTCTCCTGGCTGGAAGAAAGACGCCTTCGTGCATCGCACTTTGCCCCTGTCAAATGCAGCCTGACCTTGGCTAAGTCCGCAATGGCAATATTCACCCCCCATGGAGCCTGGCTTTTCTCCATATATTTCCGGTTCCGTCCATTCTCGTAAAATATGGGCCTGGCATTGGTATAGGTATACCATTGTGCGGTATTCTCTTCCAGGAAATAAATCGTTTCTCCCTCATATCCTGTCTGTGTCCGGAACTTTTCCATGGCAATTCCGATTAATTCCAGGTTGCCCACAGGAATATAATCTGCCCGGAACTCACCTGCATGTTTTAACACTTCCTTGTTGTCTCCTGACTGCACCGCCTTCTCCAACAGCCTCACTCGTTGATAAAGCCTTGTAATCTGCTCCATCAGATTCTCTGTACGGAACTGGGCATTTCTGCGGAAATAACCGTCATAGGAATCGGAAAGGGCTCTGAAATATCCTTCAAACTTCGCAAGCCCCCCGTTATGACTGATAATGGCAAGCCGTTCCAGATAGTCCAGCACATCGGGAGAAGTCCGTGACAATCCGGTACAGAAAAGTTCTTCCAGAAATGCCTTCATCTGTCCCACCGCTTCTTCCGCCTTGTCCATCTGGAATGCGGGCGTATCCGCCGCTTCCAGTGCAAGGTCTTCCGTCTTCACCGCCCCGGCCTCCAGCTGACACCACAAAATGGCTGACGCCTTATGTATGCACATTTCTTTCTTATGACAGGTACAGGAGGAATACTCCAATGGCGACAAGAGCTTCACCACCATTCCCTGTTCAGGAAGCTTCACTGTGACAATGGAAGAATATTGTATTTCGGGTTTTACCCCTGATAAATACTGATTGTGAAGAATCTGAAGCTGACGGCTTCCAAGGACTTTCTTCAGCTGGGCCAGAGGAAATTGTTCTATCTCCCGGCGCACCTTCGCTCCTGCACCCTGCCCGGCTTTGGCGGCTCCGCCTGCCGTGCTGTTCTTTACTTCTGGGGTGCTCTCTGCCGCTGTGCCATTCTCTGCCCCATTATTTCCTGCCGCTGCGCCTTGAGCCGTACCGTTTTCCGCCCCATTGTTTCCTGCCGCTGCGTCTTGAGCCGTACCGTTTTCCGCCCCATTATTTCCTGCCGCTGCACCTGAATCCGTATCACTTGCATTGCTCCCTGCCGCGGCATTCTCTGCAGAATCCCCCTTACAGCAGCTTTCCTTCAAAACCAAAATTGCCTGCACTACATGCCGACAGATACTTCTGGACGGACAAGTACATTTACTCTCACCCAATGGGAATCGCACCGATACAGTTTCGTCCCCCACCTTCACGGAAGCTTCCTCGTCCATATTGTTAATCACTGCCGCAATCTCTTCCTTGTCCTTATATGCCCTCTTGAGAATACCTTTATTACTAATACCAATCAGGTAATCATCATCTACATCCGCTAATAATTCCTTCCATTGATCCATACTATCCTCTCATTCCAGTCCTTGAAATCTTTTATCCGGATAAACGTTTTATCCCTATATTTTGCATCTGTCAGCCAGGCCCGCTGATTGGATACATCATACTATGCAATAACCTTCCCAATCCATTCCGACAATTCCTCCGGTGTCATGGCTCCCACAAAAGCACCCATATCCGCAAGCACTGCCGCTGCATGCTTATCATAGTTCGGTGTTGCCTCCATGTCCAGAGCCGTCAGCACCACCATCTTAGCGCCGCTCTCAATAATTCCCTTGGAAGTACTATATAGATTCTGATATCCGCCCCCCTCAAATAGATCCGTCACTAACACAACCATTGTGCGGAAAGGATAGTCAATCAGCCCCTCACAATACTTGAGAGCCCCTGCAATATTCGTTCCTCCCCCCAATTGTACACTCATCAGAGTCTCCACAGGGTCATCCACATAGCCGCTCAAATCCACCACGCTGGTATCAAATATCACAAGCTTGGTATCCAGCATGGGCAGCCTGGCGAAGATTCCTGCCATAACGGCACTGTGGATCACAGAATCAAGCATAGAGCCGCTCTCATCCACACAGATAATCACACGCCACTGGTTAAATTTCTTCATACGGGAATTGAAATACACATTTTTCAGAATCAGCTGCCCGTCCTCGCCGCTGTTTTTGTCGTAATTTTTCAGGTTCATCCGGATGGTTTTCTTAATATCCAGATTTCTGGCAGACTTCACCGGGCTGCTGGCATTGCGGTTAATCTGCCCGAAAAAGGATGCTCTTACCTCCCTTTCCAGCTTCCTGGTAATCTCATCCGCCACCTTCTTCACAATCTCCCTGGCAAGGGTCAGCACTTCCCCTCTCATCATATGCTTCAGCTCCAAAATGGTCTTCAGAAGCTCCTTATTGGGTTCTAACTTCCGCAATACATCCGGATCTGTCAGGAGTTCTGTCATTTTGTATTTTTCCAGCGCATGACGCTCCATAATCTCCACGGTCCGTTTGGGAAACAATTTCTTCATCTGGTGGAGCCATTTGGGAATGGTAAGCTGGGAACCTTCACTGCCCCCTTTCCTCTCTCTGCGCAGTCCCTGATCCTCCCCGTATTCCCTGGAATACAGATAATCCAGCACATTCTCCATATCCATCAGCTGCACGTTACCGGAAGAAAAAGATATCTGCTCTTCGGCATATTTACCCAGCACCAGCCGCCAGCGATTCAATATCTCCTGCTCATCCGCCCTGGTCTGTTGTCCGTCACTCATGGTCTGCTCCGCCTCCCTCCATCTTATCCTTTACATAGAGGTCTGTTTCCTTTCCATAGGAATACCAGTCCGGAAGAATTGCTTTCCTAGAAAGGATATCCTCCTTTTTCCCATGCAGAGAAGCTGCCCTTGCCGCAATCTTGTCAATCTCTCTGGGGGTAAAATACGTAAATGCCATGCGGAGCTCCGGCAGAAGCGCCATAAATTCCTCTTCTGTCACACGTCCGAAAAATTCATCCAGCATCTCCAGAAACTGAGTGCCGATAAACACCAAATCCCTGGCAGTATAAAACAATCCCCTGAAAAACTGTGCCGTACAGAAAAGCTGCTCGCTGGTTCCTGTCAAATATCCGCGGCATATCATCTCCACCGCTTCCGCTGTTATCTTTCCGCTTCCATAGAGAATTCCCTGGATACATCCGTTCAGACCGGCGTGAATCTCCACATCCTGACTCATTCCCTGAAGCGCCTCATAATACGCCTCCCGTTCCTTCACTAACCGACTGTCCGTATCCCGTCCTGTCAACTGGTATAAGAGCTTCAGCGCCTTCATACACTGATCCAAATCCTCATCTTTAATCCGGGTCATGGAAGGCAGCAGAGTGATTAACTTCCGGCATCCCAAATGTATCAGCTGCGAAAATTCCAGCTTTGATTCATACAGGCCGGATAATTCTTCCATCATCATCAATGACTTCAATGCATCGGCAATGGAATAGAAATCCACATCCGAGAGCATCAGTTCATGCACTCTGTCATACACGGGCTGGAGCTGTTCCCTCAATCCCATCTCAAATACTTTGGTCAGCAGAATTGCACTCTCTTTTGCTCCCAGGTCCTTTTTCAATTCTTCTTTCACAAGCCCTGTTGCCGCCTCTTCTATGGTGGCGCCATAGACGGACACATCAATCAGCGCCGAGTTCACCTGTGCGCTCCACTTATACTTCCATATTTCCCGTAACAGATTCCTGTCCTTTTTCAGCTGCAGATTCGGCCCCTTGACCATCCTGGCAAATGCCGTTTCCAGATAATTCATCCTGTGAAACAGCATACTGGTCTGCCTGTGCTTATGGCTTGAGAAAATAGACAGTGTCACTTCTACCTCCAATGTAGAACCTATCTTCAGTCCATATTTCTTACATTCCGTCTGAAAATCATAGATAATAGGCGGCACATCCGCACTGCTGCACAGTTCCCCCACGTCATTCCCCGTCATCTGTTTCCGCAGAATGCGCATGGGAGTATCGGAAGCCATATTACACTCGCCTTTGATAAAGGAGGATAACACTGCATCCAGCAGTTCATAGGCGCCCGGCTGCTGCTTGCCCCGCAGTCCCGCAAGCCCCCTTGCCATGGCACAGGCACAGATTTCATCATAGGTGGACAGATACCCTTCCTTTTTCCTGGTTTCCTTTCCCGATGACACAATCAAGTCCAGCACCGCATTTTCATAGGGCGTTTCCGTCTCCGGTAAATTCTCCCATATCTTCTGATAAAATCCCGGAAATGGCATTCCGCTGGCATAACCGTTCAAAGCGTCCGCCGCCTCCATGGAATAAGGCATGACGTAGACCCCCTGATCCTTCTCAGGAATCTTCCTCTGCGCCAAAGCGTCCTCCCTGCCCTTACCTTCAGCCTTATCCGCCTTTCTCTTCGGACTTTTCCTGCCCTCCGTTCCCAGCAGCTTCATCAGTCCCGGCGTATGAAATCCTCCGGTAACTACCAGAACAGGACTGTCCGAAGACACTTCTTGCCGGGCATATTCCCGTATCTGCTCCGCCATATATTTCTCTCTGGCCAGACATCCGTCTTCCTGCATCACTTCTTCCGGCGTGTTTTCCCTGGCCAGCGCACAATAAGTCAGCAGATTGGAGAACCATTTTCCGCTTTCCTCCCCCAATCCGTTCAACTCAAAATATTTCTCCCAGAATTCGTCAAAGCTGCGCAGTCCGGTCTTCTCACACAGCTCACCCAGATAAGCATTTCTGGAAAGCAGATAATCGTCGTTATAATTATTCTTTTCCTCTTCCCTTTTCAGCAGCCCCTTGCCCTCCTGGGATGCCGCCAGAATATCTCCATACGGCAGGTCAATAAATGCCGTGGGAATTCCAAGACGTTTTCCTGTCCGCAGCGCCGCCAGCTCCGGGGAATAATCCAGAAACGGATAATAGCACCTGTAATGCTCTTTCTCCTCAGAGATCAATCCCATTGTATCATGATAGGAGTAATATATGGCAAAAGGCGCTTTGGTATCCTCATGTACCATAACCGAAATCAGGGCGTTGGCATTGCCCGGCCCTTCCACCAGAATAACACCCGGATGAATTTCCTCGATCATTCTGCTGATATGTAATGCGCAGGCCGGGCTGTGATGCCGGACAGGAAGCAGAACTATCTCAGCCATTTCCTTGCTTCGTAATATTCTTTCCATAATCCACCCTCTTTGCTGCTCTTATCCCTGATAACAGTGTTAAAATATCCTTTTACCTTCTCCAAATCGTCCTTATTTTCTTTGGAAACCGCGCCCACCAGATTCTGCACCAAAGCATCCATGCTGATCTCCGCGTTCCCATAATAATAGCCTGTGATCATGGCCTGATAATAAACCGACACTGCCTCCGCCGTACTCATCACCGCGGAGGGCTTATCAATCCTGTGTCCGTAAGAAGACACACCCTCCCGCAGCTCATGATAGGTAGAAGCCAGAATCTCTGCCACATCCTCATCCGCCTGCATGGCAATATGCGCTTCATCCGCCAGTTTGTTCACTTCATTCATGATGATGCGCTTCTCCATGGCGGCCTCGCGAACCGGCATCACAGTCTCGAAATTAAACCGCCGCTTCAGAGCACTGCTCATCTCATTGACGCCCTTATCTCTGGTATTGGCCGTACCTATGACATTAAATCCTGCTTTTGCAAACAGGAAGCCGTCATCCCCCAGTTCCGGCACATTCAGCACCTTATCACTGAGCACACTGATCAGACTGTCCTGAATCTCTGCAGGTGTTCTGGTAATCTCTTCAAATCTGGTCAGAATCCCTCTCTCCATCCCCACATACAGAGGGGACGGCACAAGCGCCTCCCTGCTGGGCCCCTTTGCCAGCAGCAGTGCATAATTCCAGGAGTATTTAATCATATCCTCTGTGGTACCTGCCGTCCCCTGGATAGTATTGGTGCTCACTCCGCTGATAGCCGCCGATAGAAGCTCCGACAGCATGGTTTTAGCCGTTCCAGGCTCCCCCACCAGCATCAGTCCCCGATTCCCTGCCAGGGTGACAATACACCGTTCCACCAGCGCATCATTTCCCAGATACTTTTTCTCGATCAGATATTCCTTATCCTTGTACACAATGGGCTTGGGACTTCCCAGAATAAAAGTCCTCACCGCCTTCGGCGACATCTGCCAGTTTTCCGGTTTATTACCCGTGTCAGTACCCTTCAGCGCTTCCAGCTCCTCCTTGTATCTTACTTCTACAGGCGGTTTAATATACTCGTGAACGCATTTATCTGCCGCCTTCTGTTCAACATTGCCGGTGCATTCACTCGTTATACATTTAGACCGGCTAATGTTTTCGTTCATAGGTCTATATTCTTGTTCCATGGTATTTCCTCCCCGTTTCCATTTGGAATATAAAATCTTGTATAAACTTAAGTATATCAAAACAAAGTGGAAATTTCCAGCAATTTATACTACACACTGATTAAATCTACTATAAATCCTGGCGGTCTGCAGCATATGACACTGTCTTTTTTCCAAACAGTTCAAGAAATTCCTGTGCCTTCTGTAAAGACACCTGTAATTTCTGCTGTAATCTCTCCAGAATATCTTCTTCCGAAAGCCCACAGTCAAAACCTGTCTCTATGATACCTTCTGCTTTGCCTTCCAGCTTTCCTTTCCTTTCATTTTCTCTCGCAATTTCTTCAAATAACGTACACATATCAATTTCTCCCTTCTTTGATAATGCGTTGTAGTCAATTTTGCAATTTGTCGCTCCTGCCACCGTCATAATCACAGATTTGTCTACCTTATTCTCCCTCGCATATTGTATGATTTTTTCCTTTGCTTCATTCTTTGGCAGACTTTTGTCCAAAATCATACGCAACATATGAAAAAAGTCCACATTATTTACATCATGAAGTGCCAGATGATTCCGCCCTGCCTCCACAAGCACCATCTTATAGTCATTGACAAACTTTTTCATTTCTTCCGGAATGTTCAGCATTCCATGAAGTGACACCGCCCCATCCCAGGGTTTTTCACCATAGTAAACAACAAGGCTGATGACAGGAATCAGCTTATCTGTTCTTTTCATCCTGGACAGATATTCGTCTTCGTCCAGACCATCTGGCTTTTTATACTGTTTCGCGTTATTGTCATACTGCTTCTTGTATGTACCATAATCATAGCCCATAACCCGCATGGGCATGGCATAATGGATATGCTCCTGATTCTCTATGCCAAGCATCACAAGCTCTACGCCATACACTGTAGATATCTTGCTCACTTTTATAGTATCCCTGGACGCTGTAATGCTCTCCGCATAATCCCTGTGCTCCAATACAGAAGATTCTTCCGTATCTTCATTTTCCAGTTCTTCCGGTTTAATGACATATTTTCCTTCAAACAACACCGCATTAAAAATATCCGCAAACCGCTCCTTGTCATTCCAGTAATTCTTTAATACCGTATCCGGTTTTAAATCTTGTGTCTTTGCCATCCCCTGACCCCTTTCCGCTTCTTGTATCCAGTATACTATGAAATCTTTATGATTGCAAGGGATGCGGCATCGGCCGAATGAATGCCTGTAACAGCTCAGTGCCCTGTCTGAACTGTGCGCATTGCTCATGTAAACAATAGAATCCACGCTTTGCAAGCCTTCTGTTGTCATAAACAATAGAATCCACACTTCGCGAATCTTCTATTGTCATAAATATGGCCTTAAAATGCGGCGTACCGCTATTTTAAGGCCATAGAATTCCAAGTCCATAAAAAATCTTATTCAAAATGCCCAACCCTTTTTCTTAACATAATCACAGAGAAAGGAAACAACTGCAGACAACAGCAGCAGGAAGACCGTCAGCATATCCCATACGTCAAAAACAGGCTCCCCTATCATTTTCGACAGTATAAAATTGATCACAAACATAAATGGAATGGCTGATAAAAATATAACACCTAAAGCAGCCAGCTTCCCTTTTCTTCCAATGCCCTTCCAAACTGCAGCTATTATCCACAGGAAAATAATGGAAACCACAGCCATTACCCCACCAATTGAAAATACTTCTTTTGTTTTGATAAAGCTGCTCAGTAAAAACAGATAAGGGATAATAAAAATACTGAGCGATATCAGACTTGCTATGATTCCCCTCTTTCCCAGTATGATACCGGGGAACGATATGATCCATGCAAAAACAATGGAGCTTACCGGAATCAGGGACCATGTCACACTGCCTGAGATTGCAATATCGCAGATAAGGCATACCATAATTCCTACCAAAAGCGTAATTGAAAAAAGAATTGAAATCAGCACGTTTGTAATTCTCATCTTTTCTTTTTTACTCATCAGGGAAATCAGATTTTCATCTGTCTTTTTTTCATAACTCTCCATATCAATTTCCTCCCCACTCAACAGCTCATTTACCGTAATTCCCAATATCCCGCAAAGTTCCAGCATAATCGACGAATCCGGCATACTTTTTCCTGTTTCCCATTTGGATACAGCTCTGTCCGTAATATTCAATTTTTCCGCCAGCTGCGCCTGCGTCATCTTTTTCTCTTTACGGCATTTTGCTATAAATTTTCCAATCTCTATTTGGTTCATCCTGTTTTCTCTTCTCCTTTCCATCTGCACAATACCTCTCGCAAAATTGCAAAGCGGCACACTGACTTTGAACCACAGTTTTGACTTTGCGGCAGGGACTGTCTAAGCTGTTACCACAATACACCGAATTGCATACATCCAAAACGAACCGGCAGTTGAATTGGTAAGAATCAACCATTGGTTGAGCCGGCCCGGCCTTCCCATACAGATAAAGGTTCTGTGGATTGCCCACGGGAGTCACATACTGCCAAGATTGGCTGCAATTGTCTGCATCACCACAACCGGCAGAGCCAGTTTATCCCTCTGGCTGTCTCCAGGCATGTCCAGAACGATAAAAGAAAACGGCACAAAAGTGATGAGCGCAAAATCATTTGTAATAATCATACCTCTTTGGGCGCGCCTGAAACGCTTTTTTGCAGCGGCGCAGCCCTGAATCTCAGCTGTATATACAGGTATCTAAAAATGTATAGGCAAGTTAAAATCGAAATTATTTCAGAGACCCGCCAAAACCAGGGTTCTTTAAAGACAATTTGCAGGTCTCCGTCAAAACCGTCTGGAATATTTACGCGCAGCCGGCCATTATAACCGTTTGAAAGCGACAGTGTTTTTTTAGTATTTGTTACACTGCATTTATAATGCCTGTAAAAATTTAAAGGAAATTCTACATACGCATTTTCCGTATTATCAACCATCCTTACATGACACTTAATCTGTGTTCCGTTTTGTTCGTAATCGCTCACTTCAATGCCTTCCGGGAATGAGACTTCTCCAGGTTCAAAATCATTTACAGATGTCTCTGTTGGTAAATATTCCTCACCTATGATCATGGGATTCAATTGGCTGACCGAGTATAAATTATATGTTATCCTGTTTTTGCATATACCTTGATGCGATAGCCCGTATGTAAAAAAGGTAATAAAACATAACAGGCATAAGGATAATCTGTATCCCGCTTTATTATTTTCGTTCGCCAATATGGACACGGCAAAACAAATAGAGAAGGTCAATAAAATGCTTGCCAACGACAGCAAACGCCATGAAAACTGCAGACTATAAAGCAGCTTTTGGGCAATATTTCCTCCCCATTGCAATAGTTTACTCCATGGAAAAAGATCAGTTGCCATATATGAAAAAAGCAGTCCTGTCCCTGTGCAAAATAACATAACTTTAAAATTTTTTTCTCTAAAACATTGTTTCCATTTTAGTATCAACACCAAAAATAATAGAAATAATCCAACAATATAACTCATACCGAGCCCCGGATTTTCTATAAAACTATTTGAAATGAAAGGAGATTTTAATTCTTTTGGCAAAAGAGTCATTAACTGACGGAAATTAATTACACTTTCTTCAAAACTGGTTCCAATTGAATTGGTCCATAAAGGTGATCCTATTTGAATATCTTTTTTATAAAAATCCAAAAAAGGAACAAGAAAGCCAATGTTTAAAAAAATTGTTAAAAGACCAGCTGATAAAAGAGATTTTAACACAAATTTTTGGAAAACTTTTTTAATTTCAATGAGACACAAAACCACCAGGGGAAATGCCAGCATTTCACAGCTAAGGATATGTGATTGAATAACGCCTGTTAAACTAATAGCTGTAATTACGGAATATTTTTTCCAATTATGTGCATTCGTTTCCATAAATACAAGATAAAATGATAAAAATACCAGCGGAAAAACCATCATTGCAAGAAATTCTCCAACAGCAGCTCTTATGTATATATCATAGAGCCGATAGGGCGCCAAACTATATATCAAACAGCCTAAGATACCTATTTTTGAAGAATTGTGAAAAATCCGTTTAAAGGAAAAATAAGATATAACCACAGTAATCATGTTTACCATGCATATAAAGATTTCGTATGCAGATTGCACTGTAAACCCGAAGCAGCGAAGTATGGCCGGAAAATATAAAGCTATATCCGCATAAAAAACCCCCACGGCATACCCATAGTCATTTATCCATACAGGATGGATTTTTACCGGAAAATCTCCTGCAGACAGCCCTTTTCGCAAACCCTCTATCCTAAGAAGATGAAAATAGAGGTCATCTCCATACAATAATCCTTTGTTTAGCAAGGGTAAACTTGATAAAACAGCAATTCCCGCTAAGGACAAAAAAACATACCATGATAAGATATTTTTGTTCAAAAAATGTCTTATTAAAATAAACAGGCAGCAAGAAAAGCATACGAAAAAAACATAATATATTATCAACCGATTGTATCTCGCTCTTGTTTCGAAAAGGCTGATATTTACAATGCTCAGATATCCTTTTCCAGAGAAATCGGCGGAAATAATAACGTCATCAGAATCTTTCAGCAATTCGAATGTCAATGTAAAATGATGCAGCTCAGGCGACAAGTCAGGAATGTATCTATATTTTCCCTCATCGGTCAAAAGTCCTTCAGAGGACACAGTAATAAAATTACCGTGTTGATTTGTATCATAGATTACTTCAACATTATAAGTGCCTTTTTTTAATGCCAAGGAAGGAGTCTGTAAAAATATCCCCTCCACAGCATCAGTTATTGTTACATTTTGAAGAACTTCTGCATTGCTGGAGATTTCATATTCATCAACCGAAAAATCTTTTTGCATCAAAGCATATGTCCTGACGTAAAAAACAAGTATTAAAAATCCAAATAAAAGTATTCCGCCCACAAAAAGCTGATGTTTTGTCTGTGTTTTCACAATGATTCCCTCTCCGGTTTTAAAATCTTTTTAATATAGCAATGCCACAGATTTTTTGCTTTCCTGCTTCACATATAATAACATACATACATCCCACATGTAAATTGTTCTGTAATACCTCGTTCCATCAGCATGTCTCGCACAATAGCATTTTCCGCCTGACAGATAAATATGGCCTTGCCGGTATATACATCCTCAAAAGCCTTATCACCAAAATAATACCATGTTGCAATGGACTGATACTCATAAACATTGGGACCTGTTATCTTATAGGGCGTATCAAATGGCGGTATTTCCTGTCCCAAAAAATAATAAATCAAATCCTGATCAATATATATTGTTTTGCAATCCATATTACGGTTTCCCAGTTCTTTAATTACCTCATCATAAGTATCTGCAAATAAGATCTGAGTGTGTGCAGGGCTTCCATATTCCTCAAAATAATATCTGGAAAAACTGCAAAAAGCAACTAAATATGAAATCATCAAAAGGCCGAAAACTCCCCTGGCACAATAGAAAGATTTTTTTGCCATAACTTTAATAAAATGTCTTAATCCGCTTATAAGCAGAAAAAATTGAGAGAAAAAAATTCCATTCATCTTATTGACATTTATACCATCGCCGCCAATCAGCAGCCCCATGCATAAATAGCATATAAAAACCAATATCCAGATGGCTATGAGACTATTTTCTCTCTTCTTTATCATTCGAATGGCCTCTGTTAAAGATACTGCAAGACCTATGATTATAAACGGAATAGAAATCGGGTACATTGTATAATAACGATCAAAAGCATTATACGGCAGCCAGTCTTTAAAGAAAATCACTTGAAATATTTGGGACAGATTGTTCGTTACATTGGAAAAGCTGATCTCACCTGCTCTGTATTCCGGCAATTTGGTGATGGTCAACATACCAAGCTGAAATTGATTCAAGTCAAACTGATTAACAAAAAGCATAAGAACCAACGGTAAAGCTAATATAAGCACCGGCAGAAACAAGAAACTCCAATTTACAATAGTTTTCTTTTTATTTTTTGATATAACCAGACGATATAAAAAGATACAAAATAATATTCCTGTATTGGACAAATAACTGATAGAATATGTATAATAGGTAAGTCCCCACAATATCCCGGCTCCTAAAAAAAGAGGCTTCTTTTCTTTAGACAATGCGTTCCACAAAAAAACGATAGAGATTGTCAACATATTTACAAGTAAATTACAGTCCAAACCAAATCTGCACTGCATAGTGAAATAAGGCAATACAGCAAGTAAAAAGGCACCCACAAGAGCCCATTTTTTTCCGTATGCCTCTCTGATCGCATATACACCGGCCCAGTATGCCAGTAGACTGATAATAATGCCAGGAAGCCGCATTAAGAGAAGATTGACATGTCCATTCCCAAAAATTTTAATTAAGAGCATGCATAAAAAAGCATAAAGAGAGCTTTGACCGCCGCCGAAATTAGTGAGATAAACGGGATATGACATTTGAAAACGATCAACTCCATAATTAGCCATACACCATGCGTCATATCCCATTCCAGCTTCATCAATATGCACACCATAAGGTACTGTTTCAATATGGTATAAGCGCATAAAAACTGCAATCCAAAAGCAAAAAGCAATCATAATACCATATACTACATTTTCAGGCAGGATTCGTCGAGATGCCATTTGTATTTTCATAAGCTGCGGCTATCCTTTCGCAGTCCCTAAATTTTAAAATTAAAACTCTCCCAACAACTCTATTTCCCACTGTTCTGTAAGCTGAAATTACTTAGGAATTCACTTCTTCCGTTTTCTTTTGGCAGACTGATTCAATAACATTGTCCACCCAGAAATTGATAAAAAAATCAGCAATTTCAGCAAACAGATAAACAATAAAATCAGCGTAAGAGTTCGTTTATTTAAAATAAGCAACACCCGACTGGAAGATTCTGATGTCCTGATCCCCATAAATATTCTTCGCCACCGCAATATCCCGCCTCTCGGAATGGGCCATCTTACCCAGGCACCTTCCGTCAGGAGATGTAATTCCTTCAATCGCGCGGTAGGAACCGTTGATATTATATTCTTCGTCCATGGACACATTGCCCTCCTGATCGGAATACTGTGTTGCCACCTGGCCGTTCGCGAACAATTGATTCAGCCATGCTTCCGGCGCTACAAAACGCCCTTCCCCGTGGGACGCCGGATTGCAGTAGACGCCGCCCAGTCTGGCCTCCTGCAGCCAGGGCGATTTGTTGGACACCACCTTCGTATACACCATTTTGGAGATATGTCTGTTGATGGTATTGAAAGTCAGGGTGGGAGAATCCTCCTTCTGCCCCACGATTTCCCCATAAGGCAGCAGTCCCAGCTTAATCAGCGCCTGGAATCCGTTACAGATACCCAATGCCAGACCATCCCGTTTCTCCAGCAGATCCCTCACGGCTTCTTCCATTTTGGCATTGCGGAATGCTGTGGCGAAAAATTTCGCGCTTCCGTCCGGCTCATCCCCTGCGGAGAAGCCTCCGGGGAACATAATAATCTGTGCCTGGCCGATCGCTGCCGCGAATTCCTCCACGGAATCCCGGATATCCTCTGCACTCAGATTCCGGAAGACCTTCGTGACCACATTGGCACCTGCACGTTCAAATGCTTTGGTACTGTCATACTCGCAGTTCGTTCCGGGGAACACCGGAATAAACACTGTAGGTTTTGCCGCCTTATTCCTGCACACATAGACTTTCTCTGCATGATAGCATTCACTGGCCACAGGCGTTGTATCCTGCACCGCCTTCACAGGGAACACCTTCTCAAGCCCTGATGTCCAGGCGTGTAATGCTTCCTCCAGGGGAATTGCCGTATCGCCATAAGTTAAAATCGGTTCCTCTGTAACCGTACCTATGACAACAAAGGAGCATTCCATAGTCCCCGTAACCTCCCGGAGCTTATCTTCCGGCACTTCCGCCAGAATATCTCCCATTGCATTTTCAAATAATTCCTTCACCGTCACATGCCGTCCCACCTGAACGCCCAGCTTATTGCCGAAGGCCATCTTGGAGACGGCAGCCGCCGCGCCCTTTGCATCCAGTGCATATGCGGACACCACCAGGCCCTCCTTCATCAGACGGGAAATGGATTGATAAAGCTTCCATACCTCTTCATATACGGGAAGGTCATATTCATCCTTCTCAATTTTAAAACGAACCAGCGCATTGCCCGCCTTTTTCAGCTCCGGTGTCACAATATCCTGATGCTTTGCTATATCCACTGCAAAGGAAACCAGGGTGGGCGGCACGTCAATCTCGTTAAAGGTACCGGACATACTATCCTTGCCGCCGATGGAAGGCAGACCAAAGCCCATCTGCGCATCATAAGCGCCTAAAAGAGCTGCAAAAGGCTGGCTCCAGCGGGCCGGATCTTCCGTCATCCTGCGGAAATACTCCTGAAATGTAAAACGTATCTTCGTAACGTCTCCGCCGTTTGCCGCAATCTTCGCCATGGATTCCACCACTGCATAAACGGCACCGTGGTAAGGGCTCCATGAAGACAGATAGGGATCAAATCCATAGCTCATCATGGTAACCGTATCCGTTTTCCCCCTTAGCACCGGCAGTTTCGCCACCATTGCCTGGGTTTCCGTCAGCTGATACTTACCGCCATAAGGCATCAGCACACTGCCCGCACCGATGGAGGCATCAAACATTTCCACCAGTCCCTTCTGAGAACACACATTCAAATCGTGCAGAAGCGTCAGCCAGGCAGACTTTACATCACCCGTCTCCAGCGCATCTCCCACCGCCGGCACCGCCCACTTTTTAAAATAATTCTCCTTCTCGTCAGGAATCTCCACTTCAACGGCAGTCTCCTGATGCGCCCCGTTGGTGTCCAGAAAATCCCTCTTCAAGTCTACGATCTTCTTCCCCCGCCAGTTCAGCACCAGCCTGGGTTCTTCCGTAACCACAGCCACGGCCACGGCCTCCAGGTTCTCTTCTGCGGCAAACCCAAGGAACTTGTCCACATCCTTCGGGTCCACCACCACAGCCATGCGCTCCTGGGATTCGGAAATGGCAAGCTCCGTTCCGTCCAAACCTGCATATTTCTTAGGCACCTTGTCCAAATCCACCGTCAGGCCGTCCGCCAGCTCGCCAATGGCAACGGACACACCGCCCGCACCGAAATCGTTACACTTTTTAATGATACGGCTGACCTCTTCCCTGCGGAAAAGCCTCTGTATCTTGCGTTCCGTAGGCGCATTGCCCTTCTGTACCTCCGCGCCGCAGTTCTCGATAGACTGCTCCGTATGTACCTTGGAGGAACCTGTTGCGCCGCCGCATCCGTCCCTTCCGGTACGGCCCCCCAGCAGAATAATGATGTCCCCCGGATCAGACGTCTCCCGAATCACATTTTTCCTGGGCGCCGCACCCATAACGGCTCCGATTTCCATTCTCTTGGCTGCATAATCGGGATGATAAATCTCCTTCACAAATCCTGTGGCAAGACCAATCTGGTTGCCATAGGAGGAATAACCGTCGGCGGCACCCCTCACCAATTTCTTCTGGGGCAGTTTTCCCTTCAGCGTATCCGCCACAGGAACCGTGGGATCTGCCGCGCCGGTCACACGCATGGCCTGATATACATACCCCCGGCCGGAAAGGGGATCGCGGATGGCACCGCCCAGACAGGTTGCCGCACCGCCGAAAGGCTCAATCTCCGTGGGATGGTTATGGGTTTCATTTTTGAAAAATACCAGCCACTCTTCCGTCTCCTTATGATCGCCGTAATCCATCTCCACAGGCACCACAACGGAGCAGGCATTAATCTCATCGGATTCTTCCATATCCGCCAGTCTGCCGTCCTTCTTCAGCTTACGCATAGCCATCAATGCCAGATCCATCAGGCAGACAAATTTCTCTTTCCTCTTCTCTCCGAACACCTCTTCCCTGGTGTCAATATAACTTTGATAAGCCTTTTCCATGGGTGTGCGGTAATATCCCTCCCCGAACGCCACCTCTGTCAGTTCCGTGGAAAAAGTCGTATGCCTGCAGTGATCGGACCAATAGGTATCCAGCACCCTGATCTCTGTCATGGACGGATCTCTCTTCTCATCCTCGCGGAAATATTTCTGTATGTGCAGGAAATCCTTAAAAGTCATTGCCAGGGACAGGGAATCATATAACTTGCCGAGAGCCGCTTCCTCCATCTGTGTAAACCCTTCAAAAACGGAGATATCCTCAGGCTCCCCAAAGGCCGTGATCAATGTATCCGGTTTCTCACTGTCCGTCTCTCTGGAATCCACAGGATTGATGCAATACGACTTGATTCTGGCAAAGTCTTCCTCTTCGATATTTCCCTGAATCATATAGGTCACTGCTGTACGTATGACAGGTTCTTCATCTTCTTTTAAGAACCTCACACACTGCACTGCGGAATCCGCCCTCTGATCAAACTGCCCCGGCAGAAATTCCACCGAAAATACCCTGGCCTGTTCCGGGACCTGGATTTCTTCGTAATACAAGGTATCCACCGGCGGTTCCGAGAACACTGATCTGCATGCACTCTCAAATACCTCATCCGATATATTCTCCACATCATAGCGGATAAACACTCTGACGCCCTCTGTCCGGATACCGAGAAAGCTCTCGATTTCGTCATGCAGCTCCTTTGCCTTCACAGCATAGGGTTCCTTCTTTTCCACATAAATACGCCTGACTCTTCCCATCCTGCACCTCCATCAAATTATATATGATATTACATAATACTTCTGTCTTACACCTCGGCCTTTTCCTCAACCGCCCCCAGAGACTTCAGGATATAAAATATCTCCCTATCCACCGTTTCCGCAGTAATGCCGATGGTCTGTGCCGATATCTTCAGCCCTTCCAGCACAAACATAATGTTTCTGGCCGTCCCCATACAATCCCCGCAGCTGAATTCACCACTGGCCACACCCGCTTCAATGAGCTTTTCTATAATCCTTACCGCGGAATCAAACTGTTTCTTCAAAATATTATCTTTTCTGCCCGGCCGGTTCTGGAAATAGAATTCATAAATAGCCTGGGTTAATGTATCGTTTTTCCTCAAAAGCTCCTTCTTCTGCTCCCTCAGGAACAAAATCAAAATATCCGCCGCCGTGGCGTCCTCCGTAATGCTGTCAGAGAATACATCATCCGCCTCTTCACTCTCTAATTTCATCACTTCCAGGAATATCTGGCTGGTACTTTCAAAATACAGATAGAGGCCGCCCCTGCTGATATCGCAGGCATCCACGATATCTTTCATGGTAACTTGCTTGAAGCCTTTTTCCATGAACACCTTCCTGGCTGTCTCCAATATAAATTTCTTCTTCTGTACTGATTTCTCTCCCATGTCATACCCCATTCAACATCTATATGTATTTGTTCCTCTGTCTGCCCAAACCCGGCTGTCATCGCGGCATTGTCCTCATAATTTCCGCTAATACCCCGTTCGCCCTCCTGGGTTTGTTATCGCGGCTTATACTTATCCCCTGCTGCACTCTGACTTCCTCATTCCGGCCTCCGCGCATACCCTCCCGCCGCTCTGACTTCCTCATTCCGGCTTCCGCGCATACCCTCCCGCCGCTCTGACTTCCTCATTCCGGCTTCCGCGCATACCCTCCCGCCGCTCTGACTTCCTCATTCCGGCTTCCGCCCTCTTACCTTACATGGGCTTATCCCAATACTCTATAATTTTCCGCATCTGTTCCAGCACCAGCAGAAAAATCCTCTCCTGAACTCCTTTGCTCCACAGAATACTCCTGGTTCTGCCTCCCAAGACATATTTCGACAGAATCCCCCTCAGTGTATCCCATTCATTCACACCTGCCGCTGCAATCAGTTTTCTCTCGTCCTCATGATTTCTAATTTTTTTCCGTGTATAGACATAGTTATAATTACGGTCCATTAACACGGAACCGGAAGCATCCCTGATAAAACTCATCAGTGTGGAATCATACACCGGGAAACTCATGGTATGTTCCGTAAATCCCTGCCCGCGGTAATTGGTACTGCCCGGCTTACCGGAATGTTCCTCCAGCCAGGGCACGTAACGAAGCAATGGAATTACTTCCTGTTTATACTCTTCTATTAACTTCTGCCGATATTCTGTCGCTTGTACCATATCAAACACCTGCCTTTAACTTATCCGTCTTATAATGTTTCCCATAAATAATCCGTAACAAAAAATGACACACATGTATTTTTTATTCCACAACAAAATGACACGCATGTATTTTTATTTTACCACAATTTTAGAAAAAGTACAGTAAAATTTTAAATTTCTACTTGATTATTCTAACGCACTTGTGCTATAATAACTTTTGTCAGCGGCAGACTGAAAATAGGGGAATAGTACAGCGGTAGTGCGGCGGTCTCCAAAACCGTAAACGGGAGTTCGATCCTCTCTTCCCCTGCTGAGAATAAACGCCGGAAAATGTATTATTTCACATTTTCCGGCGTTTTCTTTTTTCGTTTTACACTATACTATGGTATGAAAACATTATACCATGATTACAGTTCAATCATGGTATGGATGGCCATTCGGCCGTTTCCTGCCTTGAATATGGTCTTATTATACCACAAATCATAAGACCAAATGCATTGATGTACTGCTGTCAATAAAAATAGAAATAAAAATACAAACAAAAACAAAAACAGAAACAGAGACAAAACAACACAAGGAGGCAGCGATGAACGAACAAGATCAATTAGAACAGGCACTGACCACATTACAGAATTTTGTACACGCCCTGGCGATACAGGCCGACAGGGACGAAGCCTATGGCGAGGCTCTCTGGCAGGGCATCCGGCAATCCCAGGGGCTCTTACAGGAACTGGCCTACTACCACGACTATGGCACATTTTTATGCAGACACCAGGTGGCCGGATATACATTGGCAGATGTACTGGTATGGCAGGTAGATCATTTTAAACTCTACATGGACCGCCCTGAAGATATGAACCGCTACAGACAGCCGCGCCTGATACTCTCCGCCTTCGACACCATGCTGCAGATGGAACAATCACCGGAATCTTATGTAAACAAAATGCGTTACGAGACAGGACAGGATATCATAAACTGAAAGATTATTTCTACAGCCCAGCCAACCTGCTGCCCTCCCACGCAGAGATGACCTGTGTTGAATTGCGCATTGCCAGGACAAGTTTCTCCTGATAGTTTCCGGATTCCCACTTAACCGATGAGAACAATCTCTGCAGCCAGTCAAAGACACATTATGAGAACGCACAGCCATTTGTGCAGCAACTCCATCAGAGCTGCTAACGCTTTTCATTTATCCCTTCTGCAGATTCCACTGCTTCGTCAAATTCCAACGCGTTTCCGGTATTCGTAATGAGGGAGCCGATTTTTTTCTGCCATTCTTTGTTAAAAATCTGATTTCGGTATACCATCAAGATTCCGAAAATAATTTTTACGTATAATAAGACGAAGCGCTCACAGATTTTACTCTGTGGCGCTTCATCTTAATAAAAGGGGAATTCATATATTACTATATACAATAGAGGGCATTTTGTCAACACTTTTTTGAAAAAAATTTTTATTTTTGCAAAATTGCTAATCAGCCCCTCCTCTTCTGCTGCGCAGCATTAGCCCACAGGCATATGGTTATAAAAAACATGACAAAAGAACCGATAAGCGCCACAAAATATGCCGTAGCCACAGGCGTGGAAGTTTGAACGCCCTCCACATTTGCATACATTTTTCCATTGGAAAGATAAGCTGTAACAGTGGCTCCCTTACGATAAGAATAGGAATCATGTGCATTTTTCAAATCATAATTCTGCCCTTGATAGCTGACAACAATATCATATGTAGTCATAGTAGATCTTGAGTTTCCCACCTTGATATCCGTCTCCTTTGTCTCCGAACTGACTACCTGCACCTTTACCTCCGTATAGTCTATATCGGCATTGTCCATAGGCCCCCTCAGCAGCACAGCCGCCACAATACAGATAACCATAATAATTCCACAAATCCATACTTTCTTCATAATCCTTCTCCTTCTCAATATTCCTGTTTTTACCTCTGCAGCACATGATTATCCTGTCTTCTGCATCCGCAACACATGATTACCAAATTTTACGCATAGCACTGCATCACCGCTATACCTTCTGCAGCCGCAAAGGCAGCGTCTCACTGTTCTGCTAAAGTATGGCACTGCTGTTCACTCATTGCCAACTTCTCATTTGCACACATTATACATTATATGACATAACAGGAAATTTTTCAACTAAATTCCTGGAGGCCATAAAGGGAGATGCGGAAAAAACAGGCGCCTGTACGAAATCGAAATCCAGGAGGCATACCAATACCTTGGGAATGCAGAGCGGCGGAAAAATTATGACATGGAATGCAGCAGGTCTACAATCACAGTCCTGGCCTCTTCCCTGCCGAACAATGTTTCCGGATTCAGAGACCACTCCGCTGCAATTCTTAACACATCTTCCTCATCCAAAGAATCAAAACCATCCTCAAACAAGTCTTCTTCTCTTTCCGCCAAATGTAACTGAAGCGCCTCTTCTGCATCCGACCTCTTCCCCATACAGCCGAAAAGCTGGCCGTCCGCATACGAATACAGCCGAATCATCTCCCCCTGTTTCAGCTTTGCAAAAGCATAGGCATCCGATACCCTGTGGGAAGCAAAAAAGCAGACCTCCTCGGCACACTTCCCCATATAAGCCAATACAGCGGCAATCTGATCCACCTCCGAAACATCCCACAGACAAATCCCGGCCAAAAATATCCACCCGTCATAAGGCCCGGACAGCACAGCCTTAGACCGCCATTGTTCCTCTGCCTCCTTCCATCCGCTTTCCCAGGTTGTTTCACCCACATACTTCAAATACGGGCAGCAGGTCAGTAACTTATCCATCTCGGCCCCTTTTACGGCAAACCACATACTCTTATATCCAAAACACTCTTCTATTTTCGCCATCTTCCCATCCTCCATATCTATATGATTCCGAACATCGCTTCATCCGATCAATACCTTCTTTCCCTCAAAGGCAAATCCATATTTTCGTATGCGTCCCGGGGCAATTCCCCATCCTCTTCTTCATGTACCTTAAATTCCAGAATAATTGCATCATCCACAGAATTTTTCGGTTCCAGCATCACGTCATAGCGTCCGTAACCACTCTCTCTGTTAGATGTAAGCGTATACCTATCCCTTAAATCCACCATCAAACCGAGCACAAAACCATGATAAAACCGCTCCGATGTGCACTATATAAATCTTCCAGGATTTGGCAGATCATTTTCTGTGTCTCCTGATATGTTACTCCTCTTACCTGGGCAAAGCTTAAGGCAATCACCGGATACATCCCCTGCATTTTCCGGTATTTTTCTTCCAACCAAATATTCAGGTGTCGAAAAAGGTCGTCCCTGCCCGCATACTTCAGAGAAAAAACTGTTCCACCATGCTCATGTTCAATGTCTTGCCAAATCTGCGCGGGCGCGTAATAAGCGTCACACTATCCCCATTTTCCCACCATTCCTTGATAAACAGTGTCTTATCCACATAGAAATAATTGTTTACTATGACATCTTCAAAATTCTGGTGCCCAATGCCAACCGTTCTTCCCATAACCCCTCCTTTCTGACGGCGCTTCTTCCAACTGCCCTTACCCTATAATAACACAAAAGGTGCTCAAAATGAACACCTTTTTGTATGCCGCTTCTCTAACCCCATCCGTCAATGACTATAAAAACGGATTTCGTAGCAGGCGCCGCCCTCGGCCAGATTCCCGGCGCTGATGGTTCCGTTCTGCTGCTCAACTATAGCCTTCGAGAGTGCCAGCCCCAGTCCCACACCTCCTTTCCCAGCCTGTCCGCCCCTGTAGAAACGTTCAAACAAATGCGGAATGTCTTCTTTGGCAAATCCCGTTCCGGTATCCCATATCCGAATCTGCGTATAAAGAGAATTCTGCTCATAGGAACAATACACTGTTCCTCCCGGAGGGGTATGTTCCATGCAGTTTTTCAGAAGATTCATCACAGCCTCCATGGTCCAGTCCAAATCCGCATATATCACCATTTCGCCGTCTTCCGGTATATGAACGGAAACCTCTGCCGCCGCGAACAATTCCTGCAGATTATCCGCAGCCAGCATAAGAAGGGTATAAACATCAACTTCCCTTCTCTCCAAGGTCAATGTACCCGCATCAATACGGGATAACAATAGCAGCGCCTCTTCCAAATGCGTCAACCGTGAAATCTGCAGACGGATCTGATCCAAATGCATTGCAGAAGGCTTCTTATACATCATTTGTACCGCCAGAGAAATTGAAGTCATGGACGTTTTCATCTGATGTGCAATATTATATAGATTCTCCGCAAAATGATTCCTCGCCTTCAGCGCCCCGTCCCTGGTCTGATACAGCTCCGTCACCGTCTTGTAAATTTCATCCTGCAGTTTAGAGAACGCATCTTCTCCTGCCGGAAAAAGTACGCCGCTGCCGCCGGTATTCACTTTTTCCAGATAATCAGTCAATGCATGGATTCTCTCAATCTCTTTTTTACGCTGCAGCAATATGGTCATAAGAAACAATATGCCCCCTGCCAGGAAACCCACAGCCGCCGGAATCATAACATTTTCCCCTTCCGGATACAGAAAATCCCCTTGTGCATATCCATATGCCTGAAGGAGATTGCTCTCTGCACTATCAGCATGTTCCGGCATATCTTCAGCCCTGCGGCTATAGCTGTGCAGTATGGCAAGAAGCTCCTGTTCCGCCTTCGGCTGCTTTTCAACGATTTCCTGCAAAATGCTCCCTGACATCCGAAAATACATCCTGTTATCATAATACGCCACAAGCATGGCTGTAACGGAAGCAGTAAGCAGACTCACAGATAGCACAAGCCCTGCCAGTACCGCTATATTTTTTCCCTCCCTCACTCCACATCCTCCATACGGTAACCAATACTCCTGACTGTCTTCAGGCAGGACGGCTCATGCAGCTTCTCCCTCAGACGTTTTATCGTCACCGTGAGCGTATTATCATTGACATAATTTCCGTTACTATCCCAGATTCTTTCCAGCAATGTTTCTCTTGTAACGGTTTTCCCCTTGCTCTGCAGGAGGTAATAAAGCAGCTGATATTCCGCCGGACTCAAGCTGATTTCTTCGGAATCGCGGAAAACGGTATTTCTTTTTTGGTCAAGTGAAATAGAACCGCAGGATAAATACTGCCCTGAGACATTCCCCGTCCTTCGCAGCAGCGCACGGATGCGCGAGAGCAGAACCTCCAGCTCAAAGGGCTTTACCACATAATCATCCGCACCATTTTGAAATCCCTGGACAATATCACAGGAATCACCGCGCACAGTAATGAAAATAACCGGCAGTTCTCTCCATCGGGCGCGTATCCACTGACAAAGCATATTTCCGTTGCCGTCCGGCATATTCCAGTCAATCAGTGCTAATGCAGGACATGCATTTTGAAATGCCCGTTTTGCCCCGGTGATGGTCGGGCAGACCAAAACCCTGTAGCCATGCCGCTCCAGAAACCCTTTTACCGCCTGGGATATGTTCCCATCATCTTCAATATAATATATTTCAATCATTCCCCATGCCCTGCCTTCCGCCGCTTTCTATTCCAAAAAGCCAGTTGTACCTACACCTGCATCTGCATCTGCATCTACATCTACATCTACATCTACATCTACATCTACATCTACATCTACATCTACATCATAGTATCATCCCGCAAAGCATCCGTCAAACTGACTTTCAGCATCTTTTTCCCTCCAAGGTAATAGGCAAAAGCAACACACCCCAGGATCGCCAGAATAAATATGAGAATCGGCAGAAACGGCGCCTCACGGATAAAAAGCATGGGATTTATATAACTTGCCTTAATGAAAAGCACCGATGCGGCCACAGTAACCGGCAGAACAATCAACATCGGACGTCCTGCAATCACAAGCGCTTCCACACAGAATATTTTCTTCATTCCCCCAGGGGTCAGGCCAACAGACATATATCGGGCAAACTCCCGTTTTCTCTGACGTACAAATCCAAGTGTATTGGAAAACACATTGCCGATTCCTATGACTGCCAGCAGCACACAGAATATGCTTACAATTGCCATCATTCCGTTTATCATATTGTCATTGTTAAGCTTGTCCTGGATACGATTTTCTGTTTCTGCCTCACAGCCTTCCCCCAGAAGCTTCCAAACCGCTTCTTCTATAGCATCCAGCTCTTCCGGCGCTGCCCCGTCCGCCGCCAGAATCCTGATATAAATCTCATTTTCCTGCCCGCCAATCTGATCCTTCATTTCTTTCCAGACTGACAGGGGAACAAAATGCACCAGCTCATAGAAATCCAGAGTACCGTACTCTTCCCGCAGGACAGGAACTTCCCCTGTATAAGCAACGACCGGAATTTCAAATGCTGTATCTTCCTGCCCTGCCCGCCTGAGCATTGTCGTCCGGCTTCCTTCTGTCAGATATGGCAGGATACGGCGTTCCCGGAAATTCGGGTCTGCGGCATCCCTGGTTCGGTTGAGTATGATTGCGCCGTCCAGCCGCGGCGCTGCCCCAATCTGCTCACAATACTCCAAAAAGCCGTCATCATCCAGAATCACCAAAGGGGCATTGACAAGCCATGCGCCGTCAACAATAGATACATACCCCGATGGCGCATTTTCAAACCCTCCTATGGCCCGCATATCCTCACTGATTTCTTCCTGTACAACCATCCGTTTCGCTGCTGCCTTCTGATATACCACACTGCTCTGTACACCGGGAAGTCCCTGCAACGCCTCTGTATACTCAAACCTGTCAATTTCCATATCTTTTACCGTCACCATCACATCCCAGGCGTCCTGATACTTCTCAAAATAAGTCTCCCTCTGGCTGATGACCATAACTGTGGAACAGCACATTGTAAGAGAAAACGCAAGGAACGATAATGTAAGAGACAAAAATGAAGTGCGCATGGCCTTTCTCTGCGCTTTCAATGCATTTCCGGCAAGCTCTCCCTCCACCCCGAACAGCATGGATAATACGGGAGAATTCCTCCTTCTTCTCAACTGAAATTCACCGGTATTTTTAACAGCCTCCAGCGGTGTCAGCCTGCTCATTTTCCTTGCGGGAATCCATGCGGATATCCATATTGTCAAAACTGCAGCCAAAAGGGATAAGAGCAGAATCAGCGGATGATATGCAAAGGGCAGCTCCAGACGTCCTTCCACATCGGAAAGCATCACATTTATCCCCTCCATTATGCCCATACACAGCAGAATGCCAATGAAACTGCCTGCAGCAATGGGCATCGCAGATAATACAAATGCCTCCTGCAGCAGACAGGTCCGAATCTGCCCCGGTGTGGCTCCAATACTGGAAAAAATACCAAATTGATGAATTCTGGCATTCATTGTCACCGCAAACGCGTTATGAATCACCAGAATCAGCGACAGGCAGGCAATGACCGTGATGATAAGGAAAAACGGAAATATCCATCGCAGCGCCGGGTCATTTGCATCACGAACCAGATACATACTCAAAAGGGCATAATGATACATGACATTTTCTTCCGAAAGCCCTGCCAATGCAGCAATCCGCGGCATATCCTGCAAGATATTCCGCATATTTTTGAGATAAATATCTACTGTTGTCTCCTGCTCTTCAGACAATACTTCATTTATAACCGCCTGTTCCACATTGGCATAATTACGAATCACCTGCAAGGTGTCTGGGCTGATTTCTCCCACAATGCGCCCCTGCCAGGCGCCCTCTTCCTCTTTCAGCCGCTCTATCTCATACACCCATAAATTGTAAAAGAAACTGCATAGCAGCGACAGCAGCAGTGCGGAAATAAAAGCTGCTGCCATAATCGAAATACCGGATGCGCGATTATTTTTAATATAACCGGATGAATAATCTTTCCACATAGATTGCCAGCCTTATCATCTTACAGATAAGACACTACCTCCCTTCTTCTCATCACTGATAATACGTCCGTCCTCCATGGTGATAATGCGGTCCGCCTCCAATGCAACCTTTTCATCATGCGTGATCAGCACAATGGTCTGTTCCAGATTGCGGTTGGATAATTTCAACATATCTATGATTTCTCTGGAATTCTTCTGATCCAGATTCCCCGTGGGCTCGTCCGCCAGCAGAATCGCCGGGCGGTAAATCAGAGACCGGGCAATGGCCGCCCTCTGCTGCTGCCCTCCGGATAACTGGTTCGGAAGCGATTCCAGCTTGTCCGCAATTCCTAAAGCTTTCACCACCCGCTCAAAATAGTCCTGATTCGGCTTCTTCTTGTCCAGCAGAAGGGGCATGAGGATATTTTTCCGTATGGTAAGCGTGGGAATCAGATTATAAAACTGATACACCAGCCCCACCTTCCTGCGCCGGAAAACAGCCGCCCTTGTCCGGTTCAGGGTAGAAATATCCGTTCCCTCAATGATGACTCTGCCCTCCGACGGCTGATCCACACTGCCGAGAATATGCAGTAAAGTGGACTTTCCCGATCCGGAAGCCCCTATAATAGCTGTAAATTCTCCTTTTTCCACCGACAGATTGATTCTGTCCAGCGCGATTACCTGACTGCTCCCGGTACTGTACACTTTTCTCACTTCTTCACATTTCAAAATCTCCAATTTTCCGTCTCCTCCGTTTCCGTCAAATCCTTATTGTTCCACATCTGCCCGGTCTTTACGCGGATTCTCCCATGGCCCTATCCGTTTGGCATTTTTGACTCTTCAGGGCCCGCAATACCTCTCCATGCAATACGCTTTGCCATGCACCTGTTTATAATTATAACAAACGAAAATGACAGTTCGGTGACCTTAACAAATCTATAAAATAAAAGCATTCGAAGGACTGAACCGGCCTCCAAATGCTTTGAAATAACTCTCTGTTTCCTATTTATTACTCATATAAACAATTACTAATGCAGAACAAATCCCGTCATATTCTCAATATCCTGCAAAATAAGCATCCAGCCAGTCCATCCTTCTGATCTGATAGTCCACAATCCTGCCAAGGTCAATAGACATGGCATACTCCGGCCAGCGCGTATTCTCCCGCTCCACAACGCCGGAATTGATCAGATAGTCCCTGTTTTCCCCCATAATATACAGAATGTGATCCGTATCTAAAAAGGTATTCCTGCATTGTTCCCAGCGCTCATACAAATACGGCCGGATCAATTCCGGTCTGGATTCCCTCAGCAGCGGAACGGCTGCCTCTTCATAAATCAGTGTTTCATCTTCTTCAAACACCTTCTCACCATAGACGCTGCCAAACGTCAAATCCAAATCCCAGGGAATCTGGCGCATGGTATAATCGCCGTTTTCATCCACATCTGCAGCAAAATACATATTTTTGAAGAAATTGTCGCTGCCGCTGACCGCCATATTAAACAACAGCATATCGACCGCATTGGACAAATATACTTTATCCTCCGCCGCCCTTGCATCACCTCCGCCGCGGTAAAAGGTATTCAGATAATCCCTCGCCGGATACCATGCCTTCGCATAGTCCGTAATAACCTCAGGATATCGGAGACGGAGAAAAGACATAATTCTCCATCCGTGATCTATGGCATATTGAATATCCTCATCCTCCGGCGCCTCCCAGGAAGTAAATTTATAGAGGATATCATTTTTATCAAGCTCCAGTTTCTTCGCATCCACAGGCTCCACCAAACCATAAAGCCCCTTGTAATCATTATCTATAATAAGCTCCAGGTACTCCATGCGCGGCCCTGCCTCATTGACCTCACTGTTGGCATCGGCAAATTCCTCCCACAGCTGGCAGGCCGTTTTCTCCCGAAGTCTTTCTGCATCCGCCACCATGGCTTTCAGTTTCCAGCTATTGTCAGAACGCATGCCCAGAAGGGATTCATTCAGATTCTCCCCTTTGGCATCCAATAAGCCTATGGAATAACCCTTTTTCTCATACACCGCACTGGAAGTCCCCCTGAAATAATAGCGCACACCGCATTCCAGAATCTCATATTGCAACGCATCCAACCCGTGATGAAACACTTGAATCTCACCATAATAAATTACATCAGGATCATAGTAGAACCGGTCCGGATCCGTTTCATAGTCACCCTTCTCCTGCTCCTCCGCCCGTTCAGTAGTTATGCTCATAACAGGCATTCCGCAGACCACAAGCGAAAACTCATAATACCAGTCCTCTCCCACCAGCCACAGCTTAAAACGATGCCCCTCCCGGATACTGTCTGCCTTATCCTCCCAGGCGTCATCTGAAGGAGTGCAGAGAAATACATCCCTGGAACCAGTGGTTAGTTCCCCTTCCCACTGCTCCGCCTCAAAATTCTGGTACAGATACAGCGTACCGTCAAGCGTACAGGGAAGCAGCACTCCGCCAAAATAAACCCCGGGATTCCGGCCGCCTGTCAGCCTCTGTCTGCCCTCCAGAAAATCCGTATTTTCAACCACAGGAACCGCCATCACTCTATCGGTATAGGGAACGGGAACCCGATAATCCATATAAACCTGATAACAATAAGCGCCTGTCAGAAGAACTACCGCAAGCAGACTTACTCCCAGCAAAAGGCCCTTTATTTTTCTCTGCATTCCACAACTCCCGCAATTATCTTGGGAATGACTTAGAAAATCTTCATTCCCTTCACACTTATATACAAAAATCCGCCGTAAATCTTCTTGCCATATAATACTTGGAATAACTGGTCAGCTGAAGACGCGCCAGCTGCATTTCATGATATAAATATTCCGGAAACAGTTCATCATACTTAATCTCCAAAAGCTGCATGCCTTCCGGCATCATGGGCCTTGCCGCAAGCCTGGGACTGAAAAAATCCCACACATGGGAACTGGCGGCAATATTGCGGTCAAAAGTAATCCGTACATTTCCCACCCGGCAGAGATAGGGTGTGCGCTCATACTCCACAATCACCTTCGGCCGGTAACATTGTGTACGATACTTCAGAAACAGCCGATTCAACACCGGACTGGCGTTTTCCGGCACCTGGAACTGCCCCCTCAGAATTTCTTCACACTGTTCCCTTCCCATACTGCATGCATATTTATGGTTCTTACCATGGCGCTTTTCTTTGCATTCCAGCGTAACCATATCATTTCTGTCATCATAAAAACGGATACGGAATTTCTCCCGATGATCCACTCCATTTTCATTATCATAATAACAGGAATTCCAATTATCGTCAAAATAGAGACTCCGCACAGTGTAACACCCATCCGCTCCCGCATGAGGATCCGGCCGGCATAAATGTTTGATGCGCATTTCCATCAGCCGAAGCTGCTGCTCACTGCACAGATACTTCAATTCATTGCGATATTTGATTTGTTCCATAGCTTCTCTCATTCTATTTTTCCCACACTACATTCTCCCCGTAACAATTCAGACAGGTCACTGAACTGTTACTTCTCCCCATCATGGCACAGGAGGGATACCGACTCCACCCCCTGCAGTGTATTAATGGCATGTACCATCTCGGCTTCACCCTTTTTCACCCTCAGCTCCACCACCATATCCATACCGCTTTTCGTAAGATTCCGTGACTTTACCCGATAGTATTTTGCATACTTTGATACAATCCCCATCACATCTTCCTCTACCTTCCCATCCTTCGCATTCAATACAAGCAGCATAGGAGCACTGACAGCCGGGAAAAAATCCAGCAGAAACACAACAACCGTCACACAGAGAGACAGCATCAGCGCCATGCCGTATAGCCCCGCACCGCAGATAATCCCCACAGAAATCGACCAGAACAGAAACACTAAATCCATAGGATCTTTCACAGCTGTTCTGAAACGCACAATGGAAAGCGCACCCACCATGCCCAGAGAAATAACCACACTGGATTGAATTGCCAGAATAATAGCAGCCGTAATCATAGCCATGGCCACCAGCGACATATTAAAGCTTTTAGAATAAAATGCTTTTCTGGATACAAAGCGGTACACAATATAGATATATATTCCTATCACAGCCGTCACCGCAATGGTCAAAGCCACAGATGCAATGCTGAAATCCATCACATTTGCGCCTTCCAGAAATGACTTCTTCAAAATATCCCTAAATCCCATGACTTCCTCTCCTATCTGATATTCACCGCGAATACCATTACCACGTTCAAATAAATGGAAATTACTGCAAGGCTTACTTTATCATATTCTGACAGCTTCTGCAACCATTTCTTAAGATGTAGGCGAAGCCGGCACAAACAATCGGTGCAGCCAAAACGCAAAGGACGCGCTTAAAGAGAGCCATTATCGCATATCCCTATTATATTGCAAAATTGCCAGAATGCAATTGTCAAAGTGTACGCTTCACAGAAATACCTTCACGCAAAAATCCAAGAATTGCATTTTGTATATGTCTAAAGCAATTTATCAGCAAAGATTTGTCAGCCAGAAAAAAAGTACCTGTCCCTGGATGACTGAGCTTCCAGAGATAAGGCACTTTCGTAATTTATCATATCCATTCATCCCGGATAACACAGGGGCCTGTTCTGCACTTTATTGTAACTTTCTGCCAGCCCCATGGCAGACTCTTCTGCAAGGTCACAGATTTTATCGGCAGCATTTCTCTGCATATACTTTTGCTGGTTCCGGACAATCGCCGCCCGTTCTTCTTCCTGATGCAGGAGTTCATAAACAGCTGCCGCTCCCTGCTCTGTTACCTCACAGGTTCTGCTCATGCCATGCTCCAGAAAATATCCGGCATTATAGGTCTCACATCCGGGAATGGGCGGCATATGCAGCAGCGGAATACCGCACACTGCCGCCTCGGTTGATGACAGGCCGCCGGGCTTGGATATATACAAATCACCGGCCCTTAAATATTCCGCCATACGATCGGTATGCCCTAACATTGTAATCTGTCCTCCATACCGCATCTCTAACTTTTCATATAATTTCCGGTTATTTCCGCATACCACAATAAGCTCTGTATCCTCATTGCCCTCTCTGTGCTCCAGCAGCAGACCGATAAATTTGTCAATCTGTCCGGCGCCGATACTGCCTCCTGCTATCAGAATATGCTTTTTGGCCTTTTCCAGAAACCTCTCTTTTTCGTGACACTCCGCATCTGCAAAACTCCTGCGCACCGGAATTCCGTACGGATAGATTTTTTCTTCCGGAATTCCTCTTCCGGCAAATTCTCCAGTCAGTTCAGGAGCAGGTATCACATACGCGTCACAATCCGTTTCCTCGGTAAAAGGAATACAGCAATAATCCGTGGCGACAAACATGGTTTTGGGAATCTCCATCCCAAGACATTTCATATTCGTCATTATCTCCGCCGGAAACAGATGCGGCATAATCACAATGTCAAAAGAATGCTCCGCCAGATAACGCTCCATTGCGGAAACCATCCCTCGATTGGCATAATATACAGGAGAACGAAACGGCAGCTTCCGGTACAGCTCTCCGGCATGATACAGGGTGCCGAATGCTTTCGGCGTCCTCCGGGCCGTTACTATGTATGCTTCGTCAATCCTTCTGGCAAGCGCATCTCCGCACAGTGTATAAGGATTTATCATCACTGCATGATGACCTCTTCGTTCCAGCTCTTCCATAATAGCTGCACCGGCAGCATTATGCCCGCCTCCCGTACCGCAGGAAAGTATCAATGCTTCCATAACAGCTTTACCTCCATTTCCTGCCTCTCCTCACTACTGAGCAGCAATCTCCCGCACACAGTCACCGTAATCACAAAGAATCCTGTCTTTACTGACTTCACATCACAGACCAGAAGAATTGCAGCGAGAGAACATAAATAGGCCGCCATTGTTCTATAAAAATGCGGTGTAATTCTCAGTATCAATGAGAAAAATATAAAAAACAGCGCCAATACGATAACAGGCTTCCAGAACGGGCACAGCCCTAAGAGACACCCAAATGAAACCGCAATTCCCTTTCCTCCTCTGAACCCATAGAAACACGGAAACGCATGCCCAACCACCGGTGCTGCAATCACAAGGGCGCACCAAACGGCCTCCGGATGTTCCTGCGCAGTATTCTGCATAAAGAAATATACCGGCAGAAAGCCCTTCAGCAAATCCCCTGCCAGTGTCAGCACTCCGCACCAGAATCCACCATACATAAAAGCATTTGCCGTACCGGGATTCCGATCCTTGCTTCGTTCAATCATTCCCTCCCTTTTCAATATCCTGGCAAATACCTGCGCATACAATACACTTCCCGACAAATATCCCAGAATTACATACATTGACATTTCCAACATAAACCATCCCTCCTCATTGGTGTTTTCTTCGAGTACATGCCTCAGCAGCATTTACCCGAAAGCACAGCCTCTATATGGAATTGTTCCACATTGAAAATGTATCACACAAAACTAAACTGAAACGAAACTATGCAGACATACAAAATAACCCTCAGACTCTCATGCATCCGGCTGCCCCGCCATACATGAAAATCTGAGGGCTTACTACGTGTGTAAAGATTTTCTAAGTCTGCAGAATCACGCTTTGGGAAGTTTTACCTCAAAAGCAGTCACCCCCATACTGCTATATGCAGCGATAAAGCCTCGATGCAGCTCCACCACTCGCTTCACAATTGCCAGCCCCACCCCGTTGCCCTCACTGCTATGCGACTCATCGGCCTGATAAAATTTTCTGAATATCTTATCCACGGCATCTTCCGGAATCTCCACCCCGAAATTAATCACAGACACCCATATCATACTCTCCTTATCCTGTATCCTGATTTCAATGGTTCCATTCTCCTCGGAAAATTTAACCGCATTGTCAATCAGATTAATCCATACCTGCTTCAGAAGCTCTTCCGCTGCCCGTATCTGATATTCACCAAAATCAAGCTTCCATTCCAATCCCTTCGGCGACCATTTATGCTCCAAAAGCAAAATGCAGGATCGAATCTGTTCGGAGAGATTGAATTCCGAAACATCTGTCAGGATGGACTGGTTCTCAATCCGGGTCAGATTCAAGATATTGGTAGCAATAGACGAAAGCCGCATGGATTCCGCCTCAATCACATCCAGATATTCCATCTGCTGCTCTCTGGTCAGATTGCCGCGTTTCAATATCTTAGCAAACCCGGCAATAGATACAATGGGTGTCTTAAATTCATGTGAAAAATTATTAATAAAATCATTCCTCAGCACTTCCGTATTACCCAAATGTTCCGCCATCTTATTAAAACTGTCGGTCAATTCCACAAATGTAGGATAACTGGCAAGAAGCCTGCCAAACTGCAGACGCGCCTGAAAATCACCGGATGCCAGCCGGTTAATCTGATTGATGAGATTACTTACCGGCTTCAATGGAATCGCCGTGGCCGTGAACACAACCACAATCCCCACAAAAGTATTCACTATTGCCAGCAGCAGAATCACACGTCCCGGATTCAAACCTCCGACCCACTCCATTGTAATCACCTTTGTCAGCACCAATAAATACAATATAAGTATGGCAAACAGAACCGTGGCAAACTGAATAATAAAAAGCATGACAAACACCAGAATACCCAGGGCAAAATTATGCTTGCTTTTGCGCCCGTTTCTGCGCTTGCTTTTATCCCCGTCTTTGCGCACGTTTTTTTGCTTGCTATTATGCTTATCCTCATGTACTAACATACTTTTTTAACCGCCTTATAGCCAAGCCCCCTGACGGACTCGATTTCAAATTCCTCCCAGCCTTCAAAACGTCTGCGCAGACGGCCGATGTGAACCGTAACTGTTTCCCAGCCGGTCTCACTGTCCGTACCCCATATCTCGTCCATCAATTGAATCCTGGTAAATATTTTCCCCGGATAAGAAAGCAATTTGTACAGCAACAGGAATTCCTTCTGCGGTAATTCCTGTGTCTCTCCCTTTTTCGTCACTGTCATGGAATCATAATCCAGAATCACATCTCCCACTATAATCTTACGCTCACTGGCAATCTGTGCCCGGCGCAGAAGCGCCTTGATGCGAAGCAGCATTTCCTCTTCATCAATGGGTTTTGTCATATAATCATCCGTTCCCACAAGAAATCCTCTATGCTTATCCGCCGGAAGCTGCCTGGCGGAAACCATCAAAATAGGCAGATTATTATCCGCGCTCCGAAGGGCTTTTGTAAATTCATAGCCGTCCATTTGGGGCATCATAATATCCAGAACCACAAGATCAATGTGCTCCTGATCCATCACCGCCAATGCCGTTTCCCCATTCTCCGCTGTGACAACGGTATAATTCTCCGCCTCCAATACCGCTCGGAATAACAGCCTTGTATTCTTGTCATCATCCACCACTAAAATACGGAACATTTTCTTAATACCACCCCACCATATTAGTAACAGTTCAGCCATGCCATTCATAAGCCTCCGGAATGTACATTTTCACCAATAATGCCAGGTCTTTGCCGGCGACTTATTTCTTACACACAGTCCGCTCCGTCCTGCAGCAGCACATCATGATTGATGGTTTCATAAAATAAGCTGCGGAACTTCGCCGTATCCTTACTCTGTCCCAGCGCCCACATCACCTTTGTCACCGTTGCTTCCAGTGTCATATCATAAGCCTCCATCAAATGGAAATCCTCCTTGATGACCCTGCCCACCTGATAGACCTCCATATCGCTGCCCTCATGGGTCACCTGCGTAGCCATCATGACAATCTTCCCCGCATCCGTCCAACGGCGGATTTCGGAATAAAACGGCACTTTCCCATATTCCGGCAGTCCTCCCACACCAAAAGCCTCTATAATGACAGCATCATAATAAGGAAAGAGCCGGTTAAGCACCGCCCCATCCATACCCGGCATCAATTTCAGCAGCAGTATATTCTCATTCAGGTGATGATAAAAGGCCACCGGCTTCACCACCCGATCTTTATCGTCAATATAAAATACCACCCTGCCGTCACACAATGCCGCCACATTGGGAAAATTAATGCTGGAAAATGCGTTATAACTCTTAGAGCGCTCCTTTTTCGCCCTGGTTCCGGCTATGGCATTGCCGCCGAACACAATATTCACCCCATGAGCCCGTTCATCGGAAGCAAAGCGAAGACTGTCCTGCAGATTGGTTCTTGCATCCGTCACCGGCAGATTAATCGGCTTCTGTGACCCTGTGATCACAATGGGTTTCCTGCTGTTTTGTATCAGATAAGACAAAGCCGCTGCCGTAAATGCCATGGTATCCGTGCCATGGCAAATGACAAAGCCATCGTAAACCTCATACTGGGTTTCAATCAGATGAGCCAGCTCCAGCCAGTGCGCCGCATATATATTGGTACTGTCCAGACCAAAGGGCTGCATCACATCCACACTGCAGTAAGCCTGATGCCCTTCCACATACTGCAGCAAATCCTCAGCAGCAATCTTCGGCGCCAGCCCTTCTTTCGTATAACAGGATGCAATGGTACCGCCTGTAGCGATTAACAGTATTTTCTTCTTATGGGAATCCGTCTTTGACTTCATAACATCTCCTTCGTCATTTCAAAATAAGGAGAGATCCGATAGCCGTTCTTTTTATAAGCCTCAATTGCCGTATTGTTTTCCTCTTCTACTTCCAGCTTAAAACGAACCGCCTTACCCTCATATTCCTTTTCCAGAAAAGCAAAGAATAAGGACCCCAGCCCGCGATGCCGGTATTCCGGCTTCATATATAAATCTTCCACCCAGATACAGATTCCGCCATACTCTGTTGTATATGCTTTTGCAGCCATAGCATATCCGGCAATCTTCCCCTCATCTTCAAATACATATCCCTCAATGAAAGGCATATCACCCAGGCAGTCCTCAATATCTCGCCGCAGCACTTCCTCTGAAGCCTTATGCAGTACCGCCTCAGATGCATAGAACACCTTCATCATTTCAAGCACTTCCTGGAAATCTTCTCTTCTGATGAGCCTGATTGTAACCATCCTCTTCTCCCTCTCCATATTTCCCGCCTTACCTGTTTTCTCCTGCGATTTTGATGCTTCCCGTCTTACCTGTTTCCGCCTGCGATTTTGATGCTTCCCGTCTTACTTGTTTCCGCCTGCGATTTTGATGCTTCCCGTCTTACCTGTTTCCGCCTGCGTATTCTCCCGGATTAACATCCAGCACCATCCTGCCCGGCCCCACCATGGAATCCTCCCTGCGGCAGACCCATTTCTCATGATGGATTCCCTCCACAGTATTACCGTCTTCAATCACATCACCGCACTCATAAAGATATGCCCCAAGATTCCGCAGGAAATGAACCACATCATTAGGTTCCAGATTCTTGCAATGAACCTGTAAATCCGGCAGACCTATGGCTGTAAATCCCAGGGTGTCAAACAGCATTTCATCCGTGCCCTGGATATTGAAAAAGCGTACATTCAATCCTCCGTCCAGGAAATGGTACTGAGGATTGTTCCAGTGGGGCTGCTGATAATACTCCCTTGGGGTCAGACACTGACTGTGAGGCCAGTAAATACCGATACAATCCGGGAATACTTCCAAGAGCATGTCCGCATATTCCGCCAGAATTCCATATTCTTCCATTCTGGGAAGCCCTGCCGCCATCATATTGCTGGCCATCATCGCATATCTGCATCTGGGCAGAAAATGCTCCTTATCCTGACAGGTCCAGAATTGGGAACATATCATCTCATTCCAGATACCTCGCTCAAATGCATCCGCACCAAACAGCAATAACTGCGATGGATATTCCTGCTTCTTGTCTTTGAAACAGACCGGATGATCCATCAATCCGAATCCCATCATATCAGAAGCGGACTCCGGCATGTGAGGAGTGTCGCTCATGGGAAGTATCTCCCCGAAACGTGTCCTAAGCGCTTCCAGAAATACAGATAGCTCAGGCATTTTCACTGTGTCTTCAAACAAAAGATGGAATGTATACACGGAATGCCACTTGTTTACCAGGATGTCCCCTCGCTGCGACTCCTTTCCCTGTATTTTCACATTACCTTGTGCATTTTCGTTATTATTCAATTTTTCCTTATTATTTAATTTTTCGTTGTTATTTAATTTTTCGTTGTTATTTAATTTTTCGTTATTATTTAATTTTTCGTTGTTCTGCACTTTTTCGTTATTTTTTGATTTCATCCTGTTCTGTGCTTTTTCTTTTCCGAATAACCGCATTTTCTTTCATCTTCCCTGTCGTTTTCATTATGGAGTGATTCTTTTATTACTTCCCTTTCGTAAAAGTGTTCCTGGTGCGTAAAATTCAATAATTAATGTATTTTTTTACTTATCGTTAAAATTTTTCTATTTCTTTATCAATTTACGAATAACTCTAACTATCGTGAATATACAGTTTCCTGCCAGCCCTATCCCAAAAATTACTGCGGAAATTGTAAGAACATCAGTATTCATATCTCCAAATACCTCTATCGTTAATCGAATAAATGCGATAACTTCAACAATCAAAAAAATGATATTCATAATATTCATAAATTTATCTTTACTCAATTTATGGTTTCCTCCTTATAAAACCCGGTTTATAACTCTTATTGTTAAATTCTTATCTATTATTTATAATACATTTTTATAAGTATGGTGCTTCTGCCATTTTGTGTTTCAAATATGGCCGGTACCGCAATCAGTTACATCCCCATATCTCATAGGCCGTATATTCACAATCAAGATGATATCCCAGCTTCTCAGCCAATGCCGCAGACCACTGATTCTGTGCATCCCAGCTCGGATACCAGCCGCGGTCCAGGCATTCCAATATCAATTGCGCTCCGCAGACATAAGCCAATCCCTGTCTCCGATACCCTTCTTTTGTGTCGATTTCTATCTCAATACCGCCATGATAACCGGAATAGGATGAGGCTCCGGCAACGATTTCCTCCCCCTTCATTATCACAATACCAAGTCCATACTTTTGATATGTTTCGTAATCGGGATATAACGCCACCCAGTCTCTGCACCATTCCATTTCTCTGCAGCACAGAAATAATTCCTTATCTATCTCTTTCATCCTATAATAATTTTGAAGATTCTCTTTTGGAGAATTCTCTTCCTGAAATTTTCTGACTACTTCCCTTAATTCCTCCTCGCGGAAAATACCCGGCTCCTTTTTCATTGCATACCGGGTCACTTTCCTTGCCTTCTCCCCATAGCATTCTCTAATTGTCTCTTCCCAGCCTTCTCCGCCGGGAACCATAATGATAAAATCCTGTCTGCAGTCTTCCGGATGGTACAACGCCAGTTCCTCACTGGGCTTTCCTGCAAGAAAACAGAAATCTCCCAGCAGAGCCATGGCTGATGCCGGCGTTTCGATGGAATTTGCGTATACATGCCCCATTACCTTCTGCAGACAGGACCATATCATCGTATCCTGCCAGCCCTCAAACAACGGTACAACTATTTCCATCTGCTGTATTTCATAAATCATACTCCCCTCCTGCCTATATGCTTTGTCCAGTGCCGGAATAATCTCGCTTACATTCATAGGAAAGTATACACTATCCATAATTTCTTTGCAACCATCCAAGCGTATTAATTTCCCTCCGGCGGTTCTCCCGTCTCCGGCGGACGGTTTCCCTCCGGCAGTTCTCCTG
>CAJUAP010000010.1:58074-68142 GCA_910584435.1 uncultured Acetatifactor sp.
TCCGGCGGACGGTTCCCCTCCGGCGGTTCTCCCGTCTCCGGCGGACGGTTTCCCTCCGGCAGTTCTCCTGTCTCCGGCGGACGGTTCCCCTCCGGCGGTTCTCCCGTCTCCGGCGGACGGTTTCCCTCCGGCAGTTCTCCTGTCTCCGGCGGACGGTTCCCCTCCGGCGGTTCTCCCGTCTCCGGCGGACGGTTTCCCTGTCCGCCTCTGCCGCCCCAGCCGCTGCCCCTTCCTGGCATAAAACTGTCCATACCGCTGCCATAGATTAAATTTTCCAGGGTAATGGATCGTTCCTCTTCTCCTGCCGAAATGGTATAAACACCTCCCTGCACCATCTCCGGGCTGCTGACAACAACAGAGTCAAACGCACTTTCCGCCGTATAGGTAATCAATTCTTCTCCTGCGGCATTCTTTACCACAATCTCCGTTCCGGCCGCCTGATTGGGAACATTGATCAGTATGGAACCCTGTGCAGAAGTGTCGCCAAAATTCATTGCCATTCCGGAACTCCCCGCCGCTGCCACAATACCTCCGGTAATCTGTCCAACACCGTCATAATCCAGTGCGCCATTTGCATTATCGGATGAACCTGATATATAGACTTCGCCTCCTGTAACAGTCAGGGAACCGTTAGAATCCAATCCGTCCCCATCTGCATTGATATAAATAACACCGCCGGATATCAACAGCGAAGAATCACCGCCGCTTCCGAAATTATCCCTTCCAAAGGAACCGCCAAATCCACTCTGATCATTGCCTCCCGCCGCATTCACACCGTCATCCGCAGCATACAGCTTAATATTCCCTCCTGAAATTACCACGTCCTTTCCCTCAATTCCCTCATAGCTGGCAGTAATATTGATAACACCATCTGCAATCGTAAGCATTTCATCCGCATGAAACCCATCGTCTCCGGTGGCAATTTCATACTCTCCGCCGTAAATCATAAGATTATCATTGGAATGAAGTCCGTCATCCAGGGAATCTATCACAAAAATACCCCCATTCACCACCATAGCCTCTGATGCTTTGAGCCCCTTTGCGCTTACGGGTTCACCATTTTCATCCTTTGCCGCTATACTGTTACTGCCGCCGCCCGCTGTAATCACAAAGCTTCCTCCATCAATCTGTAACGTCTTGCTGGCGCTGATGCCGTCCCCATCAGCGGTAATTGTCAATTGCCCGTTTCTGATATAGACAAATCCCTTTTCCGCGTCTGTGTCATGATTAGATCGAATCCCGTCTTTGCCGGAAGCCACGGAAATAGTTCCGTCAGCAATGCGGACGCTGTCCTTGCCCGATATCCCATGTCCGGCAGCCGTTATTGTCAAATTGCCGCCTGTAATTCTCACATCATCCTTCGATACAATGCCATGCCCCTCTGCTGCCGTAATTTCCAGGCTTCCCGTCCCATTTACGGTCAGGTCGCACTTGGCAAAAATAACCCCGTCTATCTTATTGTCATCCAATACTGTATAACTGCCCCCATTTTCCAGAACATTGATTGACCCTGCCGCCAGGGTGATAAATACCTTATCTGCTGACTTTACGTAGACTGCGGCATTGGCGCTGTTGGATATGGAGGCATTGTCAAGCACCAGCTGCACCTTTTCTGTATCCTTTACAGCAATCACAATCATCCCTTCCTGCAAAGCGCCGGACAGCAGATACACCCCCTCCTTTGCTATCGTTATGGTGCTTCCTGATACCTCAACCCCTTCGGAATTGCACCGCGCCGAACTGCCTGACAGAATAATTTCCTCATATTCTGCTTCCCCGTCCTCTCCTCGAAGATCCCTGTCCGTGAACATGTCTTCCACAGTGAGAAGATTCATCGCTGACGCATTTGCCGCCCTAACATCCGTCTGCTGTCCCTGAACAGTACTGCCCGTAATACCATCCCCGTTTTCCATCCCCCCCGATACACCGTCCGCATTTCCATTTACCGTATCCAGGACGCCTCCGCAGGCTGTCAGAGCACATGCCGACAATACCGCTGCCGCCGCTATGGAACACCATTTGAATTCATGATATTTTTTTCTATTCATCTCTTCTCATTCCTTTCCCATTTTTTGATGTCGGTTCCTCCTCCCGGCATACGGAACCGCATTTAACACTGCCCCCTTCCTACAATTCACAGACTGCCGTTTCCTGATGAGATATGGATATTTCCAGATTGCCGTTCCTGCAGCGGAGCTTGTCTATCAACTCTTTTTCTTCTTCTGTACTATTTAGCACCATATGATAAGTAAGCTTGAACAAACTGCCCATATTGGTGGTTTTCACCTGCACCAATTCATGAGAAGCAGTATACCTTTCCAGTATCTCATCGAATACGCCCGTATAATCTAAATCTTCCGGAATCGTAATCATCCTCCGGCCCGGCCAGCCGATAACTTCTTACGCGAAGCTTCTCTTTGTATACCGGTTTCTCCAGTGAGGTTCTGATCAAACGATATGTATCCGTGTCATAATATATATTTCGTATGGTGCTATGCCCATATGCATCCAAAGCCATATAAGGTTTCATAGCCGCCATGATTTTCTCTCTCTGCTTTCCGGTAAGCAGATATTTTATCTCATATCTCTGGAAAACCATCTGTACCTCTGCTCTTCCGTCCATTTCTTCATCTCCTTATTCTATTTATTCCAAAGTAAATACACCTCTTAAATCCAACGTAATCCCTGCCCTCCTGATGCTTCCTTTCCCACCGCCTCTCCTTACAGAATCCATATGACTATATATGTCCCGTTGCTGCTTTGCCAAATACATCATAACAGTCAAACCTTAATGCTGCCTAAATAAAATGTGAATCTTTTGTGTTTTTATCGCGGGAAAAATATGGTACAATGTTGACACAGAAATGCATTGTGTCAACTTCTGATTCCATGTGCGCAAGAGGGTGTGTAAACACCCCTCTTTAAGCGCACAAAAATATGGTACAATGTTGACACAGAAATCCATCATAACAGGAGTTTTCTCATGCGAATTTTAATTGCAGATGATGACAGAGACATTGCCAGGGCTTTGACTGCCCTTCTTGAACATAATCATTACAGTGTGGAATCCGTGTCAAATGGAACAGATGCTCTCGCATATGCCCTGGGCGGAAATTATGACAGCATAATACTAGACATTATGATGCCAGGAATGGACGGATTGGACGTACTGCGCAGCCTGAGAACGAACGGATGCAAAACGCCCGTACTGCTGCTGACCGCCAAAGGAGATATCGAAGACAGAGTAATCGGACTGGATGCCGGTGCAGACGACTATCTGCCGAAACCTTTTGCCGCCAGTGAGCTTCTTGCCAGAGTACGGGCCATGCTGCGTAGAAAAGAAAATTACCAGACCGAGATTCTGGAATATGAAGGAATGATCCTTGACCAATCCACGTTTGAATTAAGCTTTCGGAACAATTCCATGCGGCTGGTCAACAGAGAATTCCAGATGCTCCGGCTCTTAATGCAGTCTCCCGGCGCCGTCATTTCTACAGAGCAGTTTATGGAACGCATCTGGGGCTGGGATACGGACGTAGAAATAAGCATTGTATGGGTATATATATCCAATCTTCGGAAAAAAATAGAAAAATTAGAAGCGCCCGCAGGCATCAAAGCCATACGCGGCGTAGGATATTGTCTTGAAAAGAAAGGAGCCGCCCGGCCATGATTCCAAAACTTCGCAGGAAATTCATATCCATCACTGCCGCTGCCCTGTTCGCTGTTATATTGCTGGTCATTACAGCCATCAACTGCGTTTTCATATTGCAGACCATCCGTCTGTTAGATTCCCGCCTGAATCGCATCATGGACACACACTATCCTGAAAAATCCCCTGCGGAAGACGATGCACCCCGTAACCCGGAACCGATTCCGCCTTATCCTGACTCCATGCTGCCTGATTCCTCCTCTCAGGATACCATCCTGCCTGATTCCGCACCGCCCGGTTCTTCTGTTCCAGGGGGCACAGGAAATATCAATGAGCGGCTCTTCCCCGAAAATCATCCCGGCAGCGGCACAGATACCTTTCATGCTTTTGACGTAAAACTGCACATCCGGTTTGACGGCTGTCTGATTTTTCTTGATGCAGACGGAACCGTCAGAGAAATCCGCCAGGACGCTGCAGAACACTATGACGAAGAAGAATTACAGCTCATTGCGGCAGACATTTATCAGAAAGGAAAAGGAACCGGATGGATGCAATATTTCAAATACCGCATGATTACGCAGACTTCCTCCGATGGCACACCTGAAATAAAGCTTGGATTGATCAATGCCTCTTCCGATTTATATTCCATTTTCACCATGCTCCTGATTTCCGTGGCCATTGGCATTCTCAGCTTCCTGCTGGTACTGCTGATTATCTTCTTCGCCTCCGGCATAGCAGTGAAACCGATTGAGGAAAGCTATCTCCGCCAGAAACAATTCGTCACCGATGCCGGCCATGAATTAAAAACCCCCCTGACCGTTATTTCTGCGGATAATGAACTGTCAAAATTAATCTACGGCAGCAGCGAATGGTTTGACAGTATAGACAGCCAGGTAGAGAAAATGAATCACCTGATACGGAGCCTGATCACCTTAGCCAGAATGGACGAAGAAGAGGCTCCTGTTCTCACACCCTTTAACCTGAGCGATGCCGTATATGACACGGCAAAATCCTTTGAACACCTGATTCATGCCAGCGGAAAATCAATTACATTTGACATTGCGGAGGATATCATCTATTCCGGTGACGAATCCAAACTCCGGCAGGTAGTGTCTATTCTGATGGATAACGCGGCAAAATACTGTGATAGCAATGGGAAAATAGCAGTAAAGCTCACTGCCGGAAAACATATCCACCTGCAGATTATCAACGATTATGCCCAGGCTGCAGACTGTAACCTAAGCCGGGTATTCCAGCGTTTTTACCGGGCTGACAAAGCAAGAACTCCTGATGGAAGCTACGGCCTGGGCCTGTCCATCGCCAAATCCATCATAGAACTGCACAGGGGAAAGATTCAGGCCAGAGCATTGGGATATGACAGGCTTCTGTTTGAAGTATTCCTGAACCCTCAATCCACATTCAAACCGGTCTGAACAGCCCAACTACAGGACAATTTCATACAGCCAGATGCCCCAATAGCTGCTCTTTGTCTCATAATAACCAATCAGTGCAAGCCCCATCTCCTCTGCATTTACTATCTCCGCCCCGGAAAATAAGTACTCGCATCCCAGGTTCCGCAAAGCCTTCATGTCAAATTCCAGGTTGTCATACCGGACACCGCTGTTTTTCCCCAGCAGCCAATAGTTTCCCGTGACAGCGTTAAATAAATAGCACCTGCTCCCCCAGCAGTCAAAATATACCCTCATCTCTTCATTCTTTGCAAGCTCCCCACTGATCACCTGACGGAAGTTATGCTTATATTCCAAGGGATAATTATTGGAATAGCCGTCCACCGTATAAAATCCATGCATCAGCGCCGGGGCAGGACTGATTCCCAAATGCCCCACACGGTACTCGGACAAATCCCTGCCAATGGCCTCATCAAGCTGCCGCATCAAATCCTCCGCATAAAAGCTTTCCCATGAAATATAACCGGTAATACCGCTGCCATTATTGATTTGATTCACATTCATATAAAAATAAGAGTTCACCTTGATTAAATTTATCGTCGGCAGCAGCGCCAAAACCAGCACCACCATCTTCCAGATACGTCTTCCCCCCATCCTCCAGAATACCCCGAATACAAGTGCAAACTCCAGATACCACAAGGCAGGATACAGCCAGTAAAAACGCTCCGCCTGAAAATAATGCAGGAAACCGCCGACATTATTTTTAAACTCTGCCGCTAACTGTGATCTGCAGAAGGCATATGCAATCGCTATTCCTGCCAATACTGCCATGCCCCCGCACCCCAGACAGAATATATCCCTGGTTCTCGGTTCCAGGGTTCCTTTTCTTTTCTTGAAGACGCAGCAGATTCCATCTGCCGCAAGAAGTACCGCAATCGGCAGAATCAGATAATTGTGCAGAGCTTCCGCATGCTGCGCACCATGTAAGAACACATCCCACGCCGTCTCAAAAAAAGGAAGCGCCGCATTGACCCATTCCTCCCGATGGCTGCTGTAACCGCCCTTCCCCAGTAAAAGTTCATAAAACAGGCTGAAATTCAACAAAATATATAATAGCACCAGCACCCCAAAACCCATATAGACATGCCTGTTATATACCTTACGAACCAGGCTGGCCAGAATATAGAGTGCCCAAAATCCCAGCACCACATATCCTATCAAAACCAAATGCGTTGTCAGGCCGAAAAACAGAATCAACAGATATCCTGCTGCCAGATGTCTTCTTTCGTACAGACATAGAAACGCATACAGCAGCAGCGGAACACCCATAACGGATAAGCCATACACCGGCTGCACCGGCAGCAGACAAAAACACCCTCCCATTGCCAAAGCCAGAATACTGCTGTCCGTAAGCTTTTTTACGCTGCCGTACATACCAAAGAAACCGCTGAAACAGATGCACAGATATTGTATTAAAAATGCATGCAGCGGCGGCAGAACACAATAGAGCGGTACAAACAAAGCTGCAGAAGGCTGCAGACCGCTTTTGCCGATTCCTCCCAGCATCTCCGGAAGAATATCGCTTCCGTCCATAAAGTGCCTTGCGTTCAGCACATATGCCATCATCGTTTCGTCTAACTGGTCATGGATAGGAAATACACTTCCTTCCCCCAATATAAAATAGGGGACAAAAGTAATTGCTATCAATGGAAATCCAATCCACCATAGCGGGGCGTTGTCCAGCCAGTCCAAAACATTCCTGCCAATGTCCGGCAGCCCCTTTTTCTGTGTACCTTTTCCATCCATTCAATCCATCCTCCAAAATACCATGCCACGCAGCTGCCCCATCCTTAAATACCGCCTATCATCACCGCTATTCAACAATGATTCCCTTAAAATCAATTTCAAAGTCTTCATATATTCCGGCTTTTACTTTATCCGAAAAGGAATACTCTTCCAAAGCATCATGTTCAAAATTATAAACCATTATCAATTGTTTCATCGGGTCAACTATCCAATATTCCCTCACACCTGCCGTTCTGTATTTGAATAACTTTTTATAATAATCCATTGCACGGTGCTGTCCTACAGCATCCATTTTTATCACGCCCCTTGCTTAATACTTACATTACAGGAAGCAAGTACAGCTTCCTGTAGTCAAATGCGGTGCAAAGAACGCGCCTTTTATCAGAAGCGAAAAGATTGCTTCTGCTAAGTTATACTATAGGAACCAAGTACAGCTTCCTATAGTCAATCAGTCAAAGAATATTGCGAGTTCTCATAAGTTATATTATATGCAAAGTCCAATCACATGGCAAGGTTTATTTTATCCCGCGCAGACAGCATGCTGCTGTTCAGTAACAGTTCAGCCAGGTCACTGAACTGTTACGCTGTTCACTTTATTCCGCAGAAGGCTTCAGGCACAGAAATCGCTGCTCAAAGAGCAAGTTCACTCTAAACAGCCTATCCGTTATAACTATCTGCTACATCAGGTCTTTTTTCTTATATATCACGAATGACACGCCAAGCGTTAATCCCAATATCACTGCCCCCGCACCGGCTTCCAACAACCCTTCACTTTTCCCTCCTCCGGAGAAAATATCCGCAGCATTGCTGTAATAAAAGGGCGTGAGGTATTTTACTTTGTCCAGAGCAGGCACCACCCTGCACATAATATCCATCATATAGAATATTACTGCAATTCCCACCGCTGCCCCTGTAGGCCGTTTCCGGCATAACACAGACAGCAGAAAGCAAATCGTTCCTATCTCACAGCACATGAAGTATGCCGCACCGTGATATTCCGCATAATTCCTCATATCCGGCATACTGCCCATCCAGGCAAATCCGCACAATATCAGACAGATGCAGATTCCATGAAATACTGCCAGCAATACCGCAAAAGCCGCATATTTTTCCGCTAAAATCCTTCCCCTGCCAAGGGGCATTACATTCAGAAATTCATAAGTCTTCCCCTCTTCCTCCTTTGCTGTCATTCCGGCCCCCAGCATTGCCCCGTACAATGCGCCTCCCAGATTCAGCAATATGGATATTTCCACAGCATAATACCCTTCCAAAGTGCCAATGCCCATTCTGTCCATACCTAATGCCTCCGAAAACGCTCCCAGATTCGCAAACATATCGGACATTTCCTCTACGGACTCTCCCAGGCTGTCATACAGCAGCAGACACCCCAGACACATTCCTCCCACACACAAGGCCCAGACCAGCATTGTCTTAAAATTCATCTTACATTCCTGCCAAAATAAGTTCATACACTTTCCTCCCTCTGTTTTTATCTTCCGCTCCATCTTCCCTTACCTTCCGCTCCATTTTCCCTTACCTTCCGCTCCATCTTCCCTTACCTTCCGCTCCGTCTTCCCTTACCTTCCGCTCCATTTTCCCTTACCTTCAATTCTCCTTTTATCCTGCACCTGCCCTGCATTATCCTCTTTGCTAATTTCTTTATGCTGCATCTCACTCATAAAAATGCATGAACACTTCCTCCAGCGAAGGCTCTGAAATCAGCAGATCCTTTACCTCACAGCCCTGCAATGCCCTCACAAGCTCTGCCATCTCTCCCTGATAAGAAAACGCAAGCACATCATCACGTTTTGTAATCTCAGATATTCCTTCTATCTGCGGCACTTCCGCTGCACCATATATCTTTACCTTGCGCAGAGTATGCAGTTTTGACCTTGTAAGATTTTCCACAGTGTCAACCTTTACTAATTCCCCCTCCCGAAGAATTCCCACATGCCTGCAATAGCGCTTTACCTCGGACAACACATGAGAAGAAAGGAAACAAGTCATCCCCTCCTGATTCCGTTCCATCAGCAATTCAAAAAAAGCCTCCTGCATCAAAGGATCCAAGCCTGAAGTGGGTTCATCCAGAATAACCAAATCCGGTTTATGCTGCAAAGCACAGACAATACTGACCTTTTTGCGGTTCCCCAAAGACAGCTCCCGAATCTTCTTATAACAATCTACCTCCAATTTCCGGCAAAGCCGACCTGCCTCTTCTGCACAATCCATCCCCCTCAATCTGGCAGCATATTGAATCACCTCTCCCACTCTCATAGAAGGATAGAAATTAGCCTCCGAAGGCATATACCCCACCCTGTTTAAGGCTTCCGAAAAACCTCGCTCACCCGCTCTGCTTCCAAGAAGATATGCCTCACCGGAAGAGGCTGAAATCATTCCCAGCAGACATCTGATTGACGTGGATTTTCCGGCTCCATTCGGTCCCAAGTACCCGAACACATCCCCTTCCGCCACTGCCAGAGTTATATTTTGAATACCTCTGTTTCTGCCATATGTCTTAGTCAGTTTTATCATCTCAATCGCACTCATCGTCCTTCCTCCCTCTGCGTTTATATTCCTGCAGCATTACATTAAGCTGCTCCGTATCAATGCATCTCTTTACCCTGTTAGCCAGAAAGGCACACATATAGATCAGAATACAGTACACTGCGAAAACTGCCGTCACAACAATACTTCCGTCAAACCATCCGCACAGAAAACTAATCCCTGTATACAATGCCGCACAGAGCAGCAGGTATAACAATTCCTTTCCACGCAGTCTTTCCGCCTCATCAAAATTGTCCAGCACCAGCACCTGCAGATATCCCATGCCATAAGCAGTAACTATCATTTCCAGCATATGGAGCAGACTTGCCTCATATATTCCATGAATAAACAAATACATGGAGTAAAAAAATAAAATTACAAAAAAGTACAGACAAGCCTTATATTCAACCCCGATTTCCACACTCAGACACCGCCGCAGTCTTTTATTATTCCACCATTTCTTCATATTTTTCTTGTCAGTCGAACCTCCCTGAACTTGATATCTTTTCCTGCTCCCTTCCACTGCATCACCTGCTTTTCTCCGCCGTACTTCTTTCTCTTCTCCTTCCATTGCATCACCTGCTCTTTTCCGCCGCACTGCTTCTTCCCCTTCCACTGCATCACCTGCTCTTTTCCGCCGCACTGCTTCTTCCCCTTCCA
>CAJUAP010000010.1:68242-78831 GCA_910584435.1 uncultured Acetatifactor sp.
GCACTGCTTCTTCCCCTTCCACTGCATCACCTGCTCTTTTCCGCCGCACTGCTTCCTCCCCTTCCACTGCATCACCTGCTCTTTTCCGCCGCACTGCTTCTTCCCCTTCCACTGCATCACCTGCTCTTCTCTACCGCACTGCTTCTTCCACATCACTTACTCCTCTCCGCTTTTCTCACTTCCCTCCCTCAGCCTCATACGAAGCGATTCCGCATATTTTCTCGAAACCACCACCTTCTCCCCATTCTGCAGCGCAGCCAGTATCCTGCCTCCGGGCTGGCTTTTCAGCCACTCCACCCGATACAGATTCACTGCCATAGTTCTGGTACACCTGACAATTCCCAGACTGCCGTACCTATATACAATATCATCCATTTTCTCCCTCACCCGGTAAACCTCCTTTTCCAGGCAGGCATATACCATACCGTCCACACTTTCAAAATAGAATACATCTTCCGGAGCAAAATAGTAAACCTGCCGTACATCCTCTTTTGTTCCGGCAATTCTGCTCCTGCTGCCGGAAAGCATACTGACCAGATCCGATATCTCCTGCGTCATATCATGATACCGAATAATAACTTCTTCATTTCCCTGGTCCACTTTCTGCAGTGTTACTTTCATATCTGTCCCTTTCTTATTCCAGTTCCGCATTCATCCTTCCAGCATCATATTACGCAGACAAATCCCCGTCTGCTTCGCATACGATGATTTCTCTGGATGCTGTTCGGATGAATGCTGTTTTCCAGTTCCGCATCCAGAATACACTAATTATATTGTCAATCCACCACTGTGGCAACAGGGGAACACCCAAAATGCAAATACAGGCACCCAAAATACACATTATCTCCCTTTTCGCCATTGTATAGCTTTAACACAGGATAGACTAACAAAACGCCAATCTGCACCAAAGCATATATCCTGCTTACAAAAAAGAACGATACTGTGGGGAAAGTGCTCCAAATCAATACAAAATTAATTGTATTCTTTACCCAATTCTTCATTGGCAAATCATTATCCTGCATCCACGTGACTAAAACTGCAGCAAAAAGCGGGTACATGACACTTGTCTGATTAAAAATCCCTGTGCTGAATAGAATTGGATTTATTCCGAATGCCAAACAATATGCAAAATGCAATTATGGCAAAAAAGGACAGCTTATTCCTGCATCCAGAAATAAACTGTCCTCTGTTTATCAATACACAACCTCTCAATATGGAACCTTTGGTTCAATCCTCCTTAGACACGGTTGGCACCCTGCGCCTTTCCCTCTACCATATCAAAATAAGTATCAATATTCTTCTTAATGTCTTCCGGCTTCAAAGCTTTCGCCAGATACCCTGCGGGATTTAAGTCCAATACCTTTTTAATACTCTCCTTATCCACCCGTCCCGTCAGGAAAATAACCGGAATATTCGCCATTTCCCTCTCCGAACGAATCATTTCCAATACCTGCCTTCCGTCACAGACCGGCATTTCGTAATCCAGCAATACTAAATCAGGTTTGTCCAGTGTAATACTTCTAATTGCAGACACACCCGACGGCGCCGTTGACACCTCATAATCATCCGCCAACAGCCCCTTCATCATCTGCCGCACTACGTCAGAATCATCCACCAGAAGTATCTTTCTTTTCTTCTTCACTTCGCTCTTCTTCAAGTATTCTTTGATTTCCGCCATTGCATTCTCTGCCGTGATTGTGGTTCCTAATTCCTCATGAAGCAAATGCGGCGCAATGACACAAAACGCAAAATATCCCTCACCCGTATCCAGCAGCAGACTGCACTGAGGATGTTCTCTCTCAAATGTACCGGTAAACTGCGCATATGTAAGAAGACTTTCCTCCTTCAATTCGTCCAAATCCGCAGCAGGAAAATGCTCCTTGATACGATTTACAAACTGTTGTGCCGTATACCTGGTGGCATTCATTATAATAGCATCCATCTCATCAGTGTTACCGCCCATCATCCGGCCCACAGTATTGATCAGAAGCTTCTCTTCAAAGACCAGAATTATTTCCCATTCTTCCCCTTGTTTCGTGCTATAGACCAAATGATAATAAATTCCTTTTCCAAACTTCTCTCCGCCGTAATGCTCGCTGATCACCTGCGCCTTCAATCCAAACAAATCATACAGAAGCTGCCTGATGACTTCCCTCATGGCAGTCCGCTGCTCTTCCGGCAATAACCCCACCCATTTACTCACAGTCTTCCCTGTAATTGCACGATCTTCCGTCAATGTATGGGCAATCAGCCAGCCGGCACAAACCCCCATAAAATGATTGACTGACTCCTGGGAGTAATTTGTCAATTCCAACTCTCTCTCCAATGCCGGCAGTGTCTTCCGCCGGAAATTATCGTGCAGACGTCTATGCGTATCAAAACCCGGATAGCCAGTAGACGCCATATAGACCTCTTCCTCTGCAAAATGTCTCATTGCATGCTCTTTAAAATACTTAATTCCCTCTTCATAAACCCAGCGATTGTTCTCCTTCTTTTCGCTCGCCGCAAACAATCTATTCATAATACTGAACAATTTCCTATGTTCTCTGTCAATAAATTCCACTCCGATATTAAACCGCTCGTGCCATACCAGCTGATTACCCATATTACATGCCCCTCTCCTTCAATATAGTAAATGTATTCTCACTAATTTACACCTATGCGCGATATAATTATCATTACAGCACTATTTATTTTATCGTCCAGGCCAAAATTCTGTTGCCTACCTTCAAATTCCTTCTTCCGCCTGTCCTCTGCCATGTGCTCTGATCCAGCTTAAGCACACTGTAGCATTATCATTATACCACCACAACATCCCCCTTTGTCAAGAGATATCAAACTACGCAATCCCTGCTCAAACAGCTTCCTATAGTCAATCAGTCAAAGAATATTGCGAGTTCTCATAAATTATATTATATCCATAATCCAGCCCCATGGCAAGACTTATCATTGTGAAATGAAACATTAAAGTCTACTCCATGGGTATAATCAGGCTTTAAAGATTACATCAGTTCAGGCAGACTGCTGAATTGCATCATAAATTCTACATCATGAACAGACATACATTTATGGATTGTCTGCAATTTTACTTGATTTTTTTATCTCAATACAATACACTGATATCAGACAGGGATGAAACTACGCGCTGCAGCAATCATGCCCCGTCAAGCCAATGAAAAGGAGAAAAATGAATATGCAAGAACAAAAACCCGTCAAGGAAGGCAAGGTGCGTGAAATTTACGATAATGGCGACAGTCTGATCATGGTAGCAACCGACCGTATCAGCTGTTTTGATGTGATTCTGAACAACAAAGTCGACAAAAAAGGCACTGTCCTGACACAAATGTCCAAATTCTGGTTTGATATGACAGCGGACATTCTGCCCAACCATATGATTTCCGTGGATGTAAAAGATATGCCGGAATTTTTCCAACAGGAACAATTTGACGGAAACAGTATGCTGTGCCGCAAGCTCCATATGCTTCCTGTGGAATGCATTGTGCGCGGCTATATTACCGGAAGCGGCTGGGCAAGCTATCAGAAGGACGGTACCGTCTGCGGCATCAGACTTCCGGAAGGACTGAATGAATCCGATAAGCTGCCGGAACCAATTTACACGCCGTCTACCAAAGCCGAAATCGGCGATCATGACGAGAATATTTCCTATGAGCAGAGCGTAACATATCTGGAGAAACGTTATCCCGGAAAGGGTGCGGAATATGCTGCCAAACTCCGCGACTACACCATAGCACTGTATAAGAAATGTGCGGCGTATGCCTTAGGCCGCGGCATTATCATTGCCGACACGAAATTTGAATTCGGCCTGGATGATGATGGCAATATCGTCTTGGGAGATGAAATGCTCACACCGGACAGCTCCCGCTTCTGGCCTGCGGAAAGTTATGAACCGGGGCACAGCCAGCCTTCTTTTGACAAACAGTTTGCCCGCGACTGGCTGAAAGCCAATCCCGACAACAATTGGACACTGCCTGATGAAATCGTCCGGAAAACCATCGACAAATACCTGCAGGGATATGAGCTTCTGACAGGTAAGTCCCTGCTCTAACCCTGCAAGACCTAAAAAGCTATGCGGGAATACTTTTCCTATGATGTATTCCCTACATAGCTTTCATTTTCTTCTTCTCTTCCAGCTGCTTTTCAATCACTGCCGCTATTCTGGATTTCACCAGCTGCGATATCTCCTGTGTGGTCATTTCCCCGTATTCCTCATAAGATATGGGCTTAAGAAAATGCACCTGCGTCTTGACACTGCGCAATGAGTTGATGCCAAAAGGTTTATAGGAATCAATAATGGCCACGGGCACAATGGGCGCCTTCACTTTGGTAGCACATTTAAAAGACCCGGCCCTGAATTCCTGCAAGGTATTCTTATTATGATCATATCCCCCTTCCGGAAATATAATATAACGCCGGCCGCCTTTCACTTCCTCTGCAATCTTCAAAATGGTCTTCATCTGACTCTTCATATCACGCTTGTCCAGTCTGCTGCCCTGAACAAGCTCAATAAAAGAATCCGCAATGGGAAGCTTGGAGCGAAAAGCATCCATGACGATTGTACAGGGCTTGGGATGCGCATACATGATTCCCAGGGTGTCATACTTTCCCTGATGATTGGAATACATAACATATCCGCCCTCCTTGGGCAGTAATTCCTGACCATAACTCTCCGTCTTAATACGTCCATTATGCATCATAATGGATATACAGCGCCGTGCCATCCTATAACGCTTTTCCTCTGAAAAATCTTCGCTATGCCGCTCAATATAATGTGCTTTGCAGATATAATAAATTACAAATGGCAGCGAAACCACTATCACATAGCATAATCTTAACATAATCCACCCCCCGGAATAATCCCGCCGCAGACCTGCATGATGCAGCGCTGCGCTCATGACCCGCGGCACTACATCATACAGTATAAGCAAAAGTTTTATTCCGATACACTAATTGTTGTCCGGTTCATCTCCCGTTGTCCCATCCCAACAATAAGTACAGAGCTTACACCTGTCAATTCCAACAGATGCAATCATATCATCCAGCCTATGGTAACGCAGACTGGTAAAGTTCAATTGTTTCCCAATACGCTCCACCATCTCTTTATACTCGGCCTTATCAGGATCCGCATAACGCTTTAGTTCTGTATCACTGATATCCTCCGTGGAATTTCCCTCTTCCTGCCGCATTTCTTTCAAAACTCTCCGTGTAATCAAATCCATTTCTGACGCAGAACGGGAAAAGTTCAAATATTTACAGCTAAACAACAGCGGCGGACACGCAGGCCGGATATGCACCTCTTTTGCACCGCTTTGGTACAGGAATTCCGTGGTTCCGCGAAGCTGTGTCCCTCTTACAATAGAATCGTCAATCAATAACAGCTTCTTTCCCTCTATCAAATCCTGCACGGGAATCAGTTTCATCTTAGCAATCAAGTCCCTCTGCGTCTGTATGGACGGCATAAAGGAACGAGGCCAGGTGGGCGTATATTTGATAAACGGTCTTGAAAAAGGTATGCCTGATTTATTTGCATATCCAATGGCATGTGCAGTACCGGAATCCGGCACCCCTGCCACAATGTCCGGTTTCACATGATCACGTTCCGCCAGCAGAGCACCGCAGTTATACCGCATTTTCTCCACACTGATGCCCTCATAGGAAGAAGAAGGATAACCATAGTATACCCACAAAAAGGTACAGATTTTCATCTTCTTTCCCGGCTGCACCAAAGTATGCACACCTTCCGGCGTCACCACTGCAATCTCACCGGGTCCAAGTTCCCTGTCTGCCACATAGCCCAGATTCAGGTAGGCAAAGCTCTCAAACGAAACGCAATATGCGTCCTGACGTTTTCCCAAAGATACCGGCGTTCTTCCCAGTAAATCCCTTGCTGCATATATGCCTTTGGGGGTCATAAGCAGTATGGTCATAGAACCGTCAATACTCTCCTGGGCATATCGAATGCCTTCCACCAGATTATCCTTCTGATTGATCAGGGAAGCCACCAATTCCGTTGTATTGATATCTCCGCCGCTCATTTCCAGGAAATGGGAATGCCCTTTATCAAACAGCTCCTGAATCAGCTTGTCCGAATTGTTGATCTTACCTACGGTAGAAATAGCGTATGTGCCGTGATGGGAACGGACAATCAACGGCTGAGGCTCAAAATCTGAGATACACCCAATCCCCAGATTGCCATGCATTTGGTTTACTTCCTTGTCAAATTTCGTTCGGAATGGTGCATTTTCGATATTGTGAATCGCCCGGTCAAACCCATGCTGTCCACTATAGACCACCATTCCCGCACGCCTGGTACCCAGGTGGGAATGGTAATCCGTTCCAAAAAACAAATCAAACACACAGTCCTCTTTTGATGCAACTCCAAAAAAACCTCCCATGGTTTCCTCCTATTTAGAGTTCCGTCTCTTCACTACAGCCCCCTTGCGATGGCTTCCGTTACGAGACTGTTTTAAATTTCTTATTTAGAGTTCCGTCTCTCCACTACAGCCCCCTTATGGGGGAGAAATTTTCAGCTGCAAAGGACGCATCTGAAAATTCTCCCGGGGGCTTCCGTTACAAGACTGTTTTAAATTTCTTATTTAGAGTTCCGTCTCTCCACTACAGCCCCCTTATGGGGGAGAAATTTTCAGCTGCAAAGGACGCATCTGAAAATTTTCCCGGGGGCTTCCGTTACAAGACTGTTTTCCGCAGCAGTTCATATACACCCATTTACTCTATACATTAATCTCTGCCGTCATGCCCAGTAATTCTTTATTTTCCTCCAAGACCGGATTTATGACATTGTGAAGGAATGCCTCCACCTGTTCCTTTGAGCGCCCTACATACCGGGCCGGATCCATGGTTTTCTGCAGATCTTCCAATGTCATGGGGAATGCCTTATCCTCAGCAATCAGCTCAAGCAGGTTATTCTCTTTCCCCTCTACCTTCACATTCCGTCCGGCTTCCATGGAAAGCTCGCGGATACGCTCATGAAGTTCCTGGCGGTTGCCCCCCATTTTCACCGCATCCATCATAATATTTTCCGTCGCCATAAACGGCAGTTCACTCATCAGACGCTTTTCGATGACTTTCGGATATACTACCAGACCATCCACTACATTCAGGCACAGATCCAGTATGCCGTCCACCGCCAGAAATCCTTCCGGTATGGACAAGCGTTTATTGGCGGAATCATCCAGGGTTCTCTCAAACCACTGCGCGGCGGAAGTAATCGCCGGATTCAGTGCATCAATCATCACATACCGGGCTAAAGAAGCAATCCGCTCGCTGCGCATGGGATTTCGCTTATACGCCATAGCCGATGAACCAATCTGGCTCTTCTCAAAAGGTTCTTCCACTTCTTTCAAATGCTGCAGCAGCCGGATATCATTGCTCATCTTATGGGCAGAAGCTGCAATACCGGCCAGCACATTTGCCACTCTGGTATCTGTTTTTCTTGAGTAAGTCTGTCCTGACACCGGGACACACTCGCGAAATCCCATCTTAGCCGCAATCATGGGATCTATCTTATCAATTGTCTCCTGATCTCCGTCAAAAAGCTCCAGGAAAGAAGCCTGTGTACCGGTAGTGCCCTTGGAACCCAGTAATTTCATTCCTCCCAGCACATAATCCAAATCTTCCAGGTCAAGATAGAATTCCTGCATCCAGAGAGCTGCACGCTTTCCCACCGTGGTAGGCTGCGCCGGTTGAAAATGAGTGAAGGCAAGGGTCGGCTGTGCCTTATACTTATCCGCAAATCCGGAAAGCCTGGCCAGCACATTGACCAGCTTTTTCTTAACCAGTTTCAATGCTTCCGTCATTACAATAATATCCGTATTATCACCCACATAACAGGAAGTCGCACCCAGATGAATGATTCCGGCTGCTTTCGGGCACTGCTGTCCATAGGCATATACATGACTCATGACATCATGGCGCACCTCTTTTTCCCTTGCCCTTGCCACCTCATAGTTAATATCATCGGCATGGGATTTCAATTCCTCTATCTGCTCATCGGTAATCACCGGTTTACCATTCTGGCTTAAGCCAAGTTCTTTTTCCGTCTCCGCAAGCGCAATCCACAGCTTCCGCCAGGTACGAAATTTCATATCCTGAGAAAAAATGTACTGCATCTGCGGACTTGCATAACGCTCTGATAACGGACTTACATATCTGTCTGTATTCATTCCTTACTCTCACTTTCTTTTATGAAAAACCAACGCAATTATCATATCCTACATAAAGCCATAAGTCAATAGACAAGTCCCAACTGTCACCATAACAGTCCGTTCACCGCAACAGTTCGGACAGCCCCTGCCGCAAGGCGTTTTCATGCGTATCATCTCTGTTCCATCATAATCATAATCTCCTGTGCATAGGAGGGATACTTATCAGCAATATCCTTAATCTCCTCTATGGCTGTGTCCGCAACACCTGTATTGTAATCCATCTGTTTACGCAATGCCTGTCTGCGCACAATTAAGTCATGACGTATTTCCACCATCTCCCTCTTGTCCAGCAGCGCTGCCGGCTGCCCAATCCAACGCTCCGGACTTGCCACACGATAATTGGACATTTTGTCTATTAACTGTTTCTGGTAGTATTCTGTCTTTGCTTCCGCCTCTGCATGCTGTCTCCGCTCCTCCTTTTCCTCCTGATACTGTCCCCATAATTTTTCAAGGGAAGCTGCATTTTTCGTACCATATTTCACACAGAGATAGTTGTTCAGATTTCTATTGTTGACATATCGTATCTTCACCTTATTTTGAAGCTGGATCAGTTTGTTGACAGACCTTTCCACACGTCCAAGCTCCCTGTCTCCGTCCGTATATTTCACCCAGGACCAGGTCAGCGCCACTGCCACTGCTGCCACTGCCAGCAGATATCCCACCCTGGTATTCATTTCCAGAAAAAACTGAAGCGCCAGCAGCATAAGCATACACAGGCAAAAGGCCGATATGAAAATCATTACCATTCCCCGCAGATTGTTCAGCAGCGCATCCAGTTCCTGTCTGCGGTATTCATAGGCATGGCGCTCCCTGTCCAGCCGCTGCATATCCTGCTTTACCTTTTCCCCATAGCTCTCGCACTCCTTCAGCTTCGCTATCCCCTCCTGCACCTCGTCCGCCTGCTTGCGGATACGGTAGAAATCACTGTCTGCCATTCGGTTTTTCCTGCTCTGATACCGCTGTTTTTCCTGTTCCAGCGACACAAGCCGCCGCGCAATGTTATTCAGCCCCTCCCGCTCTTCCTCCGGCAGCGCTTCGATTTCTTCTATATCCGTCAGGTAGGAGGTTACCACAGAATATTCTCCTGTCAGCAGATTCAGCTCCCTTTTCGCTTCCTCCATCTGTTCCATGCAATTCTTAATATATTCATACCGCTGCTCCTGGTCGCGGAAGTTCACATCGTCTCTATCATATACAATGCTCTCCCAATCATCCGCCTGTGCTGCATTTCGCCGCTTCTTCCGAAAAAAATTAGAAAACAATCCCATTCCTCTTATACTCCCACTGTACTGCGATAACTATCCTTCAGCGCCTGTATCAGACGCTCACTTTCTTCCAGGTATTTCTGCCTGTCTCTCACCCGCAATTCCTGTCTGCTGTTTAACCTTAAATAATCCGGCTGCTGTTTCCATTCCGTAACTGCCTGTTCAAATCTATTCTCCAATTCCATACTGTCGGTATGCAGTACTCCATGCTCCGCCACCAGATCGATATATTCCTTCTCCTTCAGCTGCATACGCATAGCTGCCAGATAATCCACATAACTGCCGTTCCCCGCCTCCAATTCACATGCCTTCAGAAAACACTCCGCAGCATTATCATAACGCATCAGCCCTGCAAATGCTACTCCCTTATTGTGCCAGATTGCCGCCAGACAGCTTACGGCAGGCAGCGGCTTGCCTTCTGCATCCTGCTCCTGCCATTTCTGCAGCAATGCATCATAGTTCTTCAATGCCAGGGGATACATTTTCTTCCTGACCAGGTGATCAATTTGAGACTTACGCCTCTCTATAGCGCTTAATCCCGCCGCCTGCTTCAATACCTGCTCTACCTCACGTATGACTTCATTATCGTAAAGCCCCACATACTGCAGAATCATCACTGCAAAGGAACTAAGCGACCCCTGCTTGTGCACAAGTGGATACAATGCTCTGGCAAGATCTCGCAGCCCGCATTCCCGTTCAATCCAATCTAACAGCCCATCATTTAAAAAAGTCAGATCCAGCAGGAAGGCATCTTCCCTGATGCAATAGCAAAGCTCCTCCATACAATAGACGCTTCGCTCAATCCCCGGCACATAATATGGTGTTTTTGCATATTCTCCCACACTGACGCTGATTCGCATTCATACATGCCTCCTTTCTTATTATAAGTTCCGTCACGAAGCGTATGTACACTTTTCCATGGGAGAATTTCCAGCTGTAAAGAGCACATCTGTAAATCCTCCCGGTACATTCGCTTCGTGACTGTTTCATTTATTTTAAGTTCCGTCTCGAAGCGTATGTACACTCTTCCATGGGAGAATTTCCAGCTGTAAAGAGCACATCTGTAAATCCTCCCGGTACA
>CAJUAP010000010.1:78931-82646 GCA_910584435.1 uncultured Acetatifactor sp.
TTCGCTTCGTGACTGTTTCATTTATTTTAAGTTCCGTCACGAAGCGTACTTCCTCTCCCCCCTCCTCTATAGAATCTCTACTGACTGTTTCCAGACATGCCCTGAGGGGGTACGGAATTCTCCAAAGCCAAGATCCTGTACTTCCACCATCAGCTGATTCTCCTCTTCCAGATAGAGGTGAAGCCTCAGCCTTGCAATGGAAGCCGGGAAGTTTTCCAGCACAATCCTTGTGGATTTCACCTTTTTGCCCACCAAAGGCGTCACCATCAGAAGAATCTCATTACCATCCTGCACATACAGCTCCACTGTCTGCTCTGCCTCATACCAATTCACCCCTGCATCCAATAATGCGCAGTAGGAACTCTCTCCACGCCGCAGCACCTCCATGCCGATATTGGCCTTCAGTTTGTCCGCTCCAAGGAAGACATGCGTCTTACCCGCATCGCTTACCTGAAGCCGCTCCTGCACACCATGACAGGCTCCCTTGCTGAACAGATTATTTCCCTGGAATACACGCCTTCCCTTGCACAGATACCGAAGGGAATCCTTCATCCACTCTTCCCTGAAGCCATCCCCGATAAGATATACACTCCGAATCCTGCTGTCGCTGCAGACCTTTTCTGCAAGATGCAGAAAGGCAGTATCCAGCGCTTTTTCCTTAACGGCATCTGCTTCGTCTGACATATCAGCCTGATTTCCCATGCCGTCCTCCGGGAAAGGATCATATTCTCTGGTTTCAATAAACACCACAATGGGGGTGGTATGCCTGTTGCATTCCATTCTGTACACCTTCATACGATTGCCCCTGTATTCAAACAAAAGCGACATGTACACCCAAAGCTCCTCCGGCTGTCGAAGCATATAATTGTAATAGCTCTCCATATAACTCTGGAATATCACCCTGTCCCGCTTCAAATGTATGCTGTCTATCATACGATACAATACTTCCAGAATTCTGCGGTCAAGTACGGCACAGGTGATCATCAGCGCCGTCAGCTTATCCGGAGAGCCCACCTGGGACAACAGCCCCAGACTGCGCTTCAGAAATAGTGCCATTAACGATATGGGGTCATAGCTTTCCCCGTCTATTACAATCAGTTCTCCGTCCAAAGCCAGGTTCCACAGATTCTCCACAAGAATCCCCTGCCCTTCTTCCGCCTGACGGACAGCCTCCCTGCCATAATACCACTGGTTGGCTCCAAAACGTTTACATAAAACCGTAGGAATATTATAAACCTCTTCACCTGCCACCTGGGACAGCGTCTCCACCGCACCGTCTGATGAGACAGCATAGCTGATCTGACAGTATTCATTGCCGATTTCATATCCCACGATCAATTTATTACTGCTTAGAAAGCCCATTTTATCCCCCTGTACTCACTGGTTTGATACTATGTAACTAAACTCCCATTCAGCTGACCACACCGCCGTATATGCATCCGGACAGAACCTCATCGAAGTTCAAACAATCTGCCGTTTACAAAATCCTTCCTGTAATATTCCTCCAGCAGATGATCCATGACCACATATTCCTGAAGGGATTTACGGGCTGCAATATCATTCAGCAGCTCATATCTGCCCCCTCCTTCTGCCATATACCGGTCATTTTTCTGAAGCGTACCGCTTTCCGTCAGCTGTTCCTGACCATCCTGTTCTTCTGTAATATAATACTGCAGATTTTCTCCAAAGAACAGCACAAATTCTTTGAAAAACACTCCGGGATATGCTTCTTTCATATATTCTGCCATATATCCGTCTGCACCGCCGTCTTCCCCCGGAATCACATAATGAATACGCGCCCTTATCCGCGGGGTGGTATGGTATTCAAGGATGGTCTTGTCGGCAAGTTCCTGCTGTATTATCTCACAATCCCTGAAACATTTGAAGAAGTCCAGCCGAATACCCTCTTCCAGCAATTCTGCCAGAAATGTGTTGCGCATTGCCACACCTGCTTCGTCCATCTCATCCGTACTGTCTGCGGCATATTTTAAATAAGCCAGCTTGCATATCTTCTGCACAGGCTCCCCCCTCAGAAATGACTGCTGTATCTCCAAGAATACATCCTGCTCCATCACACGCTCCCGCACAAAATAATCATATGCGCACTGGGACAAAAATGCTGTCTCCAATTCAGTCTTCGCGCCCCTCGAGACATAATAGCGGAATATCTCCATTTTCTCACCCACAAAGGCGCCCGAATACAGCATCTGCCACAGAATCCTCTCGCTGAGTTCATAGCAGTCCACTTCATATGACATCGCCGCTTTCCAGATATGCCTCAGATTCCTTGTCATCCCCTGATAGTGCATTGCCAGGTAGGTAAGCATAGTACTGCTGTACTTCTTCTTCCGGAACGCATGCTCTGCCCCGGCAACCAGCACAGGGTTCCGGGCCATACTGCATTTCTCCATCAAAGGTTCCAATAGCTGCGCCAAAATACCTGCTTCTATGATGTATGGTCCGTATTTTTCAAGCCATAAGCCCGCCAATTCATACTTCCTGCGGAGTACCATAAATTTAATCACTTCGCCTCGCTGCGCGGCCGTAAATTCCTCAGTGGGAAGATTTTCCAGATACTGGTCCAGCCCGCGCATCTGCTCTGTATCATAAAAATACTGCAGAATCCGCAGGGAAATCTCCGCCTTTACCCTGCTGTCGGCAGCTCCGGACTCCACAACCCTCAAGCCGCGCTCTATTCCTTCATGGAAGATTCCCTTATAAATGCAGTCCTCTTCACACATATAGAAGTCCAATTCCAGGTTTCTGGTGTCCATGGGCAGCAGCCATCTTAAGAATTTCCCCGGTATCATCAGCTTTTCAATGGTGTACTCTTCATTTTTCAGGAAACGCTTCCCCCATGCATCCTCGAATACTATGGTATAATGGCTGCCGTACAGGGACACCCAGGTACGTCCTTCTGTCAAAACATATTCCGCAGGCTGCAGATTTCCCCTCTGGTATACATACACTTTCTTCAGCCTTGCATCTTCCACCTGAATCAAATGTGCAAACAACAGCCTGGAAAAAGAAGCTCCGCTCTGCTCATCCAGCATCTCCGGCCGCAAAAGCTTCTGGTATAAATTTGCCAAATGCCTGTCGGTATGTCCCTTGTGAATCTGTTCAATAATAAATTGTTCTATTTTAGGTCTGTAAGTATTGTAGGTTTCTCCCAATTGTTCCTGCCGCTGCAGCATATAATCATAGAGATATGCATTGCGCACATAGTCCATACGATTCTGATAGGAAAAATACATCAATACCGTCTTGGGTATCTCCCCGATCTCTCCCACAGCAGCTCCCCCCGCACCGGAATACATCCGCTCCCTGAAGTCCATCTCCTCTATATTCATGGACATTAAATAGTACTCATACAAATTTGTAATGCGAAGCTGTGCTTTCACGCCTTCCTCATACCAGCCAAAATACTTGCTGCCGATTCTGCCCTTCTTAATCAACAGGGTACAGATTTCCTGAAGAAGCAGTGTTCTCTCCAAAGACGCTTCTTCCTGCCGCAGATATCCTGCTTCCCGCGTATATGTTTCCCACTGGGACTGCATTTCCTCCCCAGGCAGGTTCCCTGCCTCCTGCGAAGACATTCCCCCCTGGGACTGCTTCCCGTCCTCCCGTGTATACATTCCTCCCTGGGACTGCCCGTCTGCTTCCCGTGTATACATTCCTCCCTGGGACTGCCCGTCTGCTTCCCGTGTATACATTC
>CAJUAP010000011.1:0-5206 GCA_910584435.1 uncultured Acetatifactor sp.
TCGCAGACTTTTCAGGCATTTAACAAGTTTGAGTTTCACGGATTAAGGTATAAGTTGTATAATGAGTTTTAGATATAATCTTGAATTATTTATGGGTTTTCCCATTTATTATAGCAGATTTTTTACGATTTAGCCGATTATTGAGTAAAAATGATTAGTAAGAAATAAGCATCCAAACTTGGCGGCAGGGATGCTTATTTCTTTTTATGATTGTCTATGTAAGACAGAACCGCAAATAGTACAAGCAGTAATGTAAGAAATGCTTAACAGTGTTTTTAGAGTTTTATTAGAAAGTAAACACAGTTTGGACACATTTTATTAGTAAGATGTATTTCAGATAGTTGATTAATTCACTATCTCCCCCCTCATAAGAAAACGTAAAGAAGCCCTTGGTTCCCCTTGGGGCTTCTTTACGTTTGCAGAAAAGAAAATTAGGGGTGGTAGAAAAGCGGGAATTAGAGTAGAATAGTATAGAATGTGTGGCAGAATGAAAGAAGATATCTATGAAGCTGCTGAAACTGTTGGAGAAGTTAGACTACGAATGGATATTGGGAGAGACAAGAGGGATAAAGGCGGACGGGATAAATGCAGACGGTCTGGACAGGGACATTTCTTCCGTTGTCTATGATTCCAGGCATGTGAGGCCGGGATGCATTTTTGTCTGTATCAAGGGCGCGGTTCATGACGGGCACGAATTTGCCGCCGCTGCTGCGGCGCAAGGCGCGGCAGCAATTGTAGTATCCGAGCCGGTGGCAGGGATAATGGAGGATGCTGCTGTTATCAGGGTGGAGGATACCCGTTATGGGCTGGCTTTGATATCGGCGGCCTGGTTTGATTATCCTGCCCGGAAGCTGAAGGTAATTGGTATTACCGGTACAAAGGGCAAGACCACAACCACATACCTTGTGAAGGCCATATTGGAACAGGCCGGTATGCGGGTGGGGCTGATAGGCACCATTGAAACAATTATAGGAGACACACATTCTGCCGCCGGGAATACAACGCCGGAATCTTATCTGCTTCAGGAGGATTTTGCTAAGATGGCGGAGGCCGGGATGGACGCGGTGGTGATGGAAGTGTCCTCTCAGGCATTGAAGCTGCACCGTACCCAGGGATTTGTGTTTGATTACGGTGTCTTTACCAATCTGGAATCCGACCATATCGGGGCGGGGGAGCATGACAGCTTTGAAGAATATCTGATGTGTAAAGGGCTTTTGTTCAAGCAATGCCGCATAGGAATTGTAAATGGCGATGATGCGTATATGGAACAGGTTGTGGCAGGACATTGCTGTGATTTGGTGACCTATGGTATGGGAGAGGACTGTATGCTTCGAGCTGGGCATCCGGAACTGGTGCATACTGCAGGGGAAATCGGAGTGCGTTTTCATGTGGCAGGTCTGCTGGATTTTGATGTGGAGGTGCCTTTTCCGGGACGATTCAGTGTATACAATGCCCTGTGTGCCATTGCGGTCTGCAGGTATTTCCAGGTGGAGACAGGGGTTATGCAGAAGGCCATAAAAACTGCCAGGGTGAAGGGGCGTATTGAGAGGGTGGATATTTCCGATCAATATACATTGCTCATAGATTATGCCCATAATGCCATGGCATTGGAGAATCTGCTGGCTTCACTGCGGGAATATCAGCCGAAGCGCCTGGTGTGTATGTTCGGCTGCGGCGGCAACCGCTCCAGGCAGCGCAGGTATGAGATGGGAGAGGTCAGCGGGAGATTGGCGGATCTGACGGTCATCACTTCTGATAATCCCCGTTTTGAAAATCCTCAGGCTATCATAGAGGATATTAAAATAGGTATGGGACGGACCAAAGGAGCTTATGTGGAAATCTGTGACAGAAAGGAAGCCATTGCCTATGTGATTTCCCATGCAAGAGAAGGGGATTTGATTGTGCTGGCAGGGAAGGGACATGAAGATTACCAGGAAATCAAAGGGAAAAAGTATCCTATGGATGAACGGGTGATGATAGAAGAAATTGTGGAAAAGTATGATTTGCGGAAGAAGAGCAATCCATAAACAGTCCAGCTAAGAAATGTCAAGCCACATATTAAAAATGGTTTGCTGGACAGGTGAGGTTGTCCTTTAGTGCCGTCGCGCAGCGACTTAAAATAGGAGGTAAGCTGTGGGAGAGCTTTATGCGGATGTAATAGTGGATATTTCTCATGAAAAATTGGATAGACCCTTTCAGTACCGTGTCCCTGACAGGCTTCAGGAGGCCGTGGAGACGGGGATGTGTGTCACAGTGCCTTTTGGGAATGGAAATAAGCTTATCAAGGGCTATGTAGTGGATTTGGGAGAAATCTGCAAATTTGATCCTGCACGAATGAAGGAAATTCAGGGAATCGTACAGGGAGGTGTGGGTATCGAGGGCAGGATGATTGCGCTGGCAGGCTGGATACGGAAAAATTATGGTTCCACCATGATACAGGCGTTAAAGACAGTACTGCCGGCGAAACAATCTGTAAAAAAGCTGGAACACAGAACAATATTGAGACTGATGGGCAGGGAAGAGGTGATTTCTCTGCTGGGGGAGAGCAGACGGAAGAAACAGGTTGCCAAAGAGCGGCTTTTACAGGAGCTTGTGAGACAGGAGTCCATACCCTATGAATGGGTTACGGGAAAGCTGGCTGTCTCTCCCCAGACAATCAAAAGCCTGGAAAAGACAGGTGTGATACGGATACAAAGCACACATTCGTTCCGGAATCCGGTCCGGCTGCAGCAGACAGAGGAATGCGGACAGGTATTGAGCGAAACGCAGCAGAACATTGTGAAGACTGTAATGGCGGATTTTGAGGAAGGGCATCCCGGAACCTATCTGCTCCATGGCATTACGGGGAGCGGTAAAACGGTGGTATACATGGAGCTGATTCAGGAAATGGTGCACAGGGGCAGACAGGCAATTGTGCTGATACCGGAAATTGCGCTGACCTATCAGACCCTGCTTCGGTTTTACAGACGTTTCGGGGACAGGGTCAGCGTTATGAATTCCACCCTTTCACCCGGAGAAAAATACGATCAGTGCCAGAGGGCTAAAAACGGGGAAATAGATGTGATTATCGGCCCCCGTTCCGCATTGTTTACCCCGTTTCCGAATATTGGATTGATTGTCATGGATGAAGAACATGAAAACAGTTATAAGAGTGAGAGCACGCCGAAGTATCATGCCAGGGAAACGGCATTGGAGGTGGCAAGGCTTCATGGGGCCAGTGTGCTTCTGGGTTCCGCAACACCTTCTCTGGAAGCTTATTATCGTGCGCAGACAGGAGAATACCGGCTGTTTACCATGAAGGAGCGGTTGACTGGAGGACATCTTCCCAAGGTGTATACCATAGATCTGCGCCGGGAACTGAAGGAGGGAAACCGCTCTATTTTCAGCAGGAAGCTGCAGGAATTGTTAGGAGACAGACTGCAGAAAGGGGAACAGAGCATTTTATTTTTGAACAGGAGGGGATATGCAGGTTTTATTTCCTGCAGATCCTGCGGGCATGTGATGAAATGCCCCCATTGTGATGTGTCTCTGTCAGAACATAATAACGGCAGGATAATATGTCATTATTGCGGTTATAGTGAGGCGAAGCCTGCGGTATGTCCCAAATGCGGATCTAAATATATCAGTGGGTTCCGGGCAGGAACGCAGCAGATAGAAGAAAAATTGAGGGAGATGTTCCCGGGTGTGCGTACCTTGCGCATGGATGCGGACACCACCAGAACAAAGGACAGCTACGAGCAGATTTTAACGGCATTTTCCAATGGCGAGGCAGATGTGTTAATCGGTACGCAGATGATTGTAAAAGGGCATGATTTCCCGCAGGTCACGCTGGTGGGGGTGCTGGCAGCGGATCTTTCCTTAAGCGTGAGTGATTATCATGCCGGGGAGCGGACGTTCCAGCTTCTGACCCAGGCGGTGGGCAGGGCGGGAAGAGGGGTTCTGCCCGGAGAAGCAGTGATTCAGACGTATCAGCCGAATCATTATGCTGTAGTCAGGGCTGCCGGACAGGATTATGAAGGTTTCTATCAGGAAGAGATACTTTATCGGGAAATTATGGGATATCCCCCGGCATCCCACATGCTGGCAGTGCAGATATTCGCAAAGGAGGAAAGCCGCGGCAGCAGTCTGGCCGGGCATCTGGCGGAGACGGTGCGGAAGAGCTTTCCTGAAGTTGTGGGAGAGTGCCGGGATAATGCTGCGGGAAAAGGGGAAAGACAACATGGCACACAGGATAAGGCAGTGTGCGGGATACAATTGATAGGACCTGCTCCGGCAGCAATCGGCAGAATTAATGATATTTTTAGGTTTGTATTCTATATCAAATGCCCAAAATATGCAAAACTGATACAGGTAAAGGATAAACTGGAAGAAGAGTGGAAGCTGCATCCTTCTCAGGACGAGATGATACAGTTCGATTTTGACCCTGTAAATATTTTATAGGCGGCAGATTCCTGTGCTTAAAGCTTTCGCAGAAGATTGAATGCAGTTCAGTGACCTGATTGTTGGTGAAAATGTATATTCTGGTTATACAATAGAAAACAGGCGTTCTATTGTCAGGTCATATGAGTGTCATGGCAGAATTGTTACTTGATTTGGATACATTTATGATTTAGGGCTTGCATACTGAGAGACAAAATAGTAAAATCATTTAGATAAATGTGGTTGAAACGGAAAAAAGAGGAAACAGTATAAGTAAGGCTGAAACCAAAAGAGTCTCGCATAGAAAACATAAAATCAGAAGGATTGTCGGAAAGTGCCGGGGATAAGGAGTGAAGCTGTATGAAGTTGTAGATTCCATACAAATGTGGATTAGAACTGTTCAAGAAAGGTATCGTGGCGAAATAAATGTAGAATTTCTTATGGAACATGAAGATTATTTGCGATATATTATTGAAAGTACGAATTACCTTGCTGAATTAGTCGTAGAACCAGAGGGATTTCATCCGCATCGCTTTGTATCGTTTGAGGCTTTAGATAAAAGAAAAGATTCACAGCAAAACCCATATTTTTATTTTGATGAAGAAGATAGTTCAGTAGAAAATATATTGGAAAATCTTAATAAGGGAATATTATATATGATTGAATGATGATAACAGCATCCGGCCTGCAGGGACATTAAGTGGGCGTAAAACCAGCAATGACGCAGAGACTGCAGTATATTTCAAATCATGCAGCAGGAACACTTTTAAGAAAAGCAAGAATAGTA
>CAJUAP010000011.1:5306-49740 GCA_910584435.1 uncultured Acetatifactor sp.
ATAACAGAACCAGGACAAAAGAAATAAAGAATAGTAATAACAGAACCAGGACAAAAGAAATAAAGAATAGTAATAACAGAACCAGGACAAATGAAATGAAGAATAATGAGATAAGGAAGGACAAAAAATGGCGATTAGAAGTGTACGGGAAATCGGAGAAGAGGTACTTACCAAAAAGTGTAAAGCAGTGGTGGAGATGACACCCCGAATCAAGGAGCTGATTGAAGATATGCTTGACACCATGTATGAGGCGAATGGTGTGGGGCTTGCCGCGCCTCAGGTGGGGATTTTGAAGAGAATTGTCGTAATAGATGTGACAGGCGATGATCCCCATATTCTGATTAATCCCAGGATTGTAGAGAGCAGCGGTGAGCAGGTGGGAGCCGAGGCATGCTTAAGTGTACCGGGCAAATCAGGTACGGTGAAGCGGCCCAATTATGTCAAAGTAGCGGCGCTGGATGTGAATATGACAGAATATGAGCTGGAGGGAACGGAACTTCTTGCGCGTGCCATTTGCCATGAACTGGACCATCTGGACGGGCATCTTTATGTGGAAAAAGTGGAAGGAACCCTGCAGGATGTTACTCATGATGACGAAGAGGAGTAAGGAATGATGAAAATCATATTTATGGGGACGCCGGATTTTGCGGCTGCTGCCCTGGAAGCTCTGGTTCAGGCAGGACATGAGATTACCGCAGTGGTAACACAGCCTGACAAAGCCAAAGGAAGGAGCAAGGAACTTCAGCCGCCGCCGGTGAAGGTGTGTGCCCTGAAGTATGGAATTCCGGTGATGCAGCCAAGACGTATTAAGACACCGGAAGCCATTGCCGCATTAAAGGAATATGAGGCAGATGTCTATATTGTGGCAGCCTTCGGGCAGATTCTGTCCCAGGAAATTCTGGACATTCCGCCCTTTGGCAGTCTGAATATCCATGCATCACTGCTTCCAAAATACAGAGGGACATCTCCCATCCAGCATGTGATACTTGAGGGAGAAGAGAAGACGGGAATTACCATTATGCAGATGGATGCGGGAATAGACACAGGGGATATGCTTTATCAGAAGGAAATTGCCATCAGTCCCGAAGATAATTACGAGACACTGCATGATAAATTGAAGAACCTGGGAGGAGAGGCTGTCACAGAGGCATTGCAGCTTCTGGAACAGGGAAAACTAAGCCCCAGGAAGCAGCAGGAGGAACTGAGCTGTTATGCACCCTTGATCAGCAAGGAAATGGGGAAAATTGATTTCAGCCTTGGGGCATGGAGTATAGAGCGCAGGATTCGCGCTTTGACACCCTGGCCCAGTGCGTATACAAGTTATCGGGGAAAACAGCTGAAAATCTGGCGTGCAGCCCCGTCTGTGGCAGAGAATACGTATGCCCGGAAACCGGGCGAAATACTTAAGATAGAAAAGGATGCGATTCTGGTGGCTGCGGGCGAGGGTGCGCTGCGCATTACAGAAGTACAAATGGAGGGAAAAAAGCGAATGTCCGTCCATGATTTTCTGTTAGGTGTCAAAGTGCAGCCGGGGGAAATTCTGGGAGAGAATTTGGACTGAATTTTTCGTAACAGTTCAGCGAGGCCGCTGGATCGTTACAATTTTACAGATGATGACAAAAAAATGATAGCAGGGAGAAGAAGTAAACTATGTTTTATTGGGATTCCACTTACATTTTAGTGATCATCGGTATGGTGCTGTGTCTTGGCGCCAGCGCGCTGGTGAACAGCACTATGAGCAGATACAGCAGGATACGGAATTACAGCGGCATTACCGGAGCGGAGGCTGCCAGGCGTATTCTGAACAGTGAGGGACTGCACAATGTACAGATTGAATGTCTGGCGTCAGAGCAGGGAGATCATTATGATCCCCGTACCAATACGATACGTCTGTCACGCAGCAATTACAGCCAGCCCACTGTGACGGCGGTGGGAGTGGCGGCACATGAATGCGGACATGCCATTCAGCATGCAAAAGGCTATTCTCCGTTAAACATCAGGTCGGCGCTGGTACCGGCTGCCAATATCGGCAGCCGGCTGGGGCTTCCTGTGATTTTGCTGGGAGTGATTCTAAGCTGGAATCAGGTGTTGATTCAAATTGGCATCTGGGCGTTTGCGTTGGCAGTGTGTTTTCAGTTTGTTACATTGCCGGTGGAATTCAACGCTTCTTCCAGGGCCATAGCAAAGATTGAACAATACGGACTGTTGACGCAAGAAGAGAACAACGGATGCAGAAAGGTGCTGCGGGCGGCTGCTATGACATATGTGGCGGCGGCAGCCTCCGCTGTCCTGCAGCTGCTTCGGCTGGTACTGCTGTTTGGCGGTAACCGCAGAAGAAGTGATTCGTAATCTGCATGATGGCAGCGGCATATGGAAGAAGAGCATTCCATGGAAGAAGGGCATTCCATGGAAGAATTGCATTTCAGGAAATGATTAGGAGTCGGCATGGCGGAAAACATCAGAGAAATCATACTGGATACACTGCTTGCCCTGGAACGGGAAGAGGAATATTCCCACAGGCTGATTAAGGCGGTGCAGGACAAATATAATTATCTGGAGGAACGGGACAGAGCGTTTCTCAAACGGGTGACGGAAGGCTCCTTGGAAAGGCAGCTGGAACTGGACTATTATTTAAATCAATATTCCAAGACCCCGGTGAAAAAAATGCGTCCGTTGATACGATGTCTGCTGCGCATGAGTGTCTATCAGCTGCTTTATATGGATTCCGTGCCGGACAGCGCCGTGTGCAATGAGGCATGTAAACTGGCGGCTAAGAGAGGATTTGCAAGCCTGAAGGGGTATGTAAACGGAGTTCTGCGGACCATTGCAAGGGAGAAAGGGGCGCTTTCCTTACCGGATAAGAATCAGGAGCCGGTGAGGCATCTGTCTGTGAAGTACTCCATGCCGGAATGGCTGTCAGAGCTGTGGCTGGATGAATACGGCTGGCAGATTACGGCAGCACTTTTGGATGCGTTGATGCAGATTCATCCGGTTTCGCTGCGGTTTGTCTCTACGTTATCGGAGGCAGAACGGGAAGAACTGTGCAGCCGTATGTATCAACAGGGGGTGAGGCTTTCTCACAGCCGATATCTGCCTTATGTGTATCTGATGGAAGAATTCGGGATGGCAGAGGGCGTATCCGCATTGCCGGGATTTGAGGATGGCGCGTTTACCATACAGGATGTGAGTTCTGCGCTTGCGGTGGAAGCGGCCGGAATCCGGGAAGGGGATTTGGTTATTGATGTCTGTGCGGCACCGGGCGGGAAAAGCATTCTGGCAGGAGAGAAGGCGTGGACAGACAAAGCAGACTGTCAGGGAAGGGTGCTTGCCCGTGATGTGTCTGAAGACAAGGTAACTGTGATAGAAGAAAATATTCGCCGCATGAAGGCGTTAAACATACAAACGGAAGTATTTGACGGTACGTATACAGATGAAGCGCTTGTGGAAAAGGCGGATGTGGTACTGTTGGATGTACCCTGTTCAGGCCTGGGCGTTATGGGGAAGAAGAGAGACATCAAATATCATATGACTAAGGAAAAAATGGCAGGTCTTATGGAGCTGCAGAAGCAGATAGCCAGGGCGGGCGCCTGTTATGTGAAGCCCGGAGGAATATTATTGTATAGTACCTGTACCATTCACAGCGGCGAAAACCAGGCCATGGTGCGTTTCTTCACACAGGATCTGGGATTTGAGCCGGTTTCTCTGGAAGATGTGCTTCCGGATGTGCTGCTTGCGCAGAAGAAGCAGATTGAGAAGGAAATGTGCAAAGTGGGAAAGGAGCCTGCGGTAAGGCTTACAAAAGAGGAAAGTGATGCCTGTATACAGCTGCTGCCGGGTTATATGGAAGCGGACGGCTTCTTTATTGCGAAGTTCAGAAGGAAGACTGACTGCTGTCCCGTGTAAGGTTCCGGTGATTAGGGTGAAAACAGAAGAAGCTGAGAAAAGCGGAAAGAGGAATCGTTGAGAGCGGAAATATATGAGAAGAAAGCCGGGAAAAAAGCAGACATCAAATCACTGTCTCTTCCGGAGCTGGCAGAAGTGCTGGCGGACAGAGGGGAGAAGCCGTATCGGGCGGCGCAGATGTATGAGTGGATGCATCGGAAGCTGGCAAGAGGATTTGATGAGATGACCAATCTGCCGAAGGCGTTTCGGGAGAGCTGCAGGGAGCAGTATGCTTATACTTCATTGCGTACCATCTGCGTACAGGAGTCCCGGATGGACGGTACGAAGAAATATCTGTTTGAACTTTCCGACGGCAGCCTGGTGGAAAGTGTTTGGATGAAATACAGACACGGCAACAGCGTCTGCATCTCGTCCCAGGTTGGATGCCGGATGGGGTGCCGGTTCTGTGCTTCTACACTGGATGGTCTGGAGCGTAATCTGACCCCTTCGGAGATGCTGGACCAGATTTATGCAATTTCATTGCTGACAGGGGAGCGGGTAAGTAATGTGGTGGTTATGGGAACGGGGGAACCTCTGGATAACTATGATAATCTGCTGAAGTTTATTAGAATGCTTACGGATGAGAACGGCTTGCATATCAGCCAGAGGAATGTGACGGTATCTACCTGCGGTATTGTTCCCGAAATGAAAAAGCTTGCGGAAGAGAATCTTCAGATTACCCTGGCGCTTTCCCTGCATGCGGCCACGGATGAAAAGCGCTGCAGACTGATGCCCATTGCAAGGCGGTATTCCGTTGCAGAACTCATGGAAGCCTGTGGATACTATTTTGAGAAGACCGGCAGACGCATTACTTTTGAGTATAGTCTGGTGGGCGGGGTGAACGATACGCAGGAGGACGGGGAACAGTTGAGCAGGCTTGCAAAACCGTTGTGCTGCCATGTCAATCTGATACCTGTCAATCCTGTCAGAGAACGGGAATTTGTGCAGCCTGCAATGGACAGGGTATATGCTTTTCAAAAACTGCTTGAAAAAAACAGAATAAATGTTACTATTAGAAGGGAAATGGGCAGGGATATCGATGGCGCCTGCGGACAGCTTCGCCGCAGACATCGTTCGGGACTGCAGGACTTTGGAGGAAATGAAACGTGTTAAAGACGTTTTCCATAACTGATATAGGCAGAAAGAGAAAAATGAATCAGGATTATGTATACTCGTCAGAAACGCCGGTGGGAAACCTTACCAATTTGTTCCTGGTGGCAGACGGTATGGGCGGACATAATGCGGGAGATTATGCTTCCAGAGTAACAGTGGAAACCATTGTGGAGAAAGTCGGAGGCTCTATGGAAACGGACCCTGCACGCATTCTGGGGGAAGCAATCCAGGAGGCCAATGCGCTGGTGCGCAAGCGTGCCGCACGTTTTCCGTGGCTGGAAGGCATGGGTACTACCGTGGTGGCAGCTACCTGTGCGGGCAATGTTCTCTATGTGGCAAATGTGGGCGACAGTAGATTATATGTGATAAACAACAAAGAAATTCGCCAGATTACCAAAGATCACTCCTGGGTGGAAGAGATGGTAGAAAGAGGGGAGTTAGGCAGGGAGGATGCAAGGAACCACAGCAATAAAAATATTATTACCAGGGCTGTGGGGGCCGAAGATACGGTGAAGGTAGATTCTTTTATGATACCCCTTGAAGAGGGCGATGAGATACTGATGTGTACGGATGGATTGACCAATATGCTGGAAGATGAGGAAATGAGGATGATATTGGATGGAGCCAGGGATATTGTGGAAAAGGCACAGAAGTTGGTGAAAGCGGCCAATGAGCATGGCGGAAGGGATAATATCAGTGTGATTCTGATAGCCGACTGCGCATCTGAGAATGGAGAGCATATATGATTAAAATTGGAATGATGATAGGCGATCGGTATGAGATACTTGAGAAAATAGGTACCGGCGGCATGTCTGATGTATATAAAGCTAAATGCCATAAATTGAATCGATTTGTGGCTGTAAAGGTGTTGAAGCAGGAGTTCAGTGAAAATGCGAATTTTGTATCCAAGTTTCGGACGGAGGCGCAGGCAGCAGCAGGATTGATGCACCCCAATATTGTAAATGTCTATGATGTAGGCGAAGAGAACGATATTTATTATATCGTTATGGAGCTGGTAGAAGGAATTACGCTGAAAAAATATATTGAAAAAAAGGCCAGACTGTCTTACAAGGAGGCGGTCAGCATTGCAATACAGGTGAGTATGGGAATTGAGGCAGCCCATAACAACCATATTATCCACAGGGATATTAAGCCTCAGAACATTATGATTTCCAGAGACGGCAAGGTGAAGGTGACGGACTTCGGCATTGCCAAGGCTGCTACCAGCAATACCATTACATCCAATGTGATGGGATCCGTGCACTATACTTCTCCGGAACAGGCAAGAGGCGGATATAGTGATGAAAAAAGTGATATTTATTCTCTGGGTATCACGATGTTTGAAATGCTGGCGGGGCGGGTACCTTTTAACGGGGAGACTACAGTGGCTATTGCGATTAAGCACATTCAGGAGGAAATGCCGTCGCCTAAGGAATTTGTGCCTGAAATACCGGACAGTGTGGAAGCCATTGTATTAAAGTGCTGCCAGAAGTCTCCGGATCGGAGATATCAGAGTATGCAGGAAGTTATTGCGGATCTGAAGCAATCACTGATGTATCCCAATGAGAATTTTGTGGTACAGAATGACCCTGATATGGAAGGCGGAACAAGGGCTATAACGCCGAGCGATATGGAGCAGATTAAGCGCAGAACCACTTACAGGGATAATTATCAATATGAGGAGCAGGTGGAGCAGGAAGAACAGGAAGAAACGCTGCGTCTCCGCTCTGAGGTGGATGAGCTATATGAGGACGAGCCGGAGGATGAGGATGATTATGACTATAATCCCAAGATGGAGAGAGTGACTACGGCTTTGGCTTTGATTGGCGGTGTGGTTATTTGTGTGATTGTAATCATTCTGGCTGTGAAGGTATTTGGAGGACAGGATGATAACAGGGAACCCAATGATCAATCTGGTCCCTTTGTCACATCAGATCCATCAGCCGCCATTCCCAGTGAGGAAACGAAATATGTGAAAATGCCTGAGCTGAAGGGTAAGAGTGTGGAAGATGCCAGGAACGAACTGAGGGGGTATGGATTGGAGTCCGAGGTGGTTTATGAGGAATCGGATACGATAGCTGTCGGTGTGGTAATCAGCACCAATATTGCAGCGGGGGCTGATGTGGCGGAAGGGAGTAAGGTTCAAATTACCGCAAGTGCGGGGCCCCAGGCGGTTCCGGTTCCGAATGTGGCGGAGCTCTCTTATGAAGATGCGTATGGCAGACTTACGCAGGAAGGATTTGCGGTTACAAGGGAAGAAGGATATTCGGACGATATAGAGAAAGGGTTTGTAGTGTCCCAGGTTCCTGCAGCGGAAACAAGGGTTGCCAAGGGCACAAATATTACGGTTACGGTAAGCATCGGGAAAGAGCGGGTATGGGTTCCGAAGCTCCTGGGGCGTTCAGAGCAGGACGGAACCATAGAGGCCATTGAGGCAGGGCTGCAGATAGGCAGTGTGGCACAGGTATATAATTCCGAATATGCGGAGGGGCTTATCTGCTATCAAAGTTATTCCCAGGGGTCTTATGTGGAACCGGGAACCGCTTTGGATATTAAGGTCAGCAAAGGACCGGAGGATGCGTCGGAGCCCCAGCAGGTTTACCGGTATAATGGGAGCATTGCAGCACCCACGGTAGAAGAGGCGCCGGATTATGTGGCGGGGACGGAGATTGCCATTACCTTGATTGCGGATGACGGGCTGGTGCTTCTGGATACGAAGACATCCAGCTTTCCTCAGGCAGCAAATTACTATGGACTGAAATCCTCAGGGGGGACCATTACCATGTCTTATACGGTAACCACGGGCGGAAGTACTTCCGTGGATCCTGACACAGGGGAGACGATTACCACACCCGGTATGACAGAACCGCGTTCTTTTACCAGAAGGGTGGAGTTTACGCCGGAATAGATGCAGATTTTTTACACAAGAAGAACGCAGGAGGCCGGATTGCCTTGGGAAGCGTTCTTTTACTGATTGTATACGCTGCTATGGGCGGCGGAATGAGGAAGCCAGGGAAAGATGTCATGAGGGGAAAAATAATCAAAGGAATTGCAGGATTCTATTATGTCTACGTAGTAGACATTGGGTACGCAGTAGACATTGGCCAGATTAACCATATATCTGACAATGAAAATGGAGACGTCATCAATCATGGTATGGCGAGTGGAAATGCAGCCGGTATCAGCCATGCAGCGGATATTGACCATACAGCGCGGCATAAAGAGACGGCTGGGCCGGAGGGGGATGCAGCGGAGGTGTCTTTGTGCAGCACACAGAAGACAGAGGCTGGCAGAGTGTACGAATGTAAGGCAAAGGGCATATTTCGGAAGGATAAGCGCAAGCCTCTGGTGGGCGATGATGTGGAAATGGATGTATTGGATGAAGAGAAGCATTTGGGGAATATCACAGAGCTGCTGCCCAGGCACAGTGAGCTGATACGCCCTGCAGTGGCAAATGTGGATCAGGCGCTGATTATATTTGCTGTGGCCAGCCCCAGGCCCAGTTTTAATCTGCTGGACCGCTTCCTGATAATGATGGCCCGGCAGAAAATGGACTGCCTTATCTGTTTTAACAAGCTGGATATGGAAGAGGGGCAGGAGGCAGAGAAATATATTCAAATCTATCAGGACTGCGGCTACCGGACAATGGGAATCAGCGCGATGGAAGGAAGGGGTATTCAGGAGCTGAAAGGATTGCTGGCCGGTAAGACAACCACTTTGGCAGGCCCCAGCGGGGTGGGAAAATCCACCCTGATCAACTGTCTGCAGTCGGACATTGTCATGGAGACAGGGGAAGTCAGTGAGAAGATTGCGAGGGGAAAACATACGACCAGGCACGTGGAGCTGATTGCTTTGGGAGAGAATACATATATTCTTGATACACCTGGTTTCAGTTCTCTGGAATTGTTTTCTCTGGATAAAGAACAGCTTGCAGGATACTATCCTGAATTTGCGCCATATGAAAAATACTGTAAATTCGGAGGATGCTCCCATGTGGCAGAGAAAGAGTGCGGTGTAAAGGATGCGGCAGCAGAGGGCAGCATCAGTAAAATGCGTTATGAGAATTACTGCATGCTCTATAAAGAGCTGAAAGAGAAAAAAGTAAGGTATTGAGCAATGGAATGATTTATCATTGCGCTGTCGGGACGAGTGCTTTCTTTTCTGAAAGATACTCTGTTTATCAGCTTTAAACGAATGGTATCCACTGGCTGTTTTCTCATATTTGCCGGAAGAACCAGTCGCCTGAATCAATTGAATAAGTTGTAGGCTGCCTTCGGCAGATCCCCGGTCAGACCATAATAGCAGAGGATGATGAGATTTTAGGCACTTTGATTTTACTATAAGCTGGGTTTCTTTTTCTGTTCACTTTACAGATGAAATGCAATAAACAGCTTAAATACAGTAACCACGTGACTTTCAGCCATTCAGGCTAAATATTAATGTTATCCATAACACGAACACAAGGGGACAGAACTCTGAAAAAAATTCAGAGTTCTGTCCCCTTGTAGTAGTAAAAATGGAGTATAATAATGATGTAAGCGAATGAGACCTGCAGGCGATTTCGTAAAATTATGATGAATCAGGAGGTAAATAAGTTTGAAGCATATTAAGATTAGGTATCATTTATTATTAATGCTCGCAATGGTGTTTTATTCGGTTCAGCCGGTTCATGCTGCAGAAAATTCAGACGTAGAGGCAGGATTCTATCTTTCCGATGAGGTATATAATGATATTGTAAATGCTGAGAGAATGGGTGCGGCAATGAAACAGCAGAATGAATTGCTTCAGGTATATATTGAAATAAAGGAAACATTGACAGATGAGCAGCTGGCAGGAGCATATTTTGATGAAGCCGGGGAATTACATATTCTGATGACGGAAGAGATCCCTGTGTGCTTGTCAAATGAATCCGTCCATTTTGAAACAGCGGAATATTCTTATGCATATTTGGAAGAGCTGCAGATTATGCTTGATAATTACTCGGATCGAATAGGCTTTACAGCATCCGGAATTGACCAAGAGGATAACAAGGTGGTAATATATAGCGAGAATGATTTGGACTTAGGTTTTCTATATACGCTTGTTCCGCAAAATGCATTAAAAATAGTGGAAGAGAATTTGGTTATCAAGGACTGCCAAGCATCTAAAGCCAGATTTACGGTTGAACCAGGGAGAGAAATATATATTGCGGCAACTGAAACAACAGGAACGGTTGGCTGTGGCGTTGTATGGGATAATTCAACTTCGGATAAGAAGTATGGGGTTTTGACAGAATACAACAGTGTATATTCTATGATTGGAATAATTAAGGGAGGTGTAAAAGGTACTAATCACATGCTTTATGTAAGTATGAATGAGATCCAATCAGCATTTGATTTAGAGACTGTACAATAGTTATTATGAATGGGGGCTGGTCAGTGGTAACTGCTTTGGCGGCCGGCTTCTATCCATTGTTTTTCATTGGCATTGAAAATTATAAGCATGGAGGCAGAATGTTATTGAAGAATCGCAAGAAGTATTTGATATAAGCAATATAAGGAGGAAGCAGTGAAAAAATATTGTATTGCCATCGGAACAGCTGTGTTGGGAGTGATTAGTGTACTGCTGGTTATTGTGGAGCGTAATAAGTATGATTACACAAATGTTGATATGACTATGAACAATGAATTAAATGTCAGATTTACTGTTGAAATTGAAGAGGATATGGCAGAATTTCATATCTGCAATAATGATACCGTTGATTTCTTTTATGGATTGGACTATGATTTGGATGTATGGAAAAATAACAAATGGGAAGAGGTGCCCAGAACTGGGATATGGGATGCAGCCGGAATATATTTGCCCCCTGGAAAGGAACATGTCGAGGAAATTCCTGTAAAGTCACTAGGAGCCAAACGAGGGAGAGCATATAGGATTAGGAAAGAAATAAATGATTGTGTATGTTATTCTGAGGTTTTTATTATGAAATAAGCTGTTTTGTTATGCCGCAGTGGACTGCTGGATGGAAAATATAGAGGATACTATGGAAACAGGTTTCATGATTGCCATTTTGTGTGGATGGTCAGTAATGAGAAAGGGCGGATAAACAGATATACATTCAGCTGATAGGGCGTTCGTGATCCAGGCTCTTTAAAATCCAGTGATTTACTTTTGAGTCTTGATATGCTATAATAACGTAGCTGTTAAGGCTCTTTTTTTGAATATGGGAAAGAATGCAGCAGCTCAGTAACCTGTCTGAACTGCTGCGAAAGAATATAAAAGAAAGGGAGCGGAAGATTAAGAGGCGAAAAACTTATGAAATCCAGAATATTTAAAGGAGATAGATAAAATGAAACTAGGAATCGTAGGATTACCAAATGTGGGAAAGAGTACATTATTCAATTCTCTGACGAAGGCGGGCGCCGAGTCGGCAAATTATCCCTTTTGCACGATTGATCCCAATGTGGGGGTGGTTGCGGTGCCGGATGAAAGGCTGAAGCTTTTGGGTGATATGTACCAGTCTAAAAAGGTTACCCCTGCAATGATTGAATTTGTGGACATTGCCGGGCTTGTCAAAGGGGCTTCCAAGGGAGAGGGGCTTGGAAATCAGTTCCTGAGCCATATCAGGGAAGTGGATGCCATTGTGCATGTGGTAAGATGTTTTGAAGATACGAATGTGATTCATGTGGACGGCAGTGTGAATCCTCTGCGGGATATAGAAACGATTCATTTGGAATTGATTTTCTCTGATTTGGAAGTGCTGGAGAGAAGATTGTCAAAAGTGAGTAAGGCTGCAAGGATGGACAAGTCCTGTGGGAAAGAGCTGGCGCTTCTGGAACGGCTGAAAGCGCATTTAGAGAGCGGTAAGCCGGCCAAAGCATTGGAAGTTGAGGATGAAGAAGAACTGGCACTGCTCAGAGACTTTAATCTGCTCACATATAAACCGGTTATCTATGCGGCAAATGTTGCGGAAGAGGATTTGGCAGAAGACGGCGCCGGCAATTCTATGGTAGAGCAGGTAAGAGATTTTGCCAGAGGGGAGAACAGTGAAGTATTTGTGATCTGTGCCCAGATTGAGCAGGAGATTTCGGAGCTGGATGAGGATGAGAGGGCAATGTTCCTGGAAGATATGGGACTTACGGAATCCGGCCTGGAGAAGCTGATCAAAGCAAGCTATCATATCCTGGGGCTGATGAGTTTTCTGACAGCCGGAGAGGACGAGACGCGGGCATGGACAATCAGGATCGGCACCAAGGCGCCCCAGGCGGCAGGGAAGATCCATACTGATTTCGAGAGGGGCTTCATTAAGGCGGAGGTGGTCAATTACAAGGATCTGCTGGAGCAGGGGTCTCTTGCGGCAGCACGTGAAAAGGGGCTGGTGGGGATAGAAGGCAAGGATTACATCGTCCGGGACGGCGATGTGATTCTGTTCCGGTTTAATGTATAGGGCAAAAGGTAACAGTTCAGGCAGCTCATCCCACGGAGTCAAGGCGGTGTGCCGCCCTGCGGTTATTAGGAGGGCTGCATGGCAGAGGTTGGGTGCCTTGAGTGATTGTGTGCTTGACACACAGGAAGGTATGGATATGAATGTTGGCGATATTGCATTTCCAAATTTGGGAATTTACTTAAGAGATGTGCCAAAATCCTTCAGTGTATTTGGCTTTGATATTGCTTTTTATGGCCTGTTCATCGGCATTGGTGTACTCTCAGGTATTTTGATGGCTGCGCATATGGCCAAAGTGACAGGGCAGAATCCGGATGTCTATTGGGATTTTGCTATTTATGCAGTTGCATTTTCCGTTGTGGGCGCCCGGATTTATTATGTGGTGTTTTCCTGGGAGTATTATAAGGATAATCTGCTTGGTATTTTTAATTTGAGAAACGGCGGTCTGGCTATTTACGGCGGTGTTATTGCGGCGTTTATTACGCTGTTTGTCTATTGCAGGGTAAAGAAGCAGAAGCCTCTGCTGATGGGAGATACTGCCATGCCCGGATTGATTCTGGGACAGGCTATAGGGCGTTGGGGAAATTTTACGAACAGAGAGGTATTCGGAGAATACTATAATGGAATCTTATCCATGCAGCTGCCCGTAGAAGCTGTCCGGGCCAGGGATATTTCGGAAAATATTGCCGCCCATATACCGGAGGGGGCAAATTATATCAATGTACATCCCACTTTTCTGTATGAAAGCGTATGGAATTTATTGGTGATGGCGGCGCTGCTTTTGTTTCGGAAGCATAAGAAATTCGATGGAGAACTATGTCTGCTTTATCTGGGGGGCTATGGTCTGGGAAGGTTTGTCATCGAGGGGATTCGCACAGACACCCTTTTTGTGCCTGGTACAACGGTTCCGGTATCACAGGTATTGGCGCTGTTAATGGTCATTTTTGCCGTGGGTGTTGATTTGAAGGTTCGCTTAAAGAAGCGTTAGGAGAGAATGCAGGAGCATCCGGGATAAAACTATATGTAGGATTTTCTTAAACGCCAGAATACTATATCTGGTAGTTCAAATGAAAAAGTACTTTGCAGAATACTGCAAAGTACTTTTTTAATTGTACCATCATTTAATTTCTGAAGATTGAAACTTTTCCTTGCAAAATCTTTGCAGATATATTAAACTTTATTAAGAAGTGGGATGAGTATGGCATCAGATACCATAAAGTGGGATGGAAACCCATGAAGGTGAAACAGGCAGGATTTCTGCAGGCTGATGTAAGGCTGAATTTGTCAGGTTTTGATGTGTATTCTCATAACAAGACCGCTTTGAATGGTGGTGATTGCAATGTTCATGGGCAGATACAATCATACAATTGACCCCAAGGGCAGGTTGAGTATTCCCTCAAAATATCGGGAGATTCTGGGAGATGAATTTGTGGTATCAAAAGGGATGGATGGCTGCTTATTTGTGTATGCCGATGAAGATTGGAAGGCTTTTGAAGCGAAGCTGGCGTCACTGCCGCTGGTCAACGAAGAGGCAAGGCAGTTTGCAAGGTTTTTTCTATCAGGTGCACAATATGTAACTGTGGACAAACAGGGACGTATTCTGCTGCCTCAGGACTTAAGAGATTTTGCCGGCTTGGAGAAGGATGTGGTCTTAGCCGGTACAGGTGGACGTATTGAGATATGGAGCCTTGAACAGTGGAATGCGGTCAACAGTCAGGTGGATATTGGCAAGATTTCCAAGAGTATGGCAGATTTGGGATTAACCATTTGAAGCTGCAGAGTATAAGTTTCTGAAGTGTGGATTGTCAAAGCACAAACCGCCAAAGCATTGGGAAGGCATTCATGCGGTGTCATGCCGGAAGAATGCAGAGCGTATAAGTTCGTCTGAAAAAAGGAAATTGGCTGATAAAAGCATTTGCTGAGAAAGGAATCCTAGGCATGGAATTTGGGCATTACTCCGTACTTCTTGCGGAAACCATGGAACAACTTCAGGTAAAACCGGATGGCATATATGTGGATGGGACATTAGGCGGCGGAGGACATGCCTATGAGGTCTGCAAATTGCTTACTACCGGGCATTTATACGGAATTGATCAGGATGAAGATGCCATCAGGGCAGCAGGTGAGAGGCTTGCGCCTTTTGGCAGTAAGATAACACTTTTCAGAGAAAATTATTGTAATATGAAGTCGCTCCTTGGGGCGGAGGGGGTTGAAAAAGTAGACGGTATCCTGCTGGATCTGGGGGTTTCCTCCTATCAGCTGGACAGGGAAGAGAGAGGGTTTTCCTATCGTTTTGACGCTCCCCTTGATATGCGTATGGATCGCAGACGGACATTGACTGCCAGAGAAATTGTGAATCAGTATTCGGAAAGTGATTTGTACCGTATTATCAGAGATTACGGTGAGGAACAGTTTGCGAAAAATATTGCAAAGCACATTGTCAGAACCAGGGCGGACAAGCCCATAGAAAGTACATATGAATTAAATGAGGTGATTAGAGCGGCAATCCCGGCGAAGATGCGAAGGGACGGACATCCGTCCAAGCGGACATTTCAGGCGATTAGAATAGAGTGCAATGGGGAATTGGACGTGCTGCAGAATTCACTGGATGATTTTATTGACATGCTGAAGCCGGGAGGAAAATTGTGTGTTATCACGTTTCATTCTCTGGAGGATCGTATTGTCAAGATGACATTTCGCAGAAACGAATCGCCCTGTACCTGTCCGCCGGAATTCCCCGTATGTGTGTGCGGAAAGGTGTCGAGAGGTACTGTAGTTACGAGGAAGCCGATTATTCCTGCCCAGGAAGAATTGGAAGAAAACAGCCGTTCCAAAAGCGCAAAACTAAGAGTCTTTCAAGCCGGCTGGAATAAATAAAACAGTCCCGGAACGGAAATGCCCGGAAGAAATTTCCGGCTGCGCCCTATGCAGAAGGAAATTCCTTCCCCGAAAGGGCATTGAAGAGAAGGGACGGAACTGGAATAAATGGAACTGGAATCAAAGAGAAGGGACGGAACTGGAATATAAAACAGCAACGGACCGGACAAGCCCCGGAAGAATTTACTGACGCATCTGCGGCAGGAAATTCTTCCAGATTCAGGGGGCTTGGGAGGAGAGTTGCGGAACTGGAATAAAATAGGAGGCTAACAATATGAGTCAGAGGAGCAGAAGCACCGGACAAAACAGAGAGACTGCATATGATGAAAATAGAAAGCTTAATAAAAGGAACATGGAAGATGAATATGTCTATGGAAACGTGGTTCGCAAGGCGGAACCTCGGAAACGGTGGGAAGAAACTCCGGTAAGGAAGCCGCAGCCGGAAGTGAAAAAGAACCGTGAGAAAGCCCATCATATGAATGCAGGGTATGTATTATTCCTTACAGGGGCGCTCTGCATGTCGGCATTTATATTGGTAAATTACATTCAGATGCAGGCGGAACTGACGACATTGACCAGAGTTGTGGCTAACAGGGAAAGTGAATTAAATCATTTGAAACGGGCAAATGAAGAAGAGTATAATCGTATTACCAATAGCATTGACTTAGAAGAGATTAAGCGGATTGCAATGGGAGAGCTGGGAATGGTGTATGCTCAGGAAGGACAGATTGTTACTTATGAAAATGAAACAAGAGATTATATGCGTCAGGCAACGGGAAATAAGTAGCAGAGGTGCAATGTGGGAAGAAATAATGGTGACAGACCTGGAAACAGGAGCAATAGCATAAGCAGCGCAAGCGGAAACCGCAGCAATCGTGACAACAGAGAAGGCAGCGGCAGAAATGATATGAATATCGGGGGCAATTCTGTAGACAGAAGTGGAAACAGGGATAGCAGAAACGCCCACAGCCGAAGCAGCAGAGACAGCAGCCGAAGCAGCAGAGACAGCAGCCGAAGCAGGGGAGACAGCAGCCGAAGCAGGGGAGACAGCAGCCGGAGCAGCAGAGACAACGGCAGAAACAGCAGGAATAGCAGCGTCGGCAAAAGCCGTAGAACCAGCAGCAAAGGTGATGGAAATAGAATCATACAAATCCAGGAGCGAAGGAGGGATGGAAAGAGAAAGGATACGAAAAAGGAAGATAAGAATAAATTCTCTGTTAAGATGCAGAAAAAACTGGCAGTGCTGTATCTCATGGTGCTGCTGGCGTTTTCGGGTCTGGTTTTCCGGCTTGCATGGATTACAAGAGAAGATGGCGCCAGGTATCAGAAACAAGTGTTTTCACAGCAGAAATATGAATCCACCATACTGCCTTTCCGGCGCGGTGATATAGTGGATGCCAAGGGAACCAGGCTTGCAACCAGTGAAAAGGTGTATAACCTGGTAATCGATGCAAAGGTGATGACAACAGAGGTAAAAGGACAACAGATATATCTGGAACCAACCCTGCAGGCATTGGCAGAACATTTTGAGCAGTTAGATATGAATGCCATCCGGCAGTATGTTACGACCCACAGGAACTCGTCCTATTATGTGCCCTTAAAACAGCTGACATACGAGGAAATCAGCGGGTTTCAGGAAGCAATGAATAATTCCGGCAAGACATCAGCGGAGAATACGAAGCAGGAATCCGGCCAGACCGGAGGCAGCGGTACGGGCCGGACAGGAAGCGGAAACACGAGCCAGGAGCCAGGCCAGACCGGGAGCGGAGAATCAGGGCAGGATGATGAGAAGACAAATAAAGGTATCATAAAAGGTGTCTGGTTTGAAGAGGAATACAAGCGCATTTATCCCTATGATTCCCTGGCAGCGGATGTGATCGGCTTTGCGAACAAGGATAACGCAGGCAGTTATGGTCTGGAGGAATATTACAACGATATTCTCAATGGGATTAACGGCAGGGAATACGGCTATCTGAATGATGATCAGACCCCGGAGCGGACGCTGAAGCCTGCAGTGGATGGCTATAATATCCACTCCACCATCGATGCCAATATACAGATGATTGTGGAAAAGTACCTGAAGAAATTTAATGAGGAACATGCAAACGGATATATCCAGGGAAACGGATCGGAAAATACGGCCTGTATCATTATGGATGTCAACAGCGGAGAAGTGCTCGCCATGGCGGAATATCCGGGATATAATCTGAATGATACCAGAAATCCCAATAGTCTGCTGGGAACCAGGATGGTAGAAATGGTGACCAATGCCAACGGCTATCAGGAGCTGAAGAAGACGGATACATATATCACAGAAGAAGTACTGGCAAATATGAGCAGCGATGAACTGTATCTGAATCTGAATAACCTGTGGAAAAGTTTCTGCATTACGGGAACATATGAACCCGGCTCCACAGCCAAGCCCTTTACAGTGGCGGCGGCCCTGGAGGAAGGCGCTATTTCCGCAACGGATACCTTTGAGTGCAACAGTGTTGTGGAAGTGGGAGGATATAAGATGGGCTGCCATAACAGGGCGGATGGAGTTCTGACGCTGGAACAGGCAGTAGCAAAATCCTGCAATGTGTCCATGATTAAGATTTCACAGATTCTGGGAAGTGAAGCATTCTGCAAGTTTCAGCAGATTTTTAACTTTGGTTTGAAAACCAATATTGATCTGGCAGGAGAGGCCAGGACGGCCAGCTTCGTCTATTCTGCAGATAAAATGGGCCCTACGGATCTTGCTACCAATAGTTTCGGACAGAATTTTAATGTGACTATGATTGAAATGATCACGGGCTTCTGTTCCCTGATCAATGGCGGAAACTATTACGAACCTCATATGGTAAACAAGATCACCAATGCAAACGGCGCCACTGTGGCTAATATCGAACCAAGGCTGTTAAAACAGACAGTGTCCGCGTCGACTTCCGACATGATCAGAAAATGCTGTGAAGCCGTGGTGGCATATGGAACAGGAAAGCCCGCCAGACCTGCAGGATATGCCATAGGGGGCAAGACCGGTACTGCGGAGACCATTGACCCCAATACCCATAAGCGCTCCAAGACAGAATATGTGGTTTCTTTTATCGGATATGCGCCTGCGGATGATCCTCAGATTGCCATTTATGTGGTAATAGACAGACCTAATATGGAGAAACAGAGCGGCGGAGCGGTATATGCATCAGGTATTGCACGCAGTATTTTAACGGAAGTGCTTCCTTATCTGAACATTTTTATGACGGAGCCCCTGAGCGACGAGGAGAAGAGGGAGTTAGAGGCATTGCAGTTAGAGATTACCAATCAGTATGGCAGACCTTCGGAAGGAGATGATGAAGGACAGGAGGACGATCAGACACAGCCCCCCGGTATAGATGCTTCAGGAACAGGAATGAGCTTTCCTATTGATCCTGAGACCGGATATCGGGTGGATCCTGAGACCGGTACCAGATATGATCCCGATGCAGGATTTGCCATTGACGGGGGTGAATCCGTTCCCGATGATACGCTTCCGCTGAATCCTAATCTCTAACGCATATATTTCTTCCCGAAATAATTCATAACTTCACGGTAACAGGAATAAAGTATAATAATCCTTAACGGTGAGGTTTGGCATGCTCACGGATAACAATAAAATATTCCACAGAAAGAAGATATTTGCTGTGTTTCTTCTCTGTATAGGTGCTTTTATAGGGTTGTTCGGACGGCTTATCTATCTCTGTGTGTGGCAGGCAGAGCATTATGCCAGAATGGCAACGGATCTGCACGAGAGAGAGCGCAGTATCAAGGCCGCCAGAGGACGTATCCTTGACTGTAACGGAAAAGTACTTGCGGATAATAAGACCGTATGTACCGTATCGGTTATTTACAATCAGATTGAGGAACCGGAAAAAGTAATTGAGATTCTGTGTAAGGAACTGGAATTGACGGAGGATTATGTAAGGCGGAGGGTGGAAAAGTATTCCTCCATGGAGAGAATCAAAAGCAATGTGGATAAAACCGTGGGAGACAGAATCAGAGAATATGACCTGGCAGGGGTCAAGGTGGATGAGGACTACAAGCGCTATTATCCTTATGATGATCTGGCAAGTAAGGTATTGGGATTTACAGGAGGTGATAACCAGGGAATTATAGGTTTGGAAGTGGTCTATGATACATATCTGCAGGGGGAGCCGGGAACCATATTGACGGTGACGGATGCCAAGGGCATAGAAGTGGAATCCGCAGGGGAGCGCCGGATTGAACCTGTAAGAGGCCTTGATCTGTGTATCAGTCTGGATATGAATATTCAGTCTTATGCCACACAGCTGGCAGAACAGGCGCTTGCCACAAAGGAGGCGGACAGCGTATCCATATTGGTCATGAATCCTCAGAACGGTGAGATTCTGGCCATGGTAAATGTGCCGGAATTTGACCTGAACAATCCGTATGAACTGCCGGAGGGGACGCCGGAGAATATTACATCCGAGGAAACACAGAATATACTGAACAGCATCTGGCGAAATGGCTGTATCAATGATACCTATGAGCCGGGATCCACGTTCAAGATTATTACGGCAGCGGCCGGGCTGGAAGAAGGGGTTGTGACGCCCGGCAGTTCATTTAACTGCCCCGGATACATCATCGTAGACGACAGAAAAATCCGCTGTCACAAGATTGCAGGACACGGCAGCCAGGATTTTACCCATACCATGATGAATTCCTGTAATCCGGCATTAATCACGGTGGGACTTCGGCTGGGGCTGGACAGCTATTATAGTTATTTTGAGCATTTCGGCCTGAAGCGGAAGACAGGAATCGATTTGCCGGGCGAAGCGGGAACTATTATGCATAAGAAGGAAAATATGGGGAATGTAGAGCTTGCCACAGTAGCGTTCGGCCAGTCCTTTCAGATTACGCCCATACAGCTTATAACTACGGTATCCTCTATTATTAACGGGGGCAGAAGAATTACACCGCATTTTGGAATACAGACCTGCGATATAGACGGAAATGTTGTGGAAGTGTTTGAATATCCGGTGGAAGAGGGGATTGTATCAGGAGAGACAAGTGCAACCATGAGGGAAATACTGGAGATGGTAGTTGCGGAGGGCAGCGGCGCCAATGGAAAGGTGGCAGGTTTTCGGGTGGGGGGTAAGACAGCCACAAGCCAGACCCTTCCAAGAGGCAGCGGCCGTTACATAGCGTCTTTTATTGGTTTTGCTCCGGCTGATAATCCACAGGTCATTGCCCTTGCCATAGTGAACCATCCCAAGGGAGTCTATTATGGAGGACAGGTGTCCGCGCCTATTGTCCGACAGCTGTTTGAAAATATTCTTCCTTATTTAGGTATTGAGGGGGCGCAGAATGAACAAAATTAGTATGATGGCAGTAATACTTTCCTTTGGCATCAGTGCAGTCTGCGGACCGGTTCTGATTCCGTTTTTAAGATGGCTCAAGTGCGGGCAGACAGTCCGGGAAGAGGGTCCTGCCGCACATTTGAAGAAAACCGGGACGCCTACCATGGGTGGGATTATGATATTGGTAAGCGTGGTGCTGACCTCCGTATTGTTTATGGAGGATTACCCTAAAATTGCACCGGTACTTTTTCTGACGGTGGGATTTGGGCTGGTGGGGCTGATAGATGATTATATTAAGGTAGTGTGCAGACGTTCCATGGGACTGTCCCCCTGGCAGAAACTGGCCGGCCAATTGGCGGTTACAGGTATCTTTGCATGGTATTTGATACATTATACGGATGTGAGTCTGGCAATGAGGATTCCTTTTCTGCCGGGGAGATATCTGGATTTCGGCATATGGAATGTGCCCATTCTGTTCTTTATTGTGTTAGGGACGGCCAACGGAACCAATTTTACCGATGGGCTGGACGGATTGGCAGGGAGTGTTACTTTGATGGTGGCAGTATTTTTTTCCGTAGTTGCCATTGGAACGGCCGGGGGCATTGAGCCTGTGACCTGCGCTGTAGCCGGAGCGCTGCTGGGTTTCCTGCTGTTTAATGTGTATCCGGCTAAGGTGTTTATGGGAGATACGGGGTCTCTGGCCCTGGGAGGTTTTGTGGCAGGATGTGCGTACCTGCTTCAGATGCCCCTGTTTATAGCTGTTATCGGCATTATCTATCTGGCAGAGGTGTCTTCGGTCATTCTGCAGGTGGCATATTTTAAACTAAGCGGTGGGAAGCGGATATTCAAAATGGCACCGCTCCATCATCATTTTGAGCTTTGCGGGTGGTCTGAAACCAGAATTACAGCATTATTTACTATCATTACAGCCTTGATGTGTCTGGCTGCATTGGCTATGTTGAGCGCCAACGGAATGAAGATTTTCTAAGAAAAGGTTCTTTGGAAGGGAAGACAGAGATGAAAGCGGAAAGGGAACAGGAACAGCAAAGGAAACAGGATCAAGAACAGCAGCAAAAGGAACAGTTCACAGAAGCCGGGAGTATTGCAGGAGAAAAGTGCATTGTGATTGGTTCCGGCATCAGCGGAATCGGTTCGCTGGAACTTTTGGAATATATGGGGGCAGAGGTCATTCTGTATGACGGCAAGGAAGGAATGACGGAGCGGGAGCTTTGCGAGAAGCTGCCGCTGAAGAGCAATGCAGTCTGTATGACAGGAGAACTGCCGGAGAAAATCAGAGAAGAAATCCGTACAGTGGTTGTAAGCCCCGGTGTGCCTGTGGATATTCCGCTGCTAAAGGAGTTTCAGGCAAATGGCGCGGAAATTATTGGGGAAATTGAGTTAGGATACAGGGAAGAAAAGGGCAGGGTGGCGGCGATTACCGGTACCAACGGTAAGACTACCACCACAACATTGGTGGGAGAAATCATGAAGGCGCACCTGGGTGAAGATAAGGTGTTTGTGGTGGGGAATATCGGTAATCCGTATACATCGGAATGTCTGAAGACCACATCGGAAACGGTGACTGTGGGAGAAATCAGTTCCTTTCAGCTGGAAACCATTTCTTCTTTTCATCCGGCGGTATCGGCAATCCTGAATATAACGCCGGACCATTTGAACCGACACCACACCATGGAAGCGTATGCGGCGGCAAAGGAGGCCATTACCCGGAACCAGACAAAGGAGGATATCTGTGTCCTGAATTATGAGAATGCGTATACAAGAGCATTTGGGGAGAGATGTCCGGCCAGGGTTATTTTCTTTTCTGCCGCGAAAAGGCTGGAAGAGGGCTATTTCCTGCTGGGAGATAAGATTGTAAGAGCGTTCGGAGGCCAGGAAGAGGAATTGCTTGACATCCATGAGGATATGAATCTGGTGGGAATGTGCAATGTGGAGAATGTGATGGCGGCCATTGCAGTCGGAGAGGGTATGGGGGTGCCGATTGAGACAATCCTGGCTGTAGTGAGAGAATTTCATGCAGTGGAGCATCGGATTGAGTTTGTGGCGTCTAAGGGAGGGGTGGATTATTATAATGACTCCAAGGGTACGAATCCGGATGCCGCAATACAGGGAATACGTGCCATGAGCAGACCCACCGTTCTCATTGGAGGAGGATATGATAAGCAGAGCGAATATGACGAGTGGATAGAAAGCTTTGAAGGAAAGGTAAAATGGCTGGTGCTAATCGGCCAGACAAGGGAGAAAATTGCAGCTTGTGCAAGAAAGCATGGATTTGAAAGAATCCGTTTTGCTGATACTTTTGAAGAATGCCTGGAGCTTTGTACCAGGCTTGCACAGAGCGGTGATGCGGTTTTGTTATCGCCTGCCTGTGCAAGCTGGGGAATGTTTCCAAATTATGAGGTGAGGGGAGAGAAATTCAAAGAATATGTCAATCAATTGCCTTCCACATAAAGCTTAGTGGCTGGTAATTTCGGATAAGGAGCGCTTATGGCATCTGACGAAATAAGAAAATTTCGTGATACAAGGAAATCTCGTGATATAAGAGATTACCATGACAGAAGGGATTCTGGTGAACAAAGTGACTTTCGTGATAAAAGGAATTCCTATGACAAAAAGAATTCTTATGAGGAAAAAACCTATGGTGGAAAGAGGAACAAAAACACCAGGCGGAAGAAAAAAGAGCAATCGGAATACTTTTTTGATTACAGCCTCCTTTTTATCGTTCTGTTTCTGATGGGGTTTGGCCTGGTTATGATTTATTCGGCCAGTTCTTATCAGGCATTTTTGGAATTCGGGGATTCGGCGCATTATCTGAAGAGACAGCTCACTGCCGGTATTATCGGACTGGTGCTGATGATTATTGTGGCGAACATTCCTTATCACTTCTGGGAAAAATTCTATCTGCTTGGATATTTGATATCCATGGTGCTGGTTCCTATGGTACTGACACCTTTGGGCGTAGAATCCCACGGCGCACGCAGATGGATTGCCATTCCGGGAATCGGCTTCAATGTACAGCCCGCCGAGGTGGCAAAGCTTTGCATGATTTTATTCCTTGCAGTGATGGTGTGTAAAATAGGTAAGGGTGTCCGTTCCATGAAGGGCTTTTGTATTATGGTGGCATTTCCCATGCCGATTGTATTGGAAGTTTATATCATCACACAGAATCTGAGTTCGGCCATTATCATTCTGGGCATTTCTGTTCTTATGGTATTTGTGGCCAGCCCGGATTATAAGAAATTTGTCATTATGGCACTGCTGGTTCTTGCCGCCGCGGCGCTGGTGGTATATCTGGTGGTGTCGGGAAATGATTTCATGGCATTTCGAGGCAATCGTATTCTGTCATGGCTGGATCCGGAAAGCGACCCTACCGATACGGGATTCCAGACCTTACAGGGGCTGTATGCCATAGGCAGCGGCGGCGTCTTTGGAAAGGGACTGGGGCAGAGTATGCAGAAGCTGAGTTTTCTGCCGGAGGCCCAGAATGATATGATTTTTTCTATTATCTGCGAAGAGCTTGGCCTGTTTGGCGCAGTAGCGATTATCCTGATGTTCGTGATGCTGTTGTGGCGCATGATGGTGATTGCCAACAATGCGCCGGATCTCTTCGGAGCCATGCTGGTGGTGGGGGTTATGGGACATATCACCATTCAGGCCATTTTGAATATTGCCGTGGTGACGGCAACCATACCGAATACGGGAATTTCCCTGCCGTTTATCAGTTACGGAGGTTCGTCCGTCATGTTCCTGCTGATTGAGATCGGGCTGGTTCTGAGTGTGGCACGAAGGATACAGTTGAAGGAATTGTAATAATACAAGGTACATATGCGGCCTGATTTTCATAGGATAGAATATGTGAATATAGGGTATGCCGCAATGCAGCACACCCTGGGAAGCCGGATGGTGCTTATGGATTCTATTCGTATTCAGGGCAGGGTTGCCCTGCAGGGAAAGGTTCGCATACAAGGCTCGAAAAATGCCTCACTGCCTGTCCTGGCAGCTGCGCTGTTGGTGAGGGGGCGTTCCTTTATCAGGAATTGTCCCAAAATAGCGGATGTGCATTCCATGGTGAGCCTGTTAAAAAGCCTTGGCTGTAGTATACACTGGCAGGAAAAAGGACTTGTTGTTGATTCTTCACAGGTGAGAAAGGGTGAGATGCCTGAAGATGCGGTGACAGGAATGCGTTCTTCACTGTGTCTGCTGGGAGCGCTGCTTGGCAGATGCGGAGAGGTTGTTATGGAGCATCCGGGCGGATGTGTGATCGGCAGCCGGCCCATTGATCTGCATTTGTCCGCGCTGAGACAGATGGGAGTGGAATTTACAGAAAAAGATGGCAGGCTTATGGCAAAGGCATCCAGGCTGCATGGAGCAAGAATCTGCCTTCCGTTTCCTTCTGTGGGTGCAACGGAGAATATTGTACTGGCAGGCGTGATGGCGGATGGCGATACTATTTTGGAAGGCGCGGCCCTGGAGCCGGAGATTCTGGCATTGTGCCGTTATCTGTGCTGCTGCGGCGCTTTTATTGAAGGGGCGGGCAGCTGCCGGATTGTGATTCACGGGGGAAGAAGACTGTGCGGTACAGAGTTTACCATACCTGCGGACAGAATCGTTGCAGGAACTTATTTGTTCGGATGTATCGGAGCCGGGGGATGTGTCCTGTTGGAACAGGCGCCGGGAAAAGAAATGGCGGCAGTGCTGCGGGCGGCGGAGCAGATGGGAGGACATGTGTACAGTTCACCGGAGGGTATCTATGTTCAGGCACCGGTCCGGCCCATGCCGCTGCAGCTGGTCACGGCACCCTATCCCGGTTTTCCCACGGATCTGCAGTCAGTGGTATTGGCAGTGGAAACCATAGGAATGGGATGCAGCAGAATTGATGAGGTTATTTTTGAGAACCGTTTTCGTATTCTGAAAGATTTGGACAAAATGGGAGCCAAAGTGCAGCAGAAGGATGCGCACAGCGTGCTGATAAAAGGAGTGGAGATGCTGTACGGCAGACCTGTGCAGGCAAGGGAACTGCGCGGCGGCGCGGCTCTGGTGGTTGCAGGTCTGATGGCGGAGGGGGAGACAACGGTGAGCGGTTGTCCGTTTATTTACCGTGGGTATGAAAATATCTGCAGGGATTTCAGAGAATTGGGAGCGAGGGTGACAAGTGTATAAGAGCAAAAGAACCCATATTGCTGTCTTCATAATCGTTATACTGGTAGTACTGCTGGGTATCGTGCAGTATATTAAGACGACCTATACGGTACGGACGGTTTATGTGGAGGGGAATATACATTATTCCGAGGAAGAAGTAAAGGAAATGGTCATGAAAGGAATCTTGGGAGACAATTCACTTTACCTGTCTCTGAAGTATAAAAACAAAGATATAGAAGGGATTCCTTTTGTGGATGTGTTGAATGTGGATATTCTGTCCTCGGATACAATTAAGATTGTTGTATATGAGAAAAGTCTGACAGGTTATGTGAAATATTTGGATACGTATATGTATTTTGACAGAGATGGCTACGTGGTGGAGAACTCCAGCATTAAGACCGTGGGTGTGCCTCAGGTGACAGGGCTGGAGTTTGACCACATTGCAATAGGAGAGCCGATTCCGGTAGCGGATGCAGAGGTTTTCAACAATATATTGGATATCACAAAGCTTCTTAAAAAGTATAATTTGATTTCGGATAAAATATATTTTAATGGGTCGGGGGAAATTACGATTTTTTTTGAAAATGTGAAGGTGGCTCTGGGGGGAGACAGGGCTACGCTGGAGGACAAGCTCATGCTGCTTCCGAATTTACTGCAGCAGCTTGCCGGAAAAAGCGGGACGCTGCAGATGCAGACGTATGATGAAGATAGTGGAAAATATACGTTTAAACCGGAAAAGAGTGGCTCATAACAGTTCAGACAGGTCACCGGACTGTTACGAAAATGCACACAAAACGCAAGTCACGCAATAATTGCAAGGCGGCACGCCGCCTTTGGTGCGCAATTTTGACTTCGCGGCAGGGGCTGTCTGGACAGTTACAGCAGTTCATAATTTTTTCAAAAAGTAGTTGCTAAAATGGTGAAAAAATTATATGATAGTAGATATGGAATGAAATAGAGAAGTCAGAGAGAAGAAAAAGGAGGGTATACCTTTGCTGGAGATTAGGACTAATGATGCTGAATCTGCTGCTAAAATTATTGTAGTTGGTGTAGGTGGCGCAGGTAATAATGCTGTAAATAGAATGGTAGAAGAACAAATTAACGGCGTGGAATTTATTGGAGTCAATACGGACAAGCAGGCTTTACAGTTGTGTAAAGCGCCGAAGCTTCTGCAGATCGGGGAGAAGCTGACGAAGGGCCTGGGCGCCGGAGCGAAGCCGGAAGTAGGCGAGAAAGCGGCGGAGGAAAGCGCGGAAGAGATATCGGCTGCTTTGAAGGGGTCAGATATGGTATTTGTCACCTGCGGAATGGGCGGCGGGACAGGAACCGGTGCGGCGCCGGTGGTGGCCAAGCTGGCTAAGGAAATGGGTATCCTTACAGTGGGGGTGGTGACAAAGCCTTTTCGTTTTGAGGCCAAGACCCGTATGGTAAATGCGACAAATGGAATCGAGCGTATCAAAGAGTATGTGGACACTTTAATTGTGATTCCAAACGATAAGCTTCTGGAGATTGTGGACAGGCGGACCACAATGCCGGAGGCGCTGAAGAAAGCGGACGCGGTGCTGCAGCAGGCAGTGCAGGGTATTACGGATTTGATTAACAGGGCGGCTTTGATTAATCTGGATTTCGCAGATGTACAGACGGTTATGAAGGATAAGGGAATTGCACATATCGGTATCGGCGAGAGCAAGGGAGACGACAAGGCGCTGGCAGCAGTGAAAATGGCAGTGGAAAGTCCTCTGCTGGAGACAAATATTACCAGTGCAACGGATGTCATTCTCAATCTGTCCGGAGATATTACCCTGCCCGATGTAAACGATGCGGCGGAATATATTCAACAGTTTACAGGAGAAGATATTAATATTATTGTGGGTGCAATGTATGACGAAGGCGCAACGGACAGCTGTACGGTTACAGTGATTGCAACAGGTCTGGATGAGGCTGTGAACAATCCGCCGCTGCAGACGCGTTTCGGGATAAATTCTGCGTACAGGCAGCCCGCTGTATCCAATACAGTGAAGAATCTGAACGTGCAGCCCACACCTGCTCCTTCTCAGCCGAATGCAGAGCAGCAGACATCCATGCAGGGGATACAGAAGCCGGTGGATATCCGCAGCTCCGTAGTGGAGAAGACGTTAAAGATTCCTGATTTCCTTCAGAGAAAATAGCATTTTCACATGATAAATAACATTACCAAATGATTTGAACCAGTTATCATCTTATTTTATGAGCCGGGCGCAGGAAAGCCCGGCTTTTTTTGTCGAAAATTTTTATGGAATCCACACTCTATTTGACAAATTCTTAAGTCCAATCCCTTTATAATAATTGTGAAAAGGATGATGCCAATGCACTATGAATTATATGCAGACAGTTTGTTTCTGCTCAATTTTATCATGAACCTGTATCTGCTGATACTGGTGGACCACAGTACACTTCATACCGCAAGTGTGGGGAGGCTGGCAGCGGGCGCAGCAGCGGGGGCATTATGTTATTTTCTGCCCTTTCTTGGAACAGCTCCGGTATTCTTGAAGCTTGCGGCAGGTATCATAGCCGGATGTGTGGGAATGCTCTGTATCACTTTTCCCGTGAAGAGCTTTGGGATGTTTCTCCGGTTATTGGAGAGACTGATCGTATACTCTTTCGGAATGGGAGGGGCACTGCTGTTCCTGGTCAGAATTGCAGGACCTGCAAGAGATGCTGTCACCAGCGGTCTGGGGATTACGGGATTGGGAGGGCTGGTCTTCTGGCTGTTTCTCAGGTTCAGATATGGTTTGAGGGCGAAGGATAGTGTGTGCAGGGCTACGCTGCTTCGGGATGGAGAAGAGGCAGTGGTGTGGGCATTGATTGATTCAGGAAACAGTTTGGTGGAACCCATCAGCGGGAAGCCGGTCTGCATTTTGGAGCAGGAGGTATTTGACAGAATATGGAAGGGCGATGTGAGAGGATTTCGTGCCATACCTTACCACAGCATCGGGAAAAAGAGCGGAATTCTGCCAGGTTACCTGCTGCCCCAGCTGCTGCTGGAACTGGACGGCATGAAATTGTCATTTCGCAATGTATATGTGGCTGTCAGCAGTAATGATATTTCCGAAGCAGAAGGTGCTGAAGCGGAATCCGTGAAAATGATTATTCACCCTGGACTTTTGCAGCAGAGCAGAAAGGGTGGGCCGTTGAAACGGCAGAATGTGAGGCGTAATGATTCTGAAAGTGACGATACCGGGCAAAATGCAGTTTAAAATGATACGCAGGGAGAATTTTCTCTTGCACAGAAAGGGGGAGATTCATTATATTGGCGGAGCAGAAGTGCTGCCGCCGCCGCTGGAGCTGGAGAGAGAGAGCCAGGTAATCGGCGATTTGGGAACGGAATATGATGATGAGGCCAAGGCAATCCTGATAGAACACAATCTGCGGCTGGTGGTGTATATTGCCAAGAAATTTGACAATACAGGAGTGGGCGTGGAAGATTTGATTTCCATTGGCACCATCGGGTTGATTAAATCCATTAATACCTTTAAACCCGATAAGAATATTAAGCTTGCAACCTATGCGTCCAGGTGCATTGAGAATGAGATATTGATGTATCTGCGCAGGAATAATAAGACAAAGCTGGAGGTGTCCATTGACGAGCCCCTGAATGTGGACTGGGACGGGAATGAGCTGCTGCTGTCGGATATTCTTGGGACGGATGATGATGTGATCTACCGGGATATCGAAAATGAGGTGGAACGTAAGCTGCTGCTGGGGGCGGTGAGTAAACTCTCGGAGAGGGAGAAGACAATTATCAGCCTTCGTTTTGGACTGGGAACAAAGGACGGACAGGAAATGACACAGAAGGAGGTTGCTTCTCTGCTGGGCATTTCTCAATCATACATATCCCGGCTGGAAAAGAAAATCATGCGGCAGCTGAAGAAAGAAATGAGTAATAATATTTGATGCAATAATGATGCAACAATATTCTGCTTTAGGGGTTTTCAGACAGGGGGAAATGGGGTATAATATTGAAACACAGTCCATTTGGAAAATTTGTTACGAGGTAGAAAACGTTGATTCAGCGCGATGATATATTGTCCATGGAGTTTTTGAAGAAGACGGAATTTACAGGGTGTCATCAGGGGATGCGTTACCGGCTGGAAGGGATTTCGGCGGATGAGGGTGAGAAGAGGCTGCGCTGTACCATATGGCCCGAACCCTTTAATTTTTTTAAGACACCTGCGGAAGAAAAGGAATCTGCAGAGTTCCCTTTTACAGAGGAAGGTGTGGCAGAAGCGGTGGCCTGGATGAATGGGAGACTGTCGGAAGAAAAGGGCAGATGGGAACATGCGGGAGAGCAGTGGGATAAGTACCGGTAAAGTGATGAAGCGTTGCTGTCTGCAGTGATAAGTATGGAGCATGGAAGATGATTCATTATATATATTCGGATATGATATCTATGATAAAGTATCTTCCCTATGGTATGCTGATAGGGATACCCGTTTCGGCGATTCTGTTGTTTGCGGCGCTCAAACTGGGAAAGCGCAAAGACAAGAAACCGGCAGCACTGCTGCCGGTTGTTGTCTTTGGATTTTATCTTGCATTGATGATGGTAATTACATTTTTGTCCAGGGAGAGCGGCAGCAGAGACGGCATGGATTTGAAGCTGTTTGCCACATGGGGGATCAACACCAGGAACAATGCCTATGTGGTGGAAAATGTGCTGCTGTTTATACCCTATGGATTCTTTGGCAGCATGGCATTTGAGAAATTAAGGCATTTTCTGCCGAGTATCGCCCTGGGAGCTGCTACCAGTCTGGGAATTGAATGTATGCAGCTTGTGACCAAAAGGGGATTTTTTCAGACGGATGATATATGGACCAATATATTGGGAACGGTGATCGGTTTCTGCGTTTTTCGTCTGCTGTCCGGGCTGGTAAGCGGAATGAAAAAAGCGCATCCAGGGGAAGCGGAGGATATTACCTAGACACAAAAAGAGATGGTTTTCTGCCATCTCTTTTTGTGTGTTCAGGGGAAAGATTACTTATTTAAGTGCAATTTATACCCGCAAAAGCAAATAATTGCCGTCTGCACAGTATAACGAGTGAACGCATCGGCAATCCGGAGCTGAAATCGGCAATTAAATGCGTTCACAAGTATAGGTTCAATTTTTATTCAAGCAATTTCTTCAGTTCATCCATAAATGTATTCACATCCTTAAATTCCCTGTATACGGACGCAAAACGTACATAGGCTACCGCATCCAGGTCTTTTAATTTGTTCATTAACAACTCACCGATGAGCTGGCTGGATATCTCTTTTTCTGCCATATTGAATATTTCGTTTTCTACTTCATCTGCCAATACTGCAATCTGCTGTGCACTCACAGGTCTCTTGTGGCAGGCGCGGATCAGGCCGCCTTCGATTTTGGCGCGGTCATAAGCTTCCCGGTTGTTATCCTTCTTAATGATGATCAGAGGAATTGTCTCGATTTTTTCATAGGTGGTAAATCGTTTTCCGCATTCATCACATACACGCCGCCGCCGGATGGAATTATTCTCATCTGCCGGTCTTGAATCGATCACTCTCGTGTTTTCATGGCTGCAAAAAGGACATTTCATGGGTTTCCCTCCGCTTTGGGGCTGTGCCGCCAGTGATTTTAATATTCCATATTACAAGTAGTAATGTATCATATTCAGCAGTGAATGTCAACGAGAATAATGTCAGGGCCGATCTGCCGGATATCTTTATATGGAATGACAATGTTCGGCTCGCAGTTTAGAAAGCCCAGAATGCGGTTGCAGCCCGGAACCATAATTTTACAGATACAGCCTGTGCAGTGGTCGAATTCCAGGTCGCAGACACGGCCCAGCTTTCTGCAGTCCTTGATATTGATAACATCTTTACATTTCAATTCGGAATAAAGCATTTTTCTTATCTCCAGATAATAATACCCTCTTTATTACAAATATGCAGCTGCCTTTCAAATGATAACAAAATACATCCATAAAATCATTCCTGTAAATTACACTTTCCCAAGGTCCCGGAGAATATTTTTTGCCTTGAAGCACATACTAGCATTATGTTATCTGCTATGAAATTTTAACACAGCACCCGTTCGGACGGGGCGGAACGAAAAGGAAGGAAAAGAAATGACACAGGGTAAAGTGGAAATCTGCGGAGTTAATACCTCCAAGCTACCGTTGCTGAAAACAGAAGAAAAGGAAGCTCTTTTTCAACAAATCGAAGCTGGCGACACGAAGGCGAGAGAAACCTATATTGAAGGGAATCTGCGTCTTGTGCTCAGTGTCATCAAACGGTTTTCTTCCAGCAATGAAAATGTGGATGATCTGTTTCAAATCGGCTGCATTGGACTGATTAAGGCAATCGATAATTTTGACGCATCCCTGAATGTAAAATTTTCAACCTATGCCGTTCCTATGATTATAGGAGAAATCAGGCGTTTCCTCAGAGACAACAGTACCATGCGCGTCTCACGGTCTCTGAAGGATACTGCCTATAAGGCAATCTATGCAAGAGAATCTCTGACCAGAAAAAATCTCAAAGAACCCTCCATCGAAGAAATCGCCACAGAGATTGGTATTTCCAAGGAGGATATTGCCTATGCGCTGGATGCCATCCAGAATCCCATGAGCCTCTATGAGCCCATTTTTACCGATGGAGGTGATACGCTCTATGTGATGGATCAAATCAGCGATAAGAAGAACAGGGAGGAGAACTGGGTGGAACAGCTCTCCTTAAGCGAGGCAATGAAACGTCTGAATGACAGGGAGCATGAAATCATTTCCATGCGCTTTTTCGAGGGCAAGACACAGATGGAGGTTGCCGAGGCCATTGGTATTTCACAGGCACAGGTATCCCGTCTGGAGAAAAATGCGCTCCGCACCATGCGCACGTATTTGAGCGCCTGAAATCAATGCTTTTTGAGAAACCTATGTAAACAGCCAAGATAGAGCAGTCCGAGCGCCAGCTGGCCGGCCAGAATCCCCCAGAGATAGCCGGTAATTCCAAAACGGGGAATGGCCAGGAACACGAAGCCCAGACGCAGCAGAAGGCTTAACACGTTCATGACGAAAATATGTCCTGCCATGCCAAGGCCCTGGAGGATACTGGACAATGTGGTATCCAGATAGAGGAATGGACACAGGAAGCCCAATGTGGTAATAAAATATCCTGCCAGCGGGCTGTGGAACAGGGTGGTTCCCATCCATCTGCCCAGGAAAACAAAAATGCCCATGCAGCAGATTCCCATGAAACCGCAGTATTTGACAGTGCGCAGAGCGGCTTTTTTGACGGACTTGATATCACCCAATGCATAGCTTTCCGAAATCATGGGCAGGAGAAGGACGGCGACAGAATTGGTCAATGCGTTGGGGAAGAAAATGAAGGGCATTGCCATACCGGTGAGCACACCGTATACACTCAGGGCAGTAGTGCTGTCATAACCGTAGCGCATTAATTGGGAGGGAATGGATACGGATTCCATACTCTGCAGCAGGTTTAAAATAATACGGTTTGCAGTCAGGGGCAGGGCCATGGCGAGCAGCTTGCCGTATAATACATGAGAGGATTCCTGGCCGGAAGGACATTTCTGCAATATCTGTGCCGTTCTAACCCCCTTTCTCATGGGAACATTTTCATAGGAATTGCGTGAAGGCGCCTGGCGGGTACGCCCCTGGCTGCCGGTCCATATGCTGTGCCATGGATAAATAGCAAGCACTGCCATAAGCATGGAGAAAAATTCGCCTATGGTGAGGCCCAGGATGGCTACGCCGATGGTCGGCGTCCTGCCCATGGACAGATTATAGGCGGAAATGATGTATACACTGCCGACTCTTACTATTTGTTCCAAAAGCTGGGAACCTGCGGGGATTCCGGCTTTTTTGATTCCGTAAAAATATCCGTTCATGCAGGCATGTACGGCGCTCAACGGTACGGAAAAGGAGAGGATACGCAGCATAGAGGCAGTACGTATCTCATGCAGCAGATTGACCGCAATAAAATCGGCAGAGAAATATATAACAGCATTACACACCAGGGACAAGGGCAGGGACAGACTTAATCCCAGCAGCACAGGGCGGAAGGAAGCTTTCTTTTGAAGGGCAGTCTGTTCCGCTACAAGCTTGGAAATGGCAGTCTGGATTCCTGCCGCAGTCAGTGAGAAAGACAGAGATAATATGGGGCTTAACAGCTGATAAATTCCCATTTCTTCCTCCCCGAATAACCGGGAGAGGTAGATGCGGTAGAAGAAGCCGATAAGCCTGCTGATAAAGCCGGTGGCAGTCAGAATAAAGGTGCCTACAATCAGAGGGTGATGTTGTTTTGCTTTCATAAATACTTATGCTTTCATTCTCTTGTTCCATATTATATTCCCAAAGAATGGTTGACAGAACCGGCAGTACATGATATACTATTGTAAAATCCTAGTAAATAAGTATGAAATCAAATAGATGGTTGAAAGCAATAATAGTAGAAAATACATATAGGAAACAGGAAACAGGAAACAGGAAACAGGAAACAGGAAACAGGAAACAGGAAACAGGAGAGGTAAGAAGTATGATTTATCTGGATAATGCCGCTACTACAAGAACCGCTCCGGAAGTAGTGGAGGCTATGCTGCCGTATTTTACGGAAAATTATGGCAATCCCAGCGCACTGTATTCTCTTGGCGCCACAGGCAAGAAGGCTGTGAATGAGGCCAGAAGAAGGATTGCGGGGGTGATAGGGGCGAAGCAGGAGGAAATCTATTTTACATCAGGCGGTACGGAAGCGGATAACTGGGCTTTGAAGGCAGCGGCGGAGGGCAGCGCTTATAAGGGAAGACATATTATTACCACCAGGATAGAGCACCATGCGATTCTTAACACATGCAAATACCTTGAAAAAAGAGGGTTTGAAGTGACTTACCTGGATGTGGACGCATACGGGAGGATAGATTTGGCGCAATTGGAGGGGGCTGTCAGGCCGGACACCATATTGATCAGTGTAATGTTTGCCAATAATGAGATCGGCACCCTGGAGCCCATTGGGGAAATCGGCAGACTGGCTCGCAAAAAGGGGATTATGTTCCATACGGATGCAGTACAGGCTTTCGGACAGCTTCCGATACAGGTGGACGAATTGGGTGTGGATCTTCTAAGCGCCAGTGCCCATAAGCTTAACGGGCCGAAAGGAATCGGAATGCTGTATGTCCGCAGCGGTGTGAAGATGGGTTCTTTTCTCCATGGGGGCGAACAGGAAAGGAATCGAAGAGCCGGAACGGAAAATGTTCCGGGCATTGTGGGGTTTGGGGCGGCTGCGGCAAGAGCAATGGATAAAATGGTACAGAAGGCGGCAGTAGAAAGGGAACTTCGGGATTATCTGATTGGGCGGATTGAGGCGGAGATACCTTATTGCCGTCTCAATGGGCACAGAGAGCAGAGGCTTCCGGGCAATGTAAATTTCTCCTTTTCATTTATTGAGGGGGAATCACTGCTGATTATGCTGGATATGAAAGGTATCTGCGCTTCCAGCGGTTCTGCATGTGCATCCGGTTCTCTGAACCCTTCCCATGTGCTGCTTGCCACAGGCTTGAAGCAGGAAGAGGCACATGGCTCTCTGCGCATGACGCTTTCAGAAGAGAATACCAGAGAGGAAATGGATATTGTTGTGGAAGAATTGAAACAGGCTGTGGCAAGGCTGCGGAATATGTCCCCCCTGTATGAAGATTTTATCAAATCCACCCAGGAATCTTAGTGTACTTTACCCTTTAGTGCTATCGCGCAGCGATTTATCAGGTGAAGTCACGAAGGTGCACGAGAACAAATTTCAGGAGTGATTTTTCTCATGGAATTTGTTTCTCATAATTTTTGCACCGAGTGTACTTTACCCTTTAGTGCTGTCGCGCAGCGATTTATCAGGTGAAGTCACGAAGGTGCACGAGAACAAATTTCAGGAGTGATTTTTCTCATGGAATTTGTTTCTCATAATTTTTGCACCGAGTGTACTTTACCCTTTAGTGCTATCGCGCAGCGATTTATAATAGGAGGCTTAAAATGTACAGTGAAAAGGTAATGGATCATTTCCAGAATCCCAGGAACGTAGGCGAAATCGAAGATGCCAGTGGTGTGGGAACTGTGGGAAATGCCAAATGCGGCGATATTATGAGGATTTTTCTGGATATTGATGAAGAGGGAAGAATCGTAGAGGCAAAATTTAAGACTTTTGGCTGTGGGGCGGCGGTGGCTGCCAGCTCCATGGCAACGGAGCTGATCAAAGGGAAGACCATCGAGGAAGCTCTGCAGGTGACCAATAAGGCGGTGATGGAGGCATTGGATGGACTTCCTCCGGTGAAGGTACATTGCTCCCTGCTGGCAGAAGAGGCAATCCATGCGGCACTTTGGGATTATGCCGAGAAACATGGTATTGTCATAAAGGGGCTGAACAAGCCGAAATCGGATATCCATGAGGAAGAGGATGCATCCGGCATTCTGTGAGGAATATATATAGGATGAAATGTCAATGATAAATTCAGGGCTGGTTATCAGTGCTGAATTTATTATTGGAAAAACATTGGGAAAACTTTAAAAAGGGATAGATTTCACAGGCAAAATAAGCTATAATTATAAAGAAACCTTTGTGATATTGACAAATTCGGGGGACGCCAGTGATACGGAGAAGATACATAAGTACAAGAGCTTTGAAGAGCGGTATGGTGATTGACCAGGCGATTGTAGACAGGACTGGACGTATTTTGATTGCCCGTAAAACGATGCTGGATGATTTCCTGATTGAAGCACTGCAGAAGATGGGCATTTCAGGAGTCTATACCAGGGAAGGAGAGGAAGAGCCTGAGGAAGCCGTCGGCGAGGTGGTGCCGGAAGTCAATGAGAAAATTATAAAGCTGAAGGTTACTGACCGCGCAAGAGTCAACATATCCGAGAGCGTGAAGAAACGTGTTACGGAAGGCGTGAAATATTTGTACAGCGACACGGCTTCTGCTGATTTGACCAATACAGCTGCGGCAGTTACAGGGAATCTGCTGGACTCTATTATGGAAAATGATGCGGTGGCATTGAATATAGATGCATTAAAAGTCAGTGATGAGTATACGTTTAAGCATAGTGTGGATGTGGCCACCATATCCATGCTGATTGCAAAGAAGAGCGGGCTTCCCGAAGCGGATATTGAGAAGATTGGCATGGCGGGGCTGCTGCACGACCTGGGGAAATCCAGGATTCCCAATGAAGTGCTGAATAAAGCCGGAAAGCTGACGGAAGATGAATTCAGCATTATGAAAAGACATTCCCTGTATGGGTATCAGATTTTAAAGGAGAAAAAGGATATCCCTCAAAAGGTACTGCTGGGTGTGCTTCAGCATCATGAGAAGATAAACGGGAAAGGCTATCCCATGGGAGTGGCGGGAGAGCAGATTTCCACATATGCAAGAATTCTTTCCATTGCAGATGTCTATGATGCCCTTGTGACAGAGCGGCCTTATAAAAAAGCCTTTTCCCAGCAGGATGCCATAGAGATGATTATGGCCATGACGGATGAACTGGACATTCAATTTATGAGGAGCTTTCTCGCCATTATTATACTCTATCCTGTGGACAGCGTGGTTATTTTGAGCAATGGGGAAAAGGCGAAGGTGGTGGAGAACAATCCGCAGTATCCTCTGCGGCCTAAGGTTGTGGGATTAAAAACAGGGGCTGTCTATGATTTGTCCAATGATATCAAATGTGCCAGCCTGATTATTGAGTCCTGAGAGAAAAGAATTGTCCGCTGCGGGTGCCAGAAGCCTGGGAGAATGGCTGCGGAATTGGAGGCAGTGTCAGGCAGTCTGTGGAAAAACTGAGCCGGAGAACAGATCCGGGGAATTGGATAAGGAAGCGGGAAATATGAAATATAAGCTGTTAGTGGTGGAGGATGACAGGGTTATAGCGGAGGAAATGAAGCGGCATTTGGAGAAGTGGGGTTATGAGGTATTTTGCGTGGAAAATTTTCAAAATGTCCTGGGAGAGTTTGCCATTAGGGAACCTCAATTGGTGTTGATGGACATTGGGCTCCCTTTTTTTAATGGGTATTATTGGTGCGCTCAGATCAGGCAGGTGTCCCAGGTGCCGATTATTTTCGTATCCTCCGCCGGCGACAATATGAATATTGTCATGGCAGTGAATATGGGCGGGGATGATTTTGTAACCAAGCCTTTTGAGCTGGAAGTACTGTCTGCCAAGGTGCAGGCCATGCTTCGGAGAACCTATGCCTTTCGGGAACAGACCAACGTGATGGAATACGGCGGCATGATACTGGATTTGGCAGATGCTTCTCTGGTGGCGGAAGGGCAGAAGCTGGAGCTGACGAAGAATGAGTTCCGCATCCTGCAGATTCTGTTTGAAAACGCAGGAAATACAGTGTCCAGAGAGGCGATTATGAAGCGGCTATGGGATAACGACTGCTTTGTAGATGACAATACGCTTACGGTGAATATGACAAGAATGCGGAGGAAGCTGGAGGCTGTGGGCAGGGGACAGTTAATCCATACGAAGAAGGGGCTGGGGTACTACATTGGAGAAATAAAATGAGATTGTGGATTCGATATATAAAAGAACAGAAAACAGTGATGGCGCTCTGGTTCATATCCGTATGCCTGTTTGTGGGTGTCGGGGCATTATATCATCTGGAAAATCTGAATAAGCTTTTGTATGCTGCACTTTTGACATTGGTGGTCTGGGGGGCAGCAGGTTTTTTGACGGGTATGAAGTATGTGGCAAGAAGCAGGAGACTGGAGGAAATGTACAGGCATTTTGAGCAGTCGGGGGAGCTTCTGCCGGATGGCTGGAACCAGAAGCAGGCGGACAGGTTAGAAGAGGCAGGAACATATGAAGATGCGCAATGGCTGTTTTTGACATGCGTGTATGAAGAAATGTACAAAAATAACCGGAAATGGGAGAAAAAGATTGCGGATTACAAGGACTATTATCTCATGTGGACCCATCAGATTAAAACACCGATTTCTGCCCTGAAGCTGCTTTTGGAAGGAAAAGATATTCCTGGCAGGGATGGTTTTCTGATGCGGGAGGAACTGTTTAAGATTGAGCAGTATGTGGAAATGGTATTGACATTTCAGCGTTTGGACAGTATGGCTTCGGATCTGGTATTGCAGGAATATGATCTGTATGCGCTGATAAAGCAGGCCGTGAAGAAGTATTCCGTACTTTTTATTAATAAGGGGTTAAGCCTGGAACTGCAGGAAATGCAGGTGAAGATTCTGACGGATGAGAAGTGGTTTGTTTTCTGCTTAGAGCAGATACTCTCCAATAGTATTAAGTATACGTGGGAGGGTGGGGTCAGCATCCATGTGAGCAGTGAATCATGGGAGTGTGTGGATGTCATGCATTTCCCTGAAAATACGGCAGGAACAGCAGATACCCATAAGGAGGAAGCTCATGCAGGGGCAGATGGGGCAGGAACCGTAGGGAAGGGTAAAAGGAATGAGAATATGTCCGGGACAGGCATAGATGCCGGGAAGGGGCCATGCAGGGTCAGGCTGTATATTCAGGATACCGGTATCGGAATTTGTCCGGAAGATTTGCCCAGGATTTTTGAGAGGGGATTTACCGGCTGCAATGGAAGGAGTGAATTTGACGGAAGTAGTACATTTTGCGGGGGGATGGAGAAGAAATCTACCGGCATTGGCTTGTACTTGTGCCGACGGATTTTGAATCATTTGGGAATCAGAATGAAAGTAGAAAGCAGGGAGGGAGAAGGCACCAAAGTCACTTTGATCTGGGATCAGCGGAATTCCCTGCTGCAGGCAGATTGATGTCAGAGAGTTTATCACAGGAGATTTTATGATAGAAGTAAAGGGAAAATATAATGAGGCAAAAATATTCACGGATGTGGTGGATGAAGCTTCTCTGTCACAGGTACGGCTTCTGCTGGATCAGGAATTCACCAGCGGAAGTAAGATAAGGCTGATGCCCGATATCCATGCAGGAGCAGGCTGTACGGTGGGGACCACCATGACGATTCAGGATAAGGTGGTTCCGAATCTGGTGGGAGTGGATATCGGATGCGGTATGGAGACAGTCAGAATCAAAGAAAAGCATATTGAATTACAGAAGCTTGACAAACTGATCTATGATAAAATTCCATCCGGATTTCATATAAGGGAACAGACACACAGGTATTTCCGTGAGCTGGATTTGAAGGAATTGTATTGTTATTATCATATCAATCCTGAGAGGGCAGAGAAGAGCATGGGAACCCTGGGCGGCGGAAATCATTTTATTGAGGTGGACCAGGACAGCAATGGGAATATTTACATTGTGATTCATTCAGGCAGCCGTCATTTGGGACTGGAGACCGCGCAATACTATCAGGAAGAAGGGTATCGTGTGCTGAATAGCCCTGATGAACAGGAAATGCATGCATTAAACGATACCTGGAGGGCCCAGGGCAGGGAGGGGAAGGGTTCCAAGCGGCAGATGGCCAAAGATATCAGGGCTTTGAGGAGAGCCGGGAAGACGGATATTCCTCCCAATCTGGCTTATGTTTCCGGCGTTTTGTTCGAGCGGTACATTCACGATATGAAGATTGTGCAGGAATATGCAAGGCTGAACCGTCAGGCAATGATGGATGAGATTGTAAAAGGGATGAAGCTGCATGTACTGGAACAGTTTACAACCGTCCATAATTACATTGATACGGAGGAAATGATATTAAGGAAAGGTGCCGTATCCGCTAAGAAAGGTGAGAAACTGCTGATTCCCATGAATATGCGTGACGGTTCCCTGATCTGTATGGGAAAGGGAAATGAGGACTGGAACCAATCCGCGCCCCATGGTGCAGGGCGCCTGATGAGCCGTTCGGCTGCCAGGCAGTCATTTACGGTGTCTGAGTTTAAGAAACAGATGAAGGGTATCTATACCACATCTGTGAACCAGGGGACGCTGGATGAATGTCCCATGGCATATAAAGGCGTGGAGGATATTGTGCAGAATATCGGCGGAACAGTTGAAATAACAGAGATACTGAAGCCGGTTTATAATTTCAAGGCCAGCGGGGAGGAGTGAAACACATGGGAAAAAAGTCCGGTATACAGCAGGAAGAGCCTGTCAATGGGGTGGAGGAAAACGAATATATTATTTTGAATCGTCAGGAGGAAGAGGCCGAAGTATCAGAAAGAAATCAGCATCTCGCTGCCGTCCATGCGGAGCTTGGAAAATATGAGTATTTTAATTGGCAGGAGATACGAAAAAGCATGCGTCTGACCCAGGCTGTTGTCAAAAAAGGACAAGCGTTATACCAGAACGAAAAAATTGTGCTGGAAAAAGTAGAATGCGGATACAGGGAAGACAGAAGCGATATTATAGGTGATGCCCATGGCAGCGCAGGTGAGGGAAGAAAGGCATTTCCGATGCGTATTGTGTTTAGCAGGGATACTTCCCTGTATGCGGAATGTGCCTGTCCTGAATGCAGGAGGCATTATTACGCCGGCTGGTATCGGAGGGAGTATTGTGCCTATCTTGCTGCGTTTTTCATGGCGCTGCAGGAGAACATGAAGGGCAGGAACCTGGGGGATGCAACGGATCTGTATGCGATGCGGCTGCTGCATGCATTTTCGGAGCAGCGTACAAACCATATGATTTCAGGCGCTGTGGGGAAGGAAGAAAGCCTTACCCTGATTCCCAGAATGACGAAAAAGAACGGCGATTTGTCCGTTTCGTTTAAGGTGGGGGAGAAGAAACTGTTTGTAGTAAAGGATTTGTTTGAATTCTATGGAAATGTGCTGGAATCCAAAATGGCATCCTACGGCAGCGGCACAAGTTTCAACCATGACATGAACCATTTTACGGAAGCTTCTAAGAAGTGGATTGATTATATCGGCAGAATTGTAAAAGAAGAACAGGCATTTGAGCGGAGAATGATTGAGGCAAGAAATTATGTGAAAAAAGCCCTTTCCAAAAACGGAGAGCTGGCATTGTATGGGTGGCGGCTGGATGAACTGTACCGCCTGGCGGACGAGGCCGGGGTAGATTATGAAGACAGGGACATGGAGAAAAAAGTAAAATGTGTTCTGCAGATGAAGGAGCAGAACCCCCATATATCCATGACCATACGCAAGAATACACTCAGCGACAGAAGGACTTTTCACGGGATTACAGTGGAATGCAGGATGCCGGAACTGTTCTACGGCGTGGGGACAGCATATTATATTGCAGAGGATAAGTTCTGTAAATTGGAGGAGGAATTCCAGCAGCGCATTCGTACATTGGCGGCATTCTGCCAGGAAGGGGCAATGACTTTTCAGGTGGGAAGGAATAAGCTGGCGCAGTTTTATTATTCTGTGCTGCCCCAATTAGAGGGCGTGGTGGATATTATGGAAGAAAATGCGGATGAGATTGCCGCATATCTGCCGCCCCAGGCGCAGTTTGTCTTCTATCTGGATGCGGAGGCGAGAAACATGACATGCCGGGCCGCTGCCAGATATGGGGACAGGGAATTATCTTTGTTTGATATTATGGATAAAGAACGGGTGACAGAGCCTTTCCGGGAAAAGGAACGGGAGCGGGAGATATTGTTCCTGGTACAGCAATGGTTTCCTTACGTGGATATGGAGAAGCAGGAATTACACTGCGGTCAGGATGAAGAGCTGATGTATCAGGTGTTGGAGAAGGGCGTGGATGTGCTGCTGGAACTGGGAGAAGTACAGTGTACCAGAAGGTTCAGCGGCATGAATGTAGGGCGCAGGATGAAAATGTCTGTGGGTATCTCGGTTTCTAAGAATCTGTTGAATCTGAATATTGTGACCCAGGATGTCCCCCCGGAGGAGCTTTTGGATATACTGAAGAGTTATAGGCAGAAGAAAAGGTATCACAGGCTTAAAAACGGCGATTTCCTAAATCTGGAGGAAGACGGCTCCCTTCGGACACTGGCGGAGATGATGGATGCGCTGCGGATGTCTCCAAAGGAGGTGCTGAAGGGGAATGTGAAGCTTCCTGTGTACAGGGCGCTGTATTTGGACAAACTGCTTGAGAAAAATGAGGAAATATACAGCAGCAGAGACAGTTATTTCCGTGAAATGGTCAAGGATTTCAAGACGTTAAATGATGCTGATTTTGAAGAGCCGCCGTCTCTTGCAGGGATAATGAGGGGATATCAGAGAACCGGATACCGCTGGCTGAAGACGCTGGAGGCATATCATCTGGGTGGAATTCTGGCGGATGATATGGGACTGGGTAAGACATTGCAGTTGTTGGCTGTTCTGCTGTCCGCCAAGCTGGAAGGGAAGGGCGGAACCTCTCTGGTGGTGGCGCCGGCTTCTCTGGTATATAACTGGGGGGAGGAAATCAAAAGCTTTGCGCCGGAGCTTTCCAGGGAATTTATTACGGGAACCCAGGATGAGCGGCGGGAAAAACTGGATCATTTCCGGGAGTTTGATGTACTGATTACTTCCTATGATCTGTTGAAACGGGATATTGCGTACTACGAGGATAAGGAATTCTATTATCAGATTATTGACGAGGCACAGTATATCAAGAATCACACTACCGCAGTGGCAAAGGCTGTAAAGGTGATCCAAAGCCATACCAGATATGCACTGACGGGGACACCCATTGAGAACAGACTCAGTGAGTTGTGGAGTATTTTTGACTTTCTGATTCCCGGATATTTATATGGATATGATGTGTTTCGAAATGAGTTTGAGGCGCCGATTGTAAAGAATGAAGACCAGGCGGCTCTGGAGCGGCTGCAGAGAATGACTTCGCCGTTTATCCTGCGCAGAATGAAGGAAAATGTGCTGAAGGATTTGCCTGAGAAACTTGAGGAGAACCGTTATGTGAAGTTTGAGTCAAAACAGCAGCAGGTTTATGATGCGCAGGTGCTGTATATGAAGCAGAAGATTGTAATGCAGGATGCCCAGGAATTCCAGAAGAATAAAATGCAGATACTTGCGGAATTGATGAAGCTTCGGCAGATCTGCTGTGATCCGGGGCTTTGTTTTGAGAATTATACAGGGGAATCCGCCAAGCTGGAAGCCTGCGTTGATCTGGTGCGAAGCGCCGGCGAGGGCGGCCATAAGATACTGCTTTTTTCACAGTTTACTTCCATGCTGGATCTGATTGCAAAACGAATGGAGGAAGAGGGAATCAGCTTTTATTCGATTACCGGAGCTACACCGAAAGAGAAGCGGCTGCAGCTTGTGAAAGCTTTCAACGGGGATGATACGAAGCTGTTCCTGATTTCTCTGAAGGCGGGAGGTGTGGGATTAAATCTGACAGGGGCAGATGTGGTGATTCATTATGACCCATGGTGGAATCTGGCGGTGCAGAACCAGGCTACGGACCGCGCCCACCGCATCGGCCAGAAGAAAATGGTTGTGGTGTACAGGCTCATTGCCAAAGGCACTATAGAGGAGAAGATACAGGAACTTCAGGAGAGCAAAAGAGCTCTCTCGGAACAGATCATTCAGGGAGAGGCAGGACAGCTGGGGGGGATGAGCAAAGAGGATTTTATGTCATTACTGAGCTAAAGAGACAGAATGGAAATCCTCTTAGAGGATTTTATGTCATTACTGAGCTAAAGAGACAGAATGGAAATCCTCTTAGAG
>CAJUAP010000011.1:49840-78653 GCA_910584435.1 uncultured Acetatifactor sp.
GATTTTATGTCATTACTGAGCTAAGGAGACAGAATGGTAACACAATATTTTTTGGATTGAGGTATATTTTGCCAATCTTGTCCATATACTTCTATAAAAAGGAGGAGATGTTTATGGCAAGAGGACAACGTAAGACAATTGATGAAAAAATTGCCGCAAAGCAGGAACTGATAGAGGCACTGACAACCCGCGTGGAATCAGAAAAGCGTGAGCTGGAGGAACTGTATCAGGAGAAGAGAAGAAAGGAATTGGAGGTGGTGAGTGAGCTTATTGAAGAGTCAGGGCTGGAGCCTGATGAAGTGGCAGCAGTATTGCAGCAGTATTTGGAAGCGCGGGAAGAAGCGGCTTCATAGGCGATGCAGAATATATTCCACGAAATGTTTTGAGAAAGCAGTGAATGCAGATACTGCGAATCAGGAACGAAAATCCAGGAGGTGCTTGATTCTCCTGGATTTTTGATTGAAAATTATTGAGTGTAAAGCTTTTATACAGGTTCCCGTGAAGCAAATTTGATTTCACGTTCCAGGCTCTCCGGAACGAGCGTATTACTGTTGCGAAGCTTCTGCGCTATGGCGTTCAAATGATGTACACGCTGTGCAGAAGTAATCTTCTGGCGGTGTAAGAGTTCAGCGTACATAGGGTTCTGCTCCAAACTATTGTCTAAAGAGGCAGGAAAAGGGCAGTAAGTGAAAAGAATGCGGCGAGCCACTTTATTCAATCTTGCCGAACCATTGGATTCAAATAATACCCAGACAACATAGTCCCGTACAAACATTTCTTTGAAACTATTCTTGGCCCGCTGCAGGCTGATGAGCAGCTTTTCTTTTGCATCCTTACTCAATTCGGTATTTTTCCTGAAAAATTGTACATAATCGAAATATTCGCTGGTGAGAGAGGCATCGGTCACATCGTTCCAACGGCCGCCCTGGATTCGTTTGCACAATTCCCAGCGGAATTCCCCTGTCAGACGTATCATGGAAGTACTTAAGTCTTCCATATGGAAAATGGAAAAAATCATGCGGCTGGGACTGTTGCGCTTCTTGCCTTCAATTTCCTGCCACATGGCGCCTTTGATTCCCACATTCGGCATGAGAATAATATCGGGCAGAAACTCCAGATGTATGCTTTCTTTTCCCATAATCTGCATATTGTCAAAATCAAGACTTTCCCGATAAAATGCGGAATAGTCAACGTGCCTGATCGTATCCAGCGCCTTCTCGATTTGAACAGGAGTGACATAGGAAGCATTTAAGTCTTTTAAGACGTTTTCAGCAGTGAATATGGGGCAGAAAGTGGTAACGCGTCCATATGTTATCTTATTTACGGAAGGAAACATGTTCTGCAGTTCATAACGCACACGTTCCATGGGATTGTTTTCCAGGTCGGTTACTGCGGCAGAAGACAGATTGCTCTGCCGTTTCTGCTTATGGACATAATCGCTGAAATCTTCGTCTAATTCACTGCGGCTGGGTGATTTTTCGCCGTTATAAATTGCCAGCAGCCAGTCGTAAAAGGTATAGACGCCGGATTGTCCGGGATTAATGATCGAATGTGCCAGCCGGTAAAGCGTTACACAATTATCGGTACCTGCAAGCTCTTCGTCCACATAACCAAAGTAAAGGAACATACGTACCGCAATAGGAATATTTGGTGCAGGAACCGAACGTTCAAATACACTGGTGTACAGCTGGTAGAATTCTTCCGTCAATTGTTTGCGGAGGCGGTTACAGGCATCTTCCGTGGAATTTTTTTCCTCAGTTGCCTTGTAAGCGTTGACATGCTGGCGGAAGGAATTTTCCGTTTCGTGGTCCAGGCTGGCAAATGCAAGAATGACATCCAGGGAGTTTTCCAATTCCTCCATGATATTGGGTATGGAATCGTCTTCGGGAGAGAATTCCTTTTTCGGGGCGGAAAGCTGTTTGATTCTGTCACGGAAAGACTGAGTTCTGGCAGCAACATGTTCCGCGTTTAAGTCAGGGCATTCTTCCAGAAGCAGAATCATCCGGGAAATATTATCGTAAAGGCCGTCAGAGTCATTGTTGCTCTGGCCAAGGCGGTAATACAGTTTTGTAAGTATATCAAACAAATCGTTCTCGGATTCATTGAAATAGCATTCCATGATCTGAGAGCGGTAGCGGTATTGTTCATCCAATACAGAATAAGTCTTACGGAAATCCAGAGAGCCTTTCCGCAGAATACCTAAGGAAAGACCGGGCTCCTGTAACATAATTCCGGAATTCGTGCCTGCGTAAATATGCTGAAGTGCAATATAATAGCTGTTCAGCCATACATCAGGTGCCTCTTCTCCAAGGTATGCATGTATGGAATCCAATTCCGGCAAAGTACGGGGCGGGATTTGATATCTGCTGCACAGGGCATTGCATTTTTCATAATCTTCTGTCAGGCTTTGATATAAGCTGACACTGTTCATCTCAGATACGGAACTCTGTGACATTAAGGCGTTGAACTGGCGAAACATGGACAAAATAAAAAGCTTGGCGATATCAGGACGTTTCTGCAGAACATTTTCCAGAGCCTCCATGTTGCTCAGAGGAAAGGTCATGACCGTGGTATTTTCCAATGCTGTATAACCAAGAAAATGAACTTCCGAGCAGATCTCACAAATGCCTATGACATCTCCCACACCTAATTGATAAGTACCTCCGGGGTATTCTGCCTGGACGCGCCCCTGTGTAATCAGGTGAAGCGCAGTCATGGGCTGTTCACGTAGTGCGATCGTTTTTGATTTTTCTATTGTATTTCCTGCCATAGTTACCTCTCCATTTGATAATGTTACTCTCTTAAAACGTATACTTAACACCGCAGTTTTATGAAAATACAGATGGAATGCCGCATAAAACTACAAAATAAATCATAGACGAAAAAGTGTATTGTGTCAAGATGTTTATCGTTTACTTTGTTTGGACTAAAAATCCAATGACATTATTTGGGGAATATGATATATTGGAATTGTGTTAAGAGCAAGGGAGATTTGGATGGCCATCCAGGTAGTACGGAAGATAAAATGATTATATGCGAATAATATTGGTTGCTGTCGAGTATTGTTGGCAGCAGTTTTATGTCAAGTATGCGGATTGGAATATGGGGGAGCCGTGGAACTGAAAGAAGTCCAGCTGAGAAATATCAGGAGGAAATTTATAACAGTCTCGGAACGGAAGCCCCCGGAGAGTTTTCAGATGCGCCCTTTGCAGCTGAAAATTTCTCCCTCGCAAAGGGGCTGGAGTGGAGAGACCGGAACAAGTTCCCAAAAGTGGGAACTGGAATAGGAGGATAAATTATGTCAGATAATGAATTGCTGTTGGCGATATCCAATATGATGGATGTGAAATTGAAAGCAGGTTTGGCGCCAATTAAGAATGATGTACAAGAGATAAAACAGGATGTACATAATTTGAAAAGCAGGATGCAGAGCATGGAAAGCAGGATGCAGAGCATGGAAAGCAGGATGCAGAGCATGGAAAACAGGATGCAGAATGTGGAAAATGAAGTCTGTCAGATTAAAAATGAATTGCGTCAGGTCAAGAATGAAGTACATCAGATCAAATTATGCCAGGAAAATGTGATCTTGCCGCGTCTGAATACCATAGAAGCCTGTTATACAGAGACATTTAAGCGTTATAAGGATAATGCGGATAAAATGGATGCGGCCTTTGAAGATATTGCGCTTTTGAAAGAAACGGTTGCCGAACATTCGGAACAAATACAGAAGCTGCAGAAAATGGCATAATACGGCTTGACAATAATAGATTTGGCCGCCGGAGGAAACCTATCCTCCGGCGGCCGTTCTTTTTATGCCGGTTTTCTATGCCTGCTTTGCCAGCGGTTCCGGTATGGGATTTTCGGTGTTTTGCTTTGCCAGATTTTTCTGTGCGGTAGAGAGCATCAGCTTAATCCTGTTGAGCTGGTTGACTTCGCTGGCGCCGGGGTCATAGTCGATGGCTACAATGTTGGATTCAGGGTATGCCTTACGCAGCGCTTTGATGACTCCTTTGCCCACTACGTGGTTGGGCAGACAGCCGAAGGGCTGGGTGCATACAATATTGGGAACATCATCATGAATCAATTCCACCATCTCTCCGGTCAGGAACCACCCTTCTCCGGTCTGGTTTCCGATGGATACAATCGGTTCCGCAAAAGAAGCAATTTCCCGGATGGGCGTGGGCGGCGTAAAATGTCTGGATTTCTTAAACTCTTTTACGGCGGTTCCGCGCAGGATATGTTCAATGGCCCATATTCCAAGGGCGGAAGTACGGGCGGTTTTCCTGCTCATCCCCAGGTGGTCTGCCTTGTAAATCTGGTTATAAAAACAATACAGCATAAAATCAATCAAGTCAGGAACCACGGGCTCCGCGCCTTCCGCCTCTAACAGCTCCACCAGATGATTATTGCCTGCGGGAGAGAATTTCACCAGAATTTCCCCCACCACGCCGACTCTGGGTTTTTTGATATTCCGAATGGGAATGCTGTCAAAATCCCGTATGATTTCCCGGCATAATTTCTTGAATTTCAGGAAATGAATATGCTTTTGGGCTACAAACTCCTGCAGGATTTTCAGCCATTTCCGGTGCATGGCATTTACGCTTCCGGCAGTTGCTTCATAAGGGCGCATCCGATAGACACAGCGCATGAGGATATCGCCGAACTGCGCGGCAACGGCAGCCCGAATCATTAAATCCGCATTTAAACGGAAGCCGGGATTGCTCTCAATACCGCCCAGATTCAGGGAGATCACAGGAATTTGTTCCATGCCCGCTTTTTTCAGGGCGCGGCGGATAAATCCCACATAATTGGTTGCGCGGCAGCCTCCCCCGGTCTGGCTCATTACAATGGCGGTTCTTGTCAGGTCATATTTTCCTGATAACAGTGCTTCCATAATCTGCCCCACTACCAGCAGAGAGGGATAACAGGCATCGTTGTTCACATATTTCAGACCCACATCCACGGAATGCCTGTTGTCATTGTCAAGCACTACGAAATGATATCCGCAGGCATTGAAGGCAGGCTCCATAATCTCAAAATGAATCGGCGACATCTGAGGACAGATAATGGTATAGTTTTTCCGCATTTCTTCGGTAAATACAACTTTTTCTATGGCAGCGGAATGCAGTTCCCGTTCCTTGTGCAGCTTTTCCCTGACCCGGATGGCCGAGAGCAGGGAGCGCACGCGGATTCTGGCCGCACCGAGATTATTTACTTCATCAATTTTCAGACAAGTATAAATCTTGCCGGAACCGGATAAAATATCATTAACCTGATCCGTTGTCACGGCATCCAGTCCGCAGCCGAAGGAGTTAAACTGTATCAGATCCAGGTTCTCCGTGGTCTTCACATAGCTTGCGGCAGCGTAAAGACGGGAATGATACATCCACTGATCGGATACAATAAGGGGACGCTCAGGATGTCCCAGATGGGAGATGGAATCTTCCGTCAGTACCGCAATGTCAAAGGAAGTAATCAGTTCCGGTATCCCATGGTTGATTTCCGGGTCAATATGATAGGGACGGCCCGCCAGTACAATGCCGCGTTTTCCGGTTTCCTTTAAATAGGCCAGAACTTCTTCGCCCTTTTTGGAGATATCACTGCGGGCAAGGGACAGTTCCTCCCACCCTGCCTTTGCAGCGCCCTTTATTTCTTCGGCGGGCAGCTGCGGGAACCCCTTCAGCAAGGCTTCCGTCACGGTTTCCAGAGTCCGGAAGGACATAAAGGGATTGCTTAATTTTACCTGGCCGCTGCTGATTTCCTCCACATTGTTCTTGATATTTTCGGAGTAGGAGGTGACAATAGGGCAGTTATAATGGTTGTTAGCGCCCTCCACTTCGTCCCTCTCATAAAACAGTGCAGGGTAGAAGATGAAATCCACCTTATGCCGGATCAGCCATGCCACATGCCCATGGGCCAGTTTCGCCGGATAGCATTCGGATTCGCTGGGAATGGATTCAATGCCGAGCTCGTAAATCTGGCGGTTGGAGGCAGGTGAGAGTATGACACGGTATCCAAGTCTGGTAAAAAAGGTATGCCAGAAAGGATAATTTTCATACATATTCAGCACTCTTGGTATTCCCACCGTACCTCTGGGCGCCTGATCAGGTTCCAGGGAGGGATAGGAAAAGATGCGATGCAATTTGTATTCATATAAATTCGGTACATTGTGGGCGTTTTTCTGGCCGCCGATGCCGCGCTCACAGCGATTGCCGGATACAAACTGGCGTCCGCCGGAAAATCTGTTAATGGTAAGCCGGCAGCTGTTATTGCAGCCCTTGCACTTTGCCATGGAAGTATCATACTGGAGGGCGCAGAGCTTTTCGTAGGAAAGCATTTGAGTCTCATAGCCCTTCTCAAAACGTTCTCTGGCAATAAGCGCAGCACCGAAAGCTCCCATGATGCCTGCAATATCCGGGCGGATGGCCTGGCAGTCAGCGATTTTCTCAAAGCTTCGGAGTACGGCATCATTATAGAAGGTACCGCCCTGTACCACAATGTTTCTGCCAAGCTCGGTGGCATCGGATACTTTGATTACCTTGAACAATGCATTTTTGATCACGGAATAAGCCAGTCCGGCGGAGATGTCGGAGACACTTGCGCCTTCCTTCTGGGCCTGTTTCACTCTGGAATTCATGAATACGGTACAGCGGGTGCCAAGGTCTATGGGGTGTTCGGCAAAAATGGCGGCTCCGGCAAAATCTTCCACACTGTAATTCAGGGACTTTGCAAACGTTTCAATAAAGGAACCGCAGCCGGAGGAACAGGCTTCGTTTAACTGTACGCTGTCCACGGCCTGATTCTTGATTTTAATGCACTTCATATCCTGACCGCCGATGTCCAGAATGCAGTCTACCTCAGGGTTGAAAAATGCAGCGGCATAGTAATGTGCCACGGTTTCCACTTCGCCGTCATCAAGCAGGAAGGCAGCTTTCATCAGTGCTTCGCCGTAACCTGTGGAGCAGGAGCGGACGATGTGCACATCTTCAGGAAGCTGCGCATAGATTTCCTTCAGGGAGCGGATGGCTGTTTTCAGGGGGCTGCCGTCATTGCCGGAATAAAAGGAGTAGAGCAGGGAGCCGTCCTCCCCTACCAATGCGATTTTGGTGGTGGTGGAACCGGCATCAATGCCAAGGTAAGCATTGCCCTTGTAACCGGCAAGCTCTGCGGTGCCTACATGGGCCTGGCTGTGGCGTTCTCTGAAAGAAATATAATCCTTCTCGTCTGCAAACAGCGGTTCCATGCGCTCTACTTCAAATTCCATTTTGATGTCGGATGAGAGCTTGTCTGCCATTTCCTCCAGGGTAATTCCGGTGTGCGCCGGTTTTGCGGAATGTGTATCTGTTTCTTTCCTGTAATGTTCTTCTGCTGCCAGTGCAGCGCCGATAGCGGCAAACAGATGTGAGTTGTCCGCAGCAATGACATGTTCCTCATCCAGATGCAGGGTGCGGATAAAAGCGGCTTTCAGCTCTGACAGAAAGTGCAGAGGGCCGCCCAGGAAAGCAACATGCCCCCGTATGGGTTTGCCGCAGGCCAGGCCGGAAATGGTCTGATTTACCACCGCCTGGAAGATGGAAGCCGCCAGGTCTTCTTTTGTGGCACCTTCATTAATCAGCGGCTGGATGTCTGTCTTGGCGAAAACACCGCATCTGGCGGCAATGGTATAGAGCGATTTATAATCTTTGGCATATTCGTTTAATCCGGAGGCGTCTGTCTGTATCAGAGAGGCCATTTGGTCGATAAAGGAACCTGTGCCGCCGGCGCAGATACCGTTCATGCGCTGTTCTACATTGCCGCCTTCAAAATAAATGATTTTGGCGTCTTCACCGCCGAGTTCAATGGCAACATCGGTTTTAGGCGCAAGTTCCTTCAGAGAGGAAGCAACGGCAATGACCTCCTGGGTAAATGGAACACCCAGATGATTGGCCAGGGTAAGTCCGCCGGAACCTGTGATCATAGGATACAGTGTCAGGTTTCCCAGCTGCTTATGTGCTTTGTCTAAAAGTTTGGAAAGGGTCTCCCGGATATTGGCATAGTGGCGCTCATAATCGGAAAACAGAATATTGTGCCCTTCGTCCAGAATTGCAATCTTGACTGTGGTGGAACCGATGTCAATGCCAAGAGCTGCAGTTTTGTTAGTGAATTCCATGTGATACTCCTTCCTGAATCATTGTTGCTGTACTTCCCATGCATTTGGTGAAATCACCCTGCATGAAAAAATAAAGGTTTATATATTTATGTCTATGCCGTCCCAAAACGACATTCTAAGACATTATAGTACACTGCAAAATAAAATGCAAGTAGACTAAAAAGCATGTTTTGAGAAGAGTTCATACGGCAAATCCCATATATTGCGGACAAAAAAACGCTGCAGATACAAAATGACAAAACCTATGAAAAGTTTATTAAAAAACTGATTTTTATATAAAATAAGGAAAAGTTTGGTTTACTTATGGATATGGTAATGATAAAATGAATATGCTAAAGTGCCATGTAAAAGAACTGTGAGAGAAAAGTGCGGTCCGGAAAGTGTCAATGGCATGGCGGCAAGATGAGGCGAAGATGGAGGATGAATCTGAATGAGTAATTTTGAGAAGAAATTTGGAAAGTATGCCGTTAAGAATTTGTCGCTGGTGCTGATTCTGTGTTATGTGGCAGGATATGTGATAGAGTTGATCAATGGCGATTTCCTTATGTATTTGACATTGAATCCGTATGCCATATTACATGGGCAGATTTGGAGACTCTTTACCTGGATTATTGTGCCGCCAGGGTCTCCGGATCTGTTTACAATCATAATGCTGTTATTTTATTATAACATTGGCAGCAGTCTTGAGAATACATGGGGAACTTACCGTTACAATGTATATCTTCTGTCCGGCATGCTTTTTACCATATTGGGCAGTTTCCTGTGGATGGGAATTCAATACATGGTGGAAGGGGGCAGGATTCCGGCGGATTATGCCAATCTGATGTTTTCCTACGGCTCCATATACTTTAGTACGTATTATATTAACATGTCCATTTTTTTGGCATTTGCGGCCACCTTCCCCGATATTCAGGTACTGCTGATGTTTATTATCCCTGTGAAAGTGAAGTGGATGGGGATACTGTACGGGGTGTTATTGGTATATGATTTATTCAGAGGCAGCTTAGTGATAAGAATTGCAATCGGTTCATCCCTGTTGAATTTTGTGATTTTCTTTCTTGCTTCCAGAAATCATATGCACATGTCCCCGAAACAAATCAGGAGAAGGACGGAATTTAAGCAGGACATCAGGAGGAATTCCAGAGTTACGAAGCATAAGTGTGCGGTGTGCGGACAGACGGATGAGGATGATCCGGATCTGGACTTCCGGTTCTGTTCAAAGTGCAACGGAAATTATGAATACTGCCAGCACCACCTGTTTACCCACACGCATGTAAAGTAAGGGGGCTGGGTGCAGAGACGCCGGAACGGTACTATAAAAACAGTGGAGGAGTCGAAGCACCCGGAAGGAAATTTCAGCTGAAGAACTTCCAGATGAAATTTGCTTCCCCCAAAAAGGGTGCAGAGACGCCGGAACGGTACTTAAAATAGGAGAAATTAGATGGAAGAGTTTTCCAAAGAACTTTTATTTGCACAGACGTTAGAAAAAGTGCGACAAATTGCGAAAAGCCAGGGGAACTATATTAACGAGAATCAGGTAAGGGCTGAATTCTCCGGTCTGGATTTAAGTGACGGACAGCTGCAGATGGTTTTTGAGTATCTGGCAAAATATGGAATTGTGGATGAAAATGTCGGAACGGAGGAAGGAGCTTTCACGGAAGAAAGCATGGGGGGACAAGAAGGGCAGGGGAAAGACGAAAGCCTTGAACTTCAAACCTATTTTGATGAGCTTGCGGCACTGCCGGTCTATGAGAAAGAAGAACTGGAAGCCGAATCCGCTGCTGCCATGGCGGGGGATGCAAAAGCACAGGAACATTTGATGGAGAGCCTGTTAAAGGATGTGGCGGACATTGCAAAACTGTATGTGGGACAAGGGGTGCTTCTGGAGGATTTAATCGGAGAAGGGAATATGGCCCTTGCCATAGGGCTGCAGAACATCGGCAGCCAGGGAGGGGACGCTGCTTTGAAAAGCTTTTCCGAGATACAGGGGCTGATGGCAAAGAAGGTGATGGATGCAATGGAAGCCTATGTCCGTGAAAATGCCGCCAATGAAAAAGTGGATCAGAAGGCAGCAGAACGGGTGAATCTGGTAGCGGATAAGGCAAGAGAACTTGCAGAGGAATTGCGGAGAAAGGTAACACCGGAAGAGCTTGCACAGGAGGCGGGTCTGAACATTCAGGTGATACAGGATGCCATTCGCATGAGCGGCTATAAAATACAGGATATAGAGATGGCAGCAGGGAAATAATGGCTTGAAACAGAAAAGCATAGAGAAACAAAGACAAAACATAGAGATGGAAGCAGAGACAATAAACAGGGAAGATTGAATTTAAGCAGGAGTGGAGCATGCAGAAAACGATTTATGAAGATTACAAATACAGCATGCAGGATACGAGCCGTATCTATATAGGATGTAAATATACATTCGGAGAACTGTTGGAAGAGGATGAAGTATCATTTAAATTCCGCATGCTTGTAGAACGGTATATTCTGCCGGAAGCGGACAGGGAGGATACATTGGAAACGCATTTATATTATCTGACCCAGGGGAGTTTCCTGGTAAAATTATATGCCCGGATGAAGGCAAGAATTAAAATTAATATAATCGAAGAGAAAAAAGGGTGGTTTAGTTCCGGCGGTCATGTGAAAAAACAGTATGTGACCAGGCAGCTTACCATTGAACAGCTGGTAAAAATATCCCCGGAAGAAAAGGAAAAACAGGGAGTGGTCATACAGGAATTATCTGTCAGCAAGTTCGTGCTGGCCGGAATTATGTGAAGGTAGTTGCAAAATTATATGATAGACAAGGAGAAGAAAGATGAAGGTAGAAGAATTGTCAAGCTATGAAGTCATTGAAAGAAGGGAGGCTGCGGACATCAACAGCATAACATACCTGTGCAGGCATAAGAAGACGGGCGCCAGGGTTGCGTTGATATCCAATGAGGATGAGAATAAAGTATTTTATATTGGGTTCCGTACCACTCCTAAGGATTCCACCGGTGTGGCACATATTCTGGAGCATTCCGTTCTCTGCGGCTCAGATGAGTTCCCTGTGAAAGACCCTTTTATAGAATTGGTCAAGGGTTCTCTCAACACCTTTTTAAATGCCATGACTTATCCTGACAAAACGGTATATCCTGTTGCAAGCTGCAATGACAAGGATTTCCAGAATTTGATGCATGTATATCTGGATGCGGTATTTTACCCCAAGATTTATGAAAAAGAGGAAATCTTCCGCCAGGAGGGCTGGCATTATGAATTGAATGAGGCCGGGGAGCTGATTTATAACGGTGTTGTATATAATGAGATGAAAGGGGCTTTTTCTTCGCCTGATGGTGTACTCTACCGGGAGATAACTTCCGCACTGTATCCCCATACGACCTATCACTGTGAATCCGGAGGTGATCCGGAGGTGATTCCCAATCTGACCTACGAGCAGTTCCTGGATTTCCACAGAACGTATTACCATCCGTCCAACAGTTACATTTACCTGTACGGCAATATGGATATGGCGGAGAAGCTTGCCTTTATTGATGAACACTATCTGTCGCATTTTGATTCGCTGGAAGTGGATTCCACTGTTGGATTGGAGCCGGTATTTGCGGAACCTGCACGCAAGGTCAGGGAATATCCGGTCAGCGAAGGGGAGGACGTGGAGGAGAACGCGTATCTGTCCTGGAATCTGTCCGTTGGTGACAGCCTTGACAGGGAGCTTTATGTGGCATTTAAAATATTGGATTTCGTGCTCTGCGGTGTGCCGGGGGCGCCGCTGAAGAAGGCTTTGATTGATAAGGGGATTGGCAAGGACGTATTCAGCTTTTATGATACCAATCTCAGGCAGCCCTGTTTCAGCGTGGTTGCAAAGGGGACTTCCGTAAAGCGCGAAGAAGAGTTTAAGGCTGTGATTCAGGAAGTGTTGTCGGATATTGTTAAGAACGGCTTCGGAGAAAAAGCACTGCTGTCCGCAATCAATCTCTATGAATTCAGATACAGAGAAGCTGATTTCGGCAGACGGCCCAAAGGATTGGTCTATGGACTGCAGATGCTGGACAGCTGGCTGCATGATGACAATAAGCCCTTCATACACATTGAGGCAAATGATACGTATGCGCGGCTGAGAGAAAAAGTTGGAAGCGGATATTTTGAGGGCCTGGTGGAGAAATACCTGCTTCATAATTCCCATGCTGCCATTGTTGTGTTAAAGCCCAGGGTTGGACTTGCCGCAGAGCAGGAGGAGGTTCTGAGGAAGAAACTGGCAGGGATTAAGAATACAATGTCCCAGGAGCAGCTCTCCGGGGTGCGCAGCATGACAGAAGCGCTGGCAGCATTCCGGGAGACGGAGGATCGTCCGGAAGATATTGCCAGGATACCTCTTTTGACCAGGGCGGACATGAAGAGGGAAGCCATGCCTTTGAATAATGAGGAACGAAGGCTGGGCGATATTCCCGTTTTGTATCATAATGAGTTTACCAATGGTATCGGCTATCTTACTTTGATGTTCAAGGTACATGATATTCCGGAGGCATATTTCCCTTATATAGGGATTTTGGTAAATGGATTCTGTAATCTGGATACGGAGCATTATTCCTATGCCGAATATTGCAATGAGATTAATTTGATTACAGGTGGTGTGAATACCGTCTGGAGTTCTTATGGCGATGCATCAGACCCTGATAAATATCAGATGGCGGTGGAGGTAAATGTCAAGGCTCTGAGCGGTAATCTGGGAAAGGCATTGGAACTGATAGAAGAAATGCTGCTGACCAGCAACATGGCAGATACCAAGAGGCTGAGAGAAATTCTGGCGGAGAATCATTCCCGAATGCAGGAATACATGATGGAAAACGGGCATAGTGTTGCATTGTCAAGGGCGCTTTCCTACGGCAATCCTCAGGAGGCAGTTCTTGATACACTGGAGGGGATTGGTCAGTATCGTCTGATTACGGGATTGGAGAAAAGTTTTGAAGAGGATAAGGAGCAGCTGGTGGAGAAACTGCAGACCCTGTGCAGAATGATTTTCCGCCCTGAGAATCTTATGCTGGATTTCACCGGAGATGAGGAAACCTTCAAGAACCTGGAAGCATCCGTGACCGCATTAAAGGAGAAGCTGTATACCTGTCAGGTGGAGCAGGGAGAGTATGTGCCTGTATTGTCCAGGAAGAATGAAGGCTTTATGAATGCGGGGCAGGTGCAGTATGTGTGCCGCGCGGGGAATTTTACGAGGAAGGGGCTTCCATATACAGGAGTGTTAAATGTGCTGAAGGTGATGATGGGATATGAATATCTGTGGACGAATATCCGTGTCAAGGGAGGTGCATACGGTTGCATGTGTGATTTTGCCAGGAATGGTTCCTGTTACTTTGTATCTTATCGTGACCCCAATCTGGAGCAGACCATCGATGTGTATGAGAAGGCTGCGGATTTCATTGAAAAGTACGAGGCGGATGACAGAACCATGACACAATATATTATCGGCGCTTTCAGCAGCCTGGATGTCCCATTGACTGCTTCAGCGAAGGGACGGCGTTCTAAGGGTGCGTATATGAGGGGCCTGACATATGATATGCTTCAAAAGGAGAGGGATGAAGTGTTAAATGCCACACCGGAGGATATTCGCAGTCTGGCTGCTTATATCAAAGCCTTTATGGAAGAGGATTATCTGTGTGTTGTGGGAAATGAGCAGAAAATCAGGTCGGATGCAGACAAATTTATGAAATTGGAGAACCTTTTCTAAGATTTTTCGTTGTATTGAATAAGACCGTAGTGTCAGAACAGACGCTCCGGTCTTATTTAATCACAGTATAAAGAGGGAGGAACCGGGAAATGGAAAAACGGAGAGGAAAAAGGAAGTGCGTAAAACGGACAAAAAGAACACATAATTACGCAGAAAACATAATATGCACACATAAGGACTGGCGGCAAAGATGGGGGCTGCACATGGCAGTGTGTGCTATGGCAGTGCTCCTGTGTACGGGATGCGGGGATACGTATGGGGAAAGTAATAGCATATTATCGGAAGATTATTCAATGGACAGTGTCAATTCGTCCATGGCAGGGGGAAGCCTGTATGGCGGTGACGGCTTTCAGACCGCTGAAAGTGATATGAGAACAGAAAATGCTTCACAGGGGATAGAGGGCATTACGGATGCACGTAAGCTGATTACAACTGTGCGACTTGAGCTGGAAACAAAAGAATTTGAACAGACCATGTCCGGTATTGAAGGACAGATTCGGAATATGGGAGGTTATATAGAGAGTATGGAGGCATATAACGGCAGCAGCTACACCGGCAGCCGCGCCTCCCGATATGCTGATATGACCATCCGCGTCCCTGCTTCGCAGATGAATGGCTTTATGGATATGATATGCGGCACGGGTAACATCGTCAGACGCAGCGATGATGTAAAGGATGTTACATTATCCTATGTAGATATGGAGGGCCGCAGAGATACGCTTCGTACAGAGCAGTCAAGGCTGTTGGATTTTCTGGATAAGGCTGATTCTGTAGAAACAATCATTACATTGGAGGAACGCTTATCAGAGGTGCGTTATCAGCTGGAAAGTATGGAGTCTCAGCTTCGTACCATTGATAATCTGGTGGAATATAGCACTGTAGTGCTGAAGATAACCGAAGTGAAGGAGTTGACGCCTGCAGCAGAACAGACGGCATGGGAGAGAATAGAAACAGGATTTGCAGAGAGCCTTCATCATATCGGAGATGGTATTGTGGATGCAGGTGTATGGGTTGCGGTAAATAGTCCCTACCTTGTTATCTGGGCTGTTGTCATTGGGGCGGCGGCAGTAATTCTGCGCAAGTCAGGACAGAAACGGCGCTCAAAAAAGGAAATGAAGAACGGGCAGGCGATGAAGAAAGAGCAACAGACAGAGAAAGAATAACGATTATGTCAAAAAAAGAACGCGCATTCGAGAAAACTGACGGTATTGTATTGCAGATGAATCAAAAGTGTGATAGAATATAAGAATACAAACAAACAAGTTTGCCTTGGCAGCTTGACAGGAAGCTTAAAAATATTGATGGGATGTCTGCTTCCACAGGCAGGGAGATGAATATGAGTAACAGTGACATACAGGAAAACAGTCATAGAAATGAACGGGAAGACAATCAGAAAAAGAATGCTTATAAATCAGGGTTTGTTACACTGATAGGCAGACCCAATGTGGGCAAGTCTACTTTGATGAACAGGCTGATTGGACAGAAAATTGCCATTACATCCAATAAACCGCAGACTACCAGAGGGCGTATTCGCACTGTGCTGACTTTGGAGGAAGGGCAGATTGTGTTTCTGGATACCCCCGGTATTCATAAATCCAGGAATAAGCTGGGAGAGTATATGGTGAACGTGGCAGAGCATACTATGGGTGAGGCGGATGTGATTCTGTGGCTGGTGGAACCTACGGACTATATCGGCGCAGGAGAGCGGCACATTATTGAAGAACTGAAACATGTAAAAGTACCCGTTATTCTTGTGATTAATAAAACGGATACGGTTAAGAAGGATGAGGTGCTTCGCTTTATTGATGTTTACCGCAAAGAGCTGGAATTCCAGGAAATTGTACCGGTTTCAGCGCTCCGGGGGCAGAATACGGAAGAACTGGTAAAATGCATTTTCAGATATCTGCCGGAAGGGCCGGCGTTCTATGATGAAGACACCATTACCGATCAGCCCATGCGCCAGATTGCTGCGGAGATGATACGGGAAAAAGCACTGCGTTTATTAGAAGAGGAGATACCTCACGGCATTGCGGTGAGCATTGAGAGTATGAAGGAACGGGGGAGAATCTGTCATATTGATGCGGTGATTGTCTGTGAAAAGGAGTCTCACAAGGGGATTATCATTGGCAGGGGCGGACAGATGCTGAAGAAGATTGGTTCCGCCGCCCGGCGGGAAATTGAAAAAACCCTGGAAATGCAGGTAAACCTGAAGCTTTGGGTGAAGGTGAAGAAAGATTGGCGTGACAGCGACTGCCTTATGAAGAATTTCGGATATGACCAGAAGGATATTTCTGGCAGCTAGAATTCAGAAAAATGCGCATAGAAAACCAGAAAATGCAAACCCTATCAATGGTAAACCGAACTGATTGTAAGGGGATGCGAAAGATGGATACACGGGAAGAAAAATACTGGAAGAAATTTGAAAACAGCGGCCGGATTGAGGATTATTTATCTTTTATATCAGGCACGCAGGCAAGTGAAGGCGAGTATGCAGGGACATATAGAAGTAACAGGGATTATATTGAAGCAGTCTCCGGTGGGAGAATACGACAGACATATCAGCCTTTTGACTAAGGAAAGGGGGAAAATTTCGGCTTTTGCCAGAGGCGCCCGCAAACCGGGCAGCCGTCTGGCGGCTGCAGCCGCCCCTTTTTCTTTTGGAAGTTTTAAGCTTTATGAAGGAAAAAGTTCTTATACACTTGTAGAAGCAGATATTCAAAATTATTTTGAAGAGCTGCGGACAGATTATGTCGGCGCGTGTTATGGTATGTACTTTGTGGAAGTGACGGATTATTATACACGGGAGAATAATGATGAGCGGGAAATGATGAAACTTCTGTACCAGTCCCTGCGTGCTTTGAGTGTACCGGCATTGCCGAAGCCTCTTGTGCGCTGCATTTTCGAGTGCAGGGCCATAGCAGTCAATGGAGAATTTCCCGGACCGCCCCAGGATGAGGCGCTGGAAGCATCAACGGTATATACTTTACAATACATAGCAGCAAGTTCTATTGAGAAATTGTACACATTTACTGTGACAGATAAGGTATTGGAGCAGTTAAAGGATGTTTCGGCAGAATATATGAAGCGTTTTGTAGGGCGTGATTTTAAGAGCCTGGAAGTTCTGAAAACTCTGTGTTGAAAAAATTTATGTTTTTTGATACAATAGAACACAGAATTTCTGGAAAGGTATATGTATATGAAGGAAAAGATTGGAAGACTCATGGCGATGGTCTGCCTTTGTGCTCTATTTTGTACAGGCTGCGGTGAAACGAAGAAACCGGAATCTGTAACTGGGCAGACGATATACATCAGTAAGGAAGGGGAGATTACGCTCTGGCTGGTAACGGACTTTGATGGAGCAGACTATAATATATCAGAGTTGACTTCCATGGCGGTGAAGGAAGTCAGTCAGTTTAATGCGGACAGGGCGCCGGAGGCGTTCGTCACTGTGGAAAAAGTGGAAGCATTGCCGGATGACAGCGGCAGGGCGGCAGTGACATATCAATTCGGCAATTGGCAGAGCTGTACGGATTTTATTGGAAATGAGCTGTTCTATGGAACCAACCAAATGTTTTATGGTATGGTGAGTGAAGCATTGTCCATGGGATATGGCAGTGAGGCAATTCTGAAAAATGTGAAGGATAATACGCTCTATACCGAAGAACAGCTGAAGCAGGTATCCGGTCAGTATTTGATTGTGACGGATGTGAAGGCAGATATCTATTGTCCTGGCAGGGTGGCTTATATCAGCGATGGCGCCAGCCTGAATGAGGATGGAAGTGTGAATACTTTTGAGGTAGAGGGGCTTGCGTATATTTTATTAAAATGAGGAAAGGGATGGTTTAGACATGGAAAAGACGATGGATAAAATTAAGGCGCTGGCGAAGGCGAGAGGATTTATATATCCAGGCTCCGAGATTTACGGGGGGCTTGCGAATACCTGGGATTACGGCAACCTTGGTGTGGAGTTGAAGAATAATGTGAAGAAGGCATGGTGGCAGAAATTTATTCAGGAGAATCCCTATAATGTAGGTGTGGACTGTGCTATCCTGATGAATCCTCAGACCTGGGTGGCAAGCGGTCATGTGGGCGGCTTTTCTGACCCTCTGATGGATTGTAAGGAGTGTCATGAACGTTTCCGGGCGGATAATCTGATTGAAGATTTCTGCAAAGAGAAAGGTATTGAACTGGCAGAAAGCGTGGATGCATGGAGTCAGGAGCAGATGAAGGCATTTGTGGAAGAACACAATATTCCATGTCCTGGCTGCGGCAAGCATAATTTTACGGATATCCGTCAATTTAATCTGATGTTTAAGACCTTTCAGGGAGTGACGGAGGATGCCAAGAGCGTTGTATATCTGCGGCCGGAGACTGCCCAGGGTATTTTTGTCAATTTTAAGAATGTGCAAAGGTCTTCACGCAAGAAGATTCCCTTTGGTATCGGCCAGATTGGGAAGTCCTTCCGCAACGAGATTACGCCTGCCAATTTCACTTTCCGCACTCGTGAATTTGAGCAGATGGAGCTGGAATTCTTCTGCGAACCTGATACGGATTTGGAATGGTTCCAATATTGGAGAGGTTTCTGCCGGGACTGGCTGATTTCTCTTGGGATAAAGGAAGACGAGATGCGGCTTCGGGATCACAGTCCGGAAGAACTGAGCTTTTACAGCAAAGCTACCACGGACATTGAATTCCTGTTCCCCTTTGGCTGGGGTGAACTGTGGGGAATTGCCGATAGAACGGACTATGACCTGACACAGCATGCGAATACTTCCGGGGAGGATATGTCGTATTTTGATGATGAGAAGAAGGAGAAGTACATACCATATGTAATCGAACCTTCTCTGGGAGCAGACCGAGTGGTATTGGCGTTCCTTTGTGCGGCATATGATGAAGAAGAGCTGGAAGGCGGCGATATGCGGACAGTGCTGCGTTTCCATCCTGCATTGGCGCCGGTGAAGATTGGTGTGCTTCCTCTGTCTAAGAAGCTGGGAGAGGGCGCCGAGAAGATATATACGGAACTTAGCAGGAAATATTATTGTGAGTATGACGACAGAGGCAATATCGGTAAGAGATACCGCCGTCAGGACGAGATAGGAACTCCTTTCTGTGTCACATATGATTTTGATTCCGAGACAGACGGCTGCGTGACCGTTCGTTTCAGGGATTCCATGGAGCAGGAGAGAGTGGCGATTGCGGATCTGGATGCCTATTTTGCAGATAAATTTATGTTTTAGAAGATGAACGGAAGGGGCAGAAGGATTCTTCGGCCCCTTTTTGGAGGAATTGTATGAATCAAGCGGAAGCTTTCCAGAGGTTAGGACTTGAAATCACAAAGGATGAGAAAAGTATTAAAAACGCATATAGGGAGAAGCTGGCTGTAACCAATCCGGAGGATGATCCTGAGGGGTTTAAGCTGCTGCGCGGAGCATATGAGAGAGCCTGCAGGTACGCAAGGGAAGAAGATGAGGAGAAAGAGGAATTACCTGCCGCTCCTCCGGACACGACGCCTTCCGGCATATGGGTAAGCAGAGCGGCAGAAATTTACGCTGATATTCACAGACGTCAGAATGTTGAGCTCTGGAAGGCTCTTTTTGATGATGATATCTTCCTGTCCCTGGAAGAAGAGGAAAACTGCCGGGTGAAGCTGCTCCGCTTTTTCATGGAGCATTTTAAACTTCCCACACAGGTATGGCAATTGCTGGATAAGAAATTAAATATTGTAAATGATGCCAAATCCCTGAGGGAGAAATTTCCGGCCCATTTTATACGCTATGTTATGGGCAAGTGTGAGCGTGGGGAGGATGTAGAATTTGCACAGTTTGAAGGCCCGGAGGATGGGGATTACGACTTGTTCCTGCAATATTATGATCGCTGCTGGCAGGCATTGCAGGAGAAGAAATGGGAAGAAGCCGCACAATGTATGCAGAGTGCAGATGCACTTAAGATACAGCATCCTGTGATGGAAATCTGCCGTGCGCATCTGCTGCTGGAACAGGGGCGGACAGACGAAGCCATTGCAATTATGAAGGAACAGCGCAGGAAATATCCCGGAGATGCCATGATTTCTTATAATGCCGCCGAGATTCTATGGGGTATGGGGGAGGAAGGACGCAGACAGGCTGCTGAGATGTATGAGGAATTGAAAGCTGCAAGTGACTCTCATTACATGGCCAATGTGCGTCTGACAGAGTGGTACTATTCCCAGGGGCAGTACAGGGAAGCCAAGAATTGTGCGGAAAAGGTGCTGATTGCCGGGGGCGACGATGATTTTATGGAGCTTCTGGGAAAAGTAAATGACAGGATTGAGATGGAGCTGGAGGCAAAGTACCGGGAGACAAGAGGATGGGAACCGGCACTGGAACTCTGCTGGTGTTTTCTGCAGGATGGGAAAATCGCCAGGGGAATTCAATTGGCGAGAAGAATTGAAAAGGATCTGCCGCCTGAAAAGGAGACGGAATACAGCGGTCTGCTGGCAAAGCTTTACGTGGAGTATGTGGAGTATGAGGATGCCATTGCCATGTCAAAGCGCTGGGAAGCGATGCTGGAAAAGAGAATGGCCAATCCGGAAACGGCGGAAAAAAGGGATAAAGACAGGCTGCGGCAGGCATATTTGATCCGCATGCAGTGCTATCACAATCTGGGATTCAAGGATAAGGAGTATTTTAAGCTGGCCGTTAAAGAAGGGGAAAACGTGATCCTGGGAGGAGCCAAGGATATCGGGATTCACCTGGAAATGGCGCAGGTGTATATGGAAATGGAGGAATATGAGCAAAGTCTGGATATTATTAACAAGCTGGTGGACGAATATCAGATTTTTGCAGCATATGCATCAGCCCTGGAGGTGTACAGAAGACAGCTCAATGCCAGAGGGGTGGTGCAGTCCGCCATGCAGTGTATGCGGTATTTTCCGACGTTTGTCAAGGCATACGAGTATCTGGCAAAGGTATATTTGGATCTGGATTATCAGGAAGAGCTGGAAAAGGTGCTGAAGGATGCGAAGGAAAACGGTGTCAAAAGCGCTGTTCTCGACGCTTATGAATACCAGAAGACTCATGCGATTATGGATACCGGCGAGCTGAATCAGAAATTGAGAAATTTCCGGGCGGAGTTTCACAGACGTGTGGAAGAGGGGGAGGCAGGGTATTATGAAAAGGGGCTGCCCATTCTGACAGAGTATCTGTATCATTATCCCGATGATTTTATGCTGGTGGAACGGGCGATTTTCCACAGGGTAGCGCACCACTATCAGGAGGCCAAGGAGGATTTCGAGAAAGCCCTGTACATAAATCCTTCCAATCCCTATGCGCTGAACGGCCTGAGTTTTGTGTATAAATACCAGGGGGATTATGATAAGGCTCTGTATTACATGAAAAAGGCGGTTCTCTATATAGATGATGAAATGTCGCCCATTATTTATGCGGATATGGGAAATCTTTATTCGCTTTTGAGGGATTATGAGAGGGCATTGGCGGCGTATAAGCAGTATGAATATCTGGTGGGGAAGAGCAAGAGCAATTGGTTTGGTGATAATCTGTCGGAGTTTACCATGCGTGCAGGCAATGTGGAAGAAGCGGCTGCTATCTATGAACGCTTTTATGGCAAGGATCAGTGGACCAGGTATGAGAAGCTTGTGAGGTTATATCTCAGCGCCGGAATGGAAGCAAAGGCTTTGCAGATCGTCAGGCAGTGGGGCAGCGAGCTGCATGGAAGCACTGTCAGATATACTTTGAAGGCGTTTCGCACTACTTTTACTCCGTCGGCAAGGCCGAAGCGCGAGGTAGTATCCTATCCTGCATATTACGGCAGCAAGGGCTGGGCGGAATTATTGAACGGAAATAAAACGGCAGCCATAAGGGCATTTGAGAAGATGGCGGGGAGCGGTTTATCTGACAGCACCATGGAGGGAAGAATCTGTGATGCTGTGTTTGCATGTATTTTATGCGGAGCCGAGAAGAGCGGAAGAAAGTTCGCAAAACGGCTGCAGAACTGGCTGGAAAAAGAGAAGATTTCAGGTAAGAGCAGGTACTTTAACCGGGAGAAAAAGCATCTGCAGATAGAATTCCTGGCTGCGTATTATACGGAGCCGCCGGAGAGGCTGCAGAAATTGCTGGACAGAGAGAGCAAAAGGGAAATCTGTCATGAGTGCACCTATCCTGTCTGTAAGGAGATGGAGAGCGTGAGGATTCTGTTCTTAATCAGAATGGGCAGAATGGATGAGGCAAGGGAGAGACTGCAGCGCAATCTGGAAGTACAGCCCTGGGATATGCATATGCGTGCCATTCAGCGCATTATGTCTGCAGAATAAATCAAATCTGAATAAATCAAATCTGAATAAATCAAATCTGAATAAATCAAATTTTGTGCTGCATGTGAGAGGAATGAGGATATGCTGATTGCAGATAAACGAGATTACAGAAAAGGATATGAAAAGCATTATGAATTGTATAAGAAACTGAAAAGAAATAATTCTGATGTGAATAGCAGAAGATTATTACTGGTTTATTGTGTGGAATGTGGGTTGAAGTATATGCTGCTGGATAGATGGCACGAAGATGATCCTAAAAAAATATTTGACAGCGCTGATGAAAAGAAAAAGGATGTCTTAAAGTCTCATAATCTGGAGAAAATGATAAAAGCGTTAGGGCAGGAAGGCAATTTCAAATTTCCGCAGATAAAAACGGTACATAAGGATCAGGCAGTGTCAGAGACTTATCATCAATTATACCGTTATTGTATCAGGACACAAGAAAAAGAACAGGATAATGAAGAAAAAATGGAACAATCCTTACATAACATTGCATGTTGGATTAAAGAAGGGATGTGAAGTAAGTGCTGCTATACACATGGAAGGATGTTGAAAGAAAATTATTATTGAATAAAGATAAGTGGGGAACTGTAATTGCGGATGCTGAAGTATACACTGACGAAATTATTATTCATTACAGTGAAAAGGAAGCTGATAATACAGTTTCAAATATATTAAGTGAAATATTCGAGAAAAAATATGATGAGGAAAGTAAAAGGATAGTTTTGGATATACCAGGTGAATATTTGAGTATTACTTTTGAGATGGAAGAATATGAGAACAAAACAAATGTGGTAACACCGCTTTTTAAAGAAGTTTTATATCAGAGTTCTGCATATTGTCCTGAACTTTTATATAAAGAACTGCCCGGAGTGCCTGTGGTCGCTTTCCACTCCTATAAGGGCGGTGTTGGACGTACATTATCACTTTTGGCGTTTGTTAAGGCATGGTCTTCATTGAGGGACGTAAAAAATCCTAAAAGAATTCTTATTGTAGATGCGGATATAGAAGCTCCTGGAATTACATGGCTGACTATGAAACAGGAGGAAGCTGCATTTAGTTATATAGATTTATTGGAAATGACACAGGAAAAAGAGAATATTGATGAAGTGATAAATTTGATTGTCGATAAAATATCGGAATTAACAGTCAAAATAGAGACAGAAAAGAGTATGGTAGAACATATTGTTCTGCCGACTTACAGGTATATAGAACAGCTGTTGGATATGTATTCGAGTCCGGAGAGTCTTGCGCTTAGTTATAATAAAAAGTATATTCTGGCAGAGGTTTTGTCCAAACTGGGCGAGAAAGTAAATGCGGAGATGGTGTTAGTTGATCTACGGGCGGGCTTAAGTGAATTTTCGGCGCCTTTACTGTTTGACCCAAGAGTAAAAAAATATCTGATAACATCGACATCATACCAGTCTGTGAGGGGAACCGAGATTTTACTGCATCAGTTAAGTAAGGGGTTGATATTAAATGAGAATTCTAAGATACCGGAAATCTTATTAACAATGAGCCAGGAGGGGGTAAATACCACAGATATTATCAGTGAACTTGTAGCTGTCTATGATCAGTATGTGACAGATGACAGTGTTTTTGTAACGGATGATATTGTGACACAGCTTCCTTTTGCAAGTGAGCTTGTACATTTAGAGTCTTTGCCTAAAATAATGAAAGTCTTAAGCGGAAGGGAGTTTTACAATAATATTTATGAAATTGTTCAAAATAGTTATGGTGCGCCCAGAACAGAGCAGAAAATAAATCATAAATTAACAAGAAGGGAAATTATTAAAAATATTCATAATATTGCTGAAAACCAAATTACTGCAGAAGGAAATGGGGCATTCAAAGTATTAATGACTGATTCTATTGGCAATCTGATTAAAAAATATAAATACGACATTCCGAACACAGTAATAATGGGAGCGAAGGGTTCAGGAAAAACTTTTTTATACAAAGAGATTTTAAGAAATCAATATTGGGAGCGTTTTATTATATGTATGGATAAAAATAATATTAGAACCGAGAAGAACAGCAATATGCATACAGTCACTGTTCCGCTGCTGGCTTCCGGTAATGCAGGAGAGTTCTCGGAAATCATAACGAATGCTATAGACAATTATAACCAATTCAGCATGAGGGGAAAAGTGAATCATACTGTATATGTCAACAGCAGAGATGCATTATTGAAAGATATACGAGAAAAGCATGATATTTTAGAATGGAAGAATGTTTGGAAGAAAATTATCTTGGATGCTGTGAATAATGCATATCAATCGCTGGAAGAACTGGATCAGGAATTGGGAGACAAGCACATCAAAGTGGTATTTTTAGTCGATGGGCTGGAGGAAATTTTCCAACATACGATATCCTCTGAAAATGAAAAAAACGCTATCGCGGCACTCTGCAGAGATTTGATCGAGGAAGTGAAAATAGCTTATGAGCATTTGGGGCTGATGATTTTTTTGAGAAAGGATATGGTACGGGATTCTCTGACTACTAATTATGAACAATTTTATTCGTTGTATCGCTCTGTAGAACTGCAATGGTCAAGCACAGAGGCGTTGAGACTTGTAGTCTGGCTGGTAAATCAGGCTGTACCAGGTTTTTATCGAGAGGATGCTGCACTTGAAATGGCGCCTAAAGAGGTAATTGAGCGGACGCTTCATAAATTATGGGGAATTAAGCTGGGAAAGCCCACATCTAACGAAGCAAATTCATCAAGATGGATCTTGGCGGCATTGTCGGATTTTAACGGACAATTACAGGCACGTGACATTATAAGGTTTTTGGAGAAAGCTACCGTGAATGAGGGGAAACCGGTTTACTCTGACAGATATTTGATGCCGGTAGAAATTAAAAAAGCGGTATCGGATTGTTCAAGTGATAAAATAAGTGAAATAAGGGATGAGATCAAGGCGTTAGGACCAATCCTGGATAAGCTGGAAAATGCACCAATAGAATATAAGGTTTTGCCATTCTCCGGTGAGAGATTTGGTTTTACGCAGGGAGAGGAAAAAATTATGAAACAGGAAGGATATTTAAGGATAGAAAATGATAAATATTACTTGCCGGAAATTATCAGGCATGCTTTAAAATTCAGGTATGAAAGAGGTGCTCGTCCTAAGGTGCTTTCTTTGTTACTGAAATAAATACTGCTCAAATGTATTCTTCAGTTACTGTTCACCGGCTGCCGCCGCGAGGCGTTTTCATGCGTATTTTGCATGAAAATCCAAGCTGTCAGGATGACAGCTTGGACCATAGTGCACGAAATCGCCGCTCAAAGTGAGCAAGCTCACTTGCGATTTCTGTGCCTAAAGCCTTCTGCGAAGGCTTGTTACTGTGAACGGAGTGAACAGTAACATTCTTCAGGGGCAGCATATAGTCCAGCTCAGAAATGTCAAGAGGAAATTTAAAACAGTCTCGGAACGGAAGCCCCCGGGAGAATCTTCAGGTGAGCCCTTTGCAGCTGAAAATTTCTCTCCCGCAAGAGGGGGCTGAAGTGGAGAGACAGGACTCTAAATAGAAGGGAAGCTATGGGCAGGCTTCCTTTTTTGTATACGTTTGGAAGGGATTAAGAATTTTTCCAATATAATTTTTGCCAATATGAAAAAAATCGTGAATATATGAGACAATTGTGTTATACTGGTATATAATAAAGAGGGCCATGATGCAATACGGCATGGCTGAAATAAAAAACTTGATGGGAAATGGAAGGTTTATATGATAGTAGGAATTGACTTGGGGACTACCAACAGCTTAATTGCATATTTTACGGAAGAAGGGCCGAAGATCATTCCCAACAGGCTGGGAAAGAATCTTACACCCTCCGTTGTCAGTGTGGACGAAGAGGGGAATGTGTTCGTAGGGGAAACTGCCAGGGAGCGTATGAGCCTGTATCCTGACTCTGTGGCGCAGACATTTAAGAGAAGCATGGGGACAGAGCGGGAATATGTCCTGAGCGGCAGACATTTCAGGCCGGAAGAATTGTCCAGCATGGTGCTTCGTTCCCTGAAGGAAGATGCGGAGGAGTATCTTGGAGAGGAAGTTACGGAAGCTGTGATCAGTGTGCCCGCATATTTTGACGACAAGAGAAGAAAGGCTACAAAGCGTGCCGGAGAACTGGCAGGGCTTAAGGTGGAGCGGATGATTTCAGAGCCCACTGCGGCGGCGGTGGCATATGGGTTATATGATAAGACAAAAGATACCCGATTCCTGGTATTTGACCTTGGAGGAGGTACTTTTGATGTATCCATTCTGGAATTATACCACAACATTTTAGAGGTCCGCGCCGTTGCGGGAGATAACTATCTGGGCGGTGAGGATTTTACGGAGGTAATGGCAAAGCTATTTCTGCAGAAGGCAAAGCTTACATTACAGCAATTGTCCGAGAAAGAGCAGGTGAGGTTATACCGTCAGGCGGAAAAGGCAAAATATGCTATCAGTGAATCGGACAAGGTTACCGTGAGCTATTTGTATCATGAGGAGACGCTGGAACAGCAGATTACATATAAGGAGTATGAGGAAGCCTGTGAAGAACTTCTTATGAAAATACGGGAACCGGTGAAGAAGAGCCTTGCGGATGCAGGGTTGAAGCTTGGGGATATTGACGAAGTGATTCTGATTGGCGGTGCTACCAGGCTTTCCATTGTGAGAGAGTTTCTGATCAGATTATTCCGGAAATTCCCGGATACCAAGCTGAATCCGGACGAGACCGTTGCTCTTGGCGCAGCGGTGCAGGCGGCGATGAAGGAGCGCCGTGAAGAGGTAAAAGAAGTCATTCTGACAGATGTATGTTCTTTTACCTTAGGAACTGAGGTGGTGGTGGAATATGAGGAAGGAAAATATGAGGATGGCAGATTCTGCCCCATTATCGAGCGGAATACGGTAATCCCGGCCAGCCATACGGAGCGGCTGTATACCGTAAGGGATAACCAGGAGAAGGTACGGGTTCGGGTTCTTCAGGGAGAGAGCCGGTTTGCAAGGAATAATCTCTTTCTGGGAGAACTGGAGATAGAGATTCCCAAGGGGCCGAAGGGCCGTGAATCAGTGGATGTGACATATACATATGACATTAATTCCCTTCTGGAAGTGGAGGTTACGGTAGTGTCCACCGGGGAAAGCCGGAAGATGATTATCAAAGGGCAGGACAACCAGATGACGGAGGAAGAAGTCAAAAAGCGCATGGAAGAACTGGCCTATCTGAAAATCCAGCCCAGAGATTACGAAGAAAATCGTCTGGTGCTGCTCAGGGCGGAGCGCATGTATGAGGAAGCACTGGGGGACCGCAGACGCAGGCTCGATCACTATATAACTGCCTTTGAAGCCGCTCTGAAACGGGGAGACCATGATGAAATCATGGATGCCAGAGATGAGCTGAATGAAATATTGGAAGAAGAGGATGACTGAGCATCGAAAAGATCGTTGTATGAATTGCAAGGGTTGTAATGATTGTAATGGTGTGGAATGGTATAGGTTGTAACAGCCTGGAATGGAATGGTATAGATTGTGATGGCTTGGAATGGTATAGTATAGTTGTAATAGCTTGGTCTGGAATGGTATAGTACAGGTTGTAATAGTATGGCTCGGTATGGAAGGGGAAAGGAAGCCTTGTTTTAATGAAACGGGCATTGGCTTCCTTTCCTGAAGGTTAGGAAAGCTTGTGGAATTCAGGAGTTCTTTTCTCGAAGACACAGTAATAGCGAAAGCCGCATTCTTCCAGAACAGAGGCTGCATGTTCAAAATGTGCTCCGATATCTTCCGTATTATGAGAATCGGAACCTATGGTGATAATTTCACCCCCCAGCTGGCGATAACGTTTTAAGATGCCTTTGCAGGGATGCAGGTCGTGCATACCGCTTTTCAGACCGCCGGTGTTGAGCTCAATGCCTTTTCCCTTCTCCAGCAGAAGCTTTAGAATCTCATCCAATATGTCATGGTATTTTTCGTAAGAGTAGTCCGTATCCAAGCCGGGAGCATAGCGCACTGCATAGTCCAAATGTCCGTATACATCAAAATTGGAGAATTTTTTAACGTTTTCCAGAATGGACTCAAAATATTCGCGTAAGGCGGCTTCCTTGCTGCGCCCTTCAAAAAATGCAGGATAATAGGGATCTTTCCCATGGCAGACATGGGAAGAGCCGATGATGAAGTCAAATGCATAGGATTTGGCAAAAACTGCATTTTGGCGTAGGACTTCCGGCTGTAATCCCAGTTCCACGCCGAATAGTACTCTTATTTTATCCCTATATTGTTCTTTCAGTTTCGCCAGATCATAGAGATAAGAGTCCGTGTTCAATAAAAAAATATTTCCGGCTTCTTCCGGGCTGTCTGGATAATTAAAATCATTGTGCTCCGTAAAGCATAATGTAGTGAAACCCGCTGTAATTCCCCTCAGGATGATTTGTTCCATAGGAGTATGGGAATCTCCGGAAAAAGAAGAATGCAAATGACAATCTGCTGTAATTGGCATAATGTTGTCCTTTCCTGTATATTATAAGTGTGAAGGAAATGAAGATTTTCTAAGTCATTTCCTGGAAGAATGCAAGGGCGGCATTCTTCCAAGCGCGTCCTTTGCGCTTTGCGCGTCCTTTGCGCTTTGCGCGTCCTTTGCGCTTTG